>JBOGMW010000152.1:0-48622 GCA_050746805.1 Candidatus Acidiferrales bacterium | reverse complement strand
TCGATTTGGGCGCGCTGAGCCAAAAGGAAACATCCACAGCAGCCCTTCACCGCCCAGCGATAACTCGATGACTCACAAAATCATGGCGGACCGCTTCAAAAGCTAAATTCTTCAACGAGCTGCTAGAAGAAGTAAACCGAGCTTCTGGCGCACATTGAACAATTGCCCCCAGTTCGTTATGCCATAAGGTTGTACCCGGAAGCCGAGACTGCCCTGTGGAGGAAGAGGCTCATCGGGCGCTTTCAGATTGGAATTCTTTAGCTTTAGGCTTGCCTTCCAGACTCCGAGGTAGTCTTGCAAGTTTGGAAGACGGTAGGTGCGACCGCCACCGTTGCTGACCCCCACTACGCACAGGATTTGAGCACCTCCAGTTCTTTGCCCTTTCGCATCGAACTGAACGTCAGCGCCGCCGCCCTGTACCGCGAGTTGAGCACGGACTCGCGCTGGCACGGTTACCGAGTTGCAGCACCGACAGGTTGCTTTCGCACGATTGACAGTCCCAGCCGGGACTTGAGTTTCATTCTTCGGTTCGAATATTTCGAACACTAGACTCGCTTTCTTATGATTGGTCTTCTCCACTTTGTAGCGAAGCGCTCGCTTCCGCTTTCCTTTGTTGGATAACCAGAAAGAGCGAACGAGCGGTATCTCCGCGCCACAGCTATCGCAAGTGATTGTCCTTGCCCATACGTATGCAATCGGTTTAGAACCGTCAGGGGCTGCGGGATAGAACTCCCCCAGTTTCGCTTCGGTCGCTGCTGTTATTTCTGCTCCGATTTGCTTAATTCGATCTGGCAGGTTAGAGCCGCTTCGCGGAATGTCCTCGATCATCGCCTTTTCGATCAAACATGCAACTGGGTTCAAGTCCGTGGCAGAAGCGTCGCAGCCGACGCGGAGAGCTTCGAGTGGAATGGAGCCACCCCCGGCGAACGGATCGACGACTAGAGGTGGCTCTTTTCCGTGGGCAGCCCTGATCAACCCCCGTGCCGCCTCTAAGAAAGAGGGACTAGCGGAGTTATCCCAACTAGCAAAGTCGCCGATAAACCGTAGAAGCTCATTGCGAAGCGCAGCATCGCCTGTGCCTACAGCACCTTGAACTCGCGGCAAAATGCTTCGCGCCCGTTGCTTGAAGTCGTCGGGGCAAGTTGGCTCGCAAGGATCAGGTAGCAACAACGCCATCAGCATGCTGCGGCAAGCGGCTAAAGGTCGCCGCGCCCACCACAGATGAAGGGTCTTCGGGTGTCCGTGTCTTACGTTGTTCTCTGCAACGGAAAATTTGCTGACAGTTGCGATTGGAAAGTCCACTTCCGCAAGGCGCTTGCACTCTTTGGGAATCATTGCTTCCCGCTCTCCGGGTATAGCTTCGGATCGGTAGACGCCACGTTGATTGCCGAGAGCGTCAGGTAGAAGTGGTCGATCTTCCTGACCTCGATCCACGGCATCTTCGCCGGGTTCAGGATCGGCTCGTTGAGCAGCGGTGACGGACTCTTGCAGTTGGAAACGACGTAGAGCCAGAAGCAATCTGGTCTATCCTCCGCGACCCGTTTTTCGTTCGGGGTGAGGCACACTGTTCCGGTGTGTGCGCCGATGCCTTTCACCTCGATTAGCCGCAACTCTCCCGACTGGGTGTTGATGCTGGTGATGTCGTAGCCGAGGTTCTTCTCGTGGACATCGGTGACGACGCGCCCCTGCTTCTCCTCATATTCGATTGCGACTCGCATCGCAACAGCTTCGGTCTCCGGGTCAGGGCGCAGGTTGGCGATGTCGGGGCGGTCGCGGTCGGGATGCGGCAAGATGATGATGCTGGTGAGCCGATCCACCGCCTGCAAGGTAAGTGACCTCTGCCGTTCCATCTCCTGCCTGCGACTCTCCCGCCGTTGCAGCAAGACGGAGTGGCGGTCTTCAGCTTGTTTCAGATTGCCAGCCGCGCCTTCGACGCCGCGCTCGGCTTCGCCCTCCCACCGTCCGATTGCCGCATCCTCTTTCGCGATGAGTTCGGTCAGGGACATCTCGATGTGAGCGGCGATCCGCTCGACCTCCGCGATGCGCACCTTGCGAACATCTTCCAAGAAAGGCAGCAGCGCGTTCTCCTGAAGCCACGTTGACGGCTCAGGAGTGGAAGCTAGACCGGGCGGTTCTTTCGGAGCCGGGGCTGGTTGCAGATTGCCCAGAATCGTGGGGCCAGAGAGCCGGGTTGTGCCGTCGCTGTCGATTTGCACAGCAAACAGGCGCTCGTGGACGACGTGTCCAAGCCCATCGACAATCCGGGCACGATAGAAATCAACACGCGCCGGGCTATCCGCTTCCAACGAATAGAAACACGCGCCCTGCGCAAGGGCGTCCCGCGAGCGAGTTACGGCGTGTCGGCGCAAAGCTTCAAACAAAGGGTGCCCCGGCGTAACCCACTCCAGATTGTTTCCGTCTGCAACCTCGCGGTCGGTGGAGAAGCGCGGATACCTCGACGCAACGGGCTGGAATTTCCAGTCCGGCTGCTTTTCATACTGTCGAAGAGCCTGCGGCGTGGCGGTGGGTTCGAATGTATAGGGCAGCGTGGCGAAAGTCTTCAGGGTCAAAGGCACGAGCGAAGCCGAGTCCTTTATGAAGCGGGCGATGGTTTCCGGCACTACGCGGCGCTCCTGCGCAAGCGCCTTGCGCTCGATTAGCATTTCGAGATTGAGCTTCTTGGTCGCAAGTCCTTCGAGCGCGTTCTGGCAGATGGCGCGGAACCGATCTTCCTTCACGTCGCGCAGCAGACGCTCCTCCAGATCGGCGTTGCCGAACTTGCCCGCGTAGAAGTCGCGGAGGATACGCTCGATCTCGTTGGGAGGAAGAATCTCACCGACGACATTGAAGACCGAGTCGCTTTCGAGGGCGTCCCGAATTTCCTGCAACTTATCGAGGAGCTTCTGAAGCACGTGCCCCTCGATTGTGTTCGTGGCGACAAAATTGAAGATCAGACAGTCCTTGGTCTGAAGGTAGCGGTGGATTCTACCCATCCGCTGCTCCAGCCGATTGGGGTTCCACGGAATGTCGTAGTTGAACAGGATGTGGCAGCACTGGAGGTTGATACCTTCTCCCGCCGCCTCAGTCGCGACGAGCACCTGAGTCGCGCCCTCCCAGAACTGCTGCTCCGCATGGAGGCGCGTTCCGGGTTCGTCGCGAGTGCCGATGTGCATCCCGCCGTGGATCGTGCCGACAGTGAAGTTCCATTCCCTCAGTTTTTTGACGAGATAGTCGAGCGTGTCCTTGAATTCGGTGAAGATCAGGAGCCGTTGCTGCGGATTGTCGAAGAATCCCTGCTGCTTCAGTAGTTCTTGGAGCCGAGACAACTTCGCTTCGCACGCGGCATCCTCGACCCGGATCGCATGCTCGACTAGCACCTTCAGTTCCTCGATTTCATCCTTTACCTGATCCGGGTTGCGGGCGAGGCTGACGGCGGCGATCATGTCCTCCAGCCGCTCGCGCTCGGCGTCTTCCATCTCATCCAGTTCTTCCATGTCTGGCAGGTCGGGCGGCGCGTACCGAGCGATTTCCTGCGCCTTCTTCAGCATCTCAGTCTGGCGCTTTATGCGATTTTCGAGGGAGCGGCGCAGGGCGTGGGTGCTCGACGCGAGGCGGCGCTGGTACAACGCCATGAGGAATCGGACCGCTCTGGCGCGGGGATCGTCGCCGTTCGCTGCCGCCCGGTTCGACTGGGCTTTCACGAATGCGGTCACTTCGCGATAGAGTTCGTCCTCAGCGCCGTCGATGTGGAAGTCCACCGTGTGCGGGATGCGCTTCGTGAAAATCTTCTTGGCTTCCCACGTGCCATCCGGCTTCCGCTGGGGGAAATAGACCATCGCCTCTTTCGTCCTGCGCAGGTAAAAGGGGGCGCGACGGCGATCCATCGCCTCGCGGATGGACTTCACGTCGGCATAGGCGTCCTCGTCGAGGAGTTGGAGGAAAAGACTGAAGTTGGTCGGGTCGCCCTTGTGGGGCGTCGCTGTCAGGAGGAGCAGGTTGTCAGAGGAGTCGCGCAGCAATTCTCCCAGCGCGTAGCGAGCCGTTTTCTTAGACGGGGGCGTCCACGACATGCGGTGAGCTTCATCGACGACGACCAAATCCCACCGTACCTGCTTCAGTCCCGGCAGGATGTTGTCCCGCTTCGCAAGATCAAGCGAGGTGATCACCATCGGCGTTTCCAGCCATTGGTTGATCCCGAACTGCTCTCGGATCAGATCGCCCTTCAGGACTACGAATTTTTCCTCGAACTTCTCCTTCAGTTCGCGCTGCCACTGGAAAGTGAGGTTAGCAGGACAGATGATGAGCACTCGCTCGGCGAGTCCGCGCAGCTTAAGCTCTCGGATCAGTAAGCCCGCCATGATGGTCTTGCCCGCACCAGCATCGTCTGCCAAAAGGAATCGGACTCGCGCCAGCTTCAGCAGGTAGTCGTAGACCGCTTCAAGCTGATGGGGCAGAGGGTCAACGCGAGAGATCGAGAGTCCGAAATAGGGATCAAACTCGTAGGCGATGCCGAGGGAGTACGCCTGAACGCCGATCCTGAGAATTTGCCCGTCGCCATCGTAGGTGAAATGCGGCTTCTGGATTTGAAGCTGCTGAAGATCGGCAGAGGTGAGGGTGACCTTCCGAAATCGTTCGGTGGTCAGACCGCACAAGCCAACGACCCACGTGCCCGGCCCGCTGTCGCGAATGGTCTCGACCCGCATCGGTTCGCTGAAGAGTGTGCCCGTTACGACTTGCCCTTCAACTAGCGGCAAGGTGTGGACTTTGGCGGCGGATTCCGACATATAAGAACAGTCTCCCACACTTACACTAGGCAAGCCTCTTGTTCATTGGGGAAGCTGGCTTGCTTGAACTGGTGATCGTAGGACTCCATCCCGCAACCAAAATCGCCGCAGAAATGGCTTCCACAGGGGTCTCGCGCTGTGTCGCACCTACGGCTAAGACCGCCAAACATCCTTAGCATTTAGTATGTCAGGCATCCCGTTCCACGTTTCGCACAAGTTCCTTTCCACCCTTAACGTCTCTTGCACTCTGGAAGATTTGTTGCATTAGATCGGTAGAGCTATTCCGTGGACAGTAATTCTTTACTCGTCTTAACTCGCTTGAATGCCAGCGATAACGTATGAACGCCGCGATCAACCCTCGGTTTAGACGCTCACATTTATCCCAATTCTTCCACCACGACAATTCAGGCACAAACGGTTCCACAATGCTCCATGCCTCATCACTTAGCATTTCCTCCCACGCTGATTGATGCACTCGCTGATACGACTCCGCGACTAGGTCGAGAGGCGCGGGAGGCGCGTTGCAAAACGCCAGTGTTAGCAGGAAGCTCGCCAGATAGTCCTTCTCAGCATCATTTGCGGTGCCTTGAACATCACGAAATGTACGAAGCCACACTGCGGAGTCTCTCTTCGAAATCCTGCTCGCGTACGGCGCAACTACATGCGCAACAGCCGCTACGGAAGCTGGCGAACTATCGGACTTTTGTTGAACCCAATCCATCACAAGGTCCGGTTGGTTGGAGAGAGCATCGCGAGAGGCTCGGGACATTCGTCCTTCATGAGAGTCAACCCAATCAAGAATGGAGAAAACCGCGTCTTTGCCCCAATGATCGATTGATCGACGAAGGAAGCCGTCCGAATTGCTGTCGAGCAGCGCTGCGACGATTCCCTGAATGGCGGACGAATCGAGTTCTTTTTGTCCGACGACAGCCTCAAAGAGTTCTCGTTTGCGATCACCGCCTAATTTCCAGAGTTCGGGCGAACGAGCCAAATCTGGTTTTGCTCGAAAAAGACCGGGAAGGAATTTAGGCCGTTCTTGCGTGATCTCCTTAGCTGTGTCCGTATCCATGTGAACGATCAGAGTGGGCAGAATTGTTTCACCAAGGTCGTTTACAGTGACTTGAAATAACTGTCTTAGTAGCCGCTGCGCCTCGTTCGGTTTGCTGGCACAAAGGCGAGTTACACGACTGTCGATTGATAGTGCTTCGAAATCGAAGATTCGGAAATCTGGTGTCGTCGCTAGCGAGAACAAAATGTCGCGTTCTTTATAATTTGCAAAGTCTGGTGGGTCACTTCCGAACAACAACTCCTTCAACCGAGCGCCGCTGTTTGGTTCAGGAAAGTATTTCGCAACCAAATAAATAGCGTCATCTGCGCCTTGGGAAGTGCTGACCACGTCGTAGATTCTCGTGAAAGACAAAACGTCATTGCGGTCAGCGCTGTCATCGACAGATGCCCACAAGAAAGTGCGAAATGCTCCACCACTCGGAAGCACGGCGTCATCTATTGTGGACGCGAAGTGTGGATTGCACTTGTTGTCTTGAGAAGGTATCAGTATCGGTTCGACACGGAACGGCTCAGCACTCGCTTCGCGAGCAACATCTTTGGCAGCGGTCGGAGGCGAACACTGGATGTCGAGGGCACGACCGTCGAGACTTCTCCCAGAAAGGGAACCCGTGCAAAACGAAAATTTCTGCCGAAGGCGTGGCCATTGCTGCGACCAAAGAGCAAAAATGGCGTCGGAAAACTCATCGGAATTTTGGGCAACCAGAACCACGGGGCTAAGATTCGGGGACCCGTAATAAGCGGAGAAAATCGACTCTAGCTGGTTCCTGAAAACCGGGTCTGCATCACGTTCAAACGCGCTCGTCTTCACAGAGCTACTCTCGAAATGAATGGTTTCAGCGTAATCACTTCTCAGATAGGTACGCTCAGGCCGCTTAAACAACTTCGTGAGCGAGACCAGAGATGAGATCGTTGCGAGCCTTTGCGTTGACAGCACAATCGTATGCGTCCAGACGCAGCCGGGTCGCGGCATTTCCGGTGCATACCAAGTCATTGCCAGCGCGTACGCGTCGATAGAAACCAGCGGATAGCCAGTGATATACCGCTCAAATCCGCTGACGACATTACTGCCCGACAGATCGCTCATTTTGAGCATCAATCGTGCGAGTTCACTGGGAAGACTTACCGAACTCTCGATGAGGCGATGACCGTCCGAATAGCCGTGCAAGAATTGATGGATTTCACCTGTCTGTAAATTGGCGGCGTCCGATGTCAGTGCATTAACCATGTCAACAGTTCTGTTAAGTCGTGGGCGTTTCTCACGCCGTCTCCCTCAATGAGGAGTCGTTCCGATGCGGTCTTCCTGCTTAATTCGTTTACATCTTTGTCGTAGTCACCACCTTGAGCGCTCACGCCATAGACGTTGGAATCGAACAGACGACGATTGCTCTCCAAAAACTGAGAAAGAAACGACATCTCTTTTTCCAGCCATTTTGCAGGGCTGATCCTCGCGCCTTTCAACTGGTCCCAAGCTGAGATTACCAGAGCTAAGCGAAACGGCGGTTTGAAATACTCACGCCCAGCCATAAATTGCAACAGTTCTACCAGTTGCACTTGAGTCGCAGGTGATTTGGCGGCGTCCCAAGGGATGGAACCCTCTTCATTCTCTTCTTTGAACTGTTCCGCCTCACCCATCTCTTTCAGTAACGGCGTCGCCGAAGCAATGCGCGCTGGCTTGGTGTAGTTCAAGGGGCTAATGAACAACACTCCCCCGACCGATTCTCTCAAAAAGTCGTCGTAGCCTTTCGTGAGATGCCTCTCAACCCACTGCGCCATGAATGATTCGCCGGAAAGGTCCGGGAAAGTCAAAGTTATAGTTTTCTTCTCGACGGTATCCGTCAAGACCATAGAAACGGTTCGTTCGATGCTGACAGCCGTTCGTGGCACAACTTCGAAACTTGCCCACAGACTTGAGATGCGATTCAAATGCTTACTGTCACCTTCCATCCGCTCAAGATTGAACCTGTGGTCAACGTCCTCGTGCTGAACCAAATACCAAAGTGCAGCGAGAAAGCTCGTTTTCCCCGAAGCCGGAAGCCCAATCATCACGAACTTTTGTGACTCGCTCATTTTGGTGTGGCGTTAAAATGCCGCTCCAGAAATTTCTCGCTCTCACGAGAACCTAAACGCTCACTGGGCAGCAGATTCATTGTCCGGTCACGCGGAGATTTGGTTGCCCACTCTCGAAGTAGCTCCGGGACTCCGTGTCCGAATTCCAACCCCTTAACATCCGCTGGCCTTGCTGCGACTTTCCTGAAGGACAAGTCTCCGACCCGTAAAGCAAACTGCTTCCGCAATTCTTCCTCAGCTTTTTCGACAAACGTAGCATGTTCTCCGTCGCCTGACGCTGCGACGAAATCGTATTTGGTCCAAAGGACGCCCACGATACACGAAGGTGAGAGCATTCCGCTATCAAGACAGGAACGAAGCAACATCGCCGCATCGTGTATCACGAGATTCCGCTTCTTGAAATCGATGATTTTCTCGCAATCCATCAACAACAAAAAGTGATCGGCCATCTTTAGAAAATCTAATTGCTGACATTCCGAAATGGAGTCGCGTGCTCCGTCGAATACTTCACCCGATACGTCAATAAATAAGAGATCGAGTAAACCGTCGGGTAATTCGGGCCCCGAAACCTGAGCGTGCAGGTAGCGTACCTTTCCGAAAGGCGTGCGTTCGGTGTCTGGGGCATTACGTTCCGAAGCGATTCGAGATAGATGACATCGCCGTTCAAATGCAGGCAGTGTTCTTGACCAAGCGAACGCATAGTCACCGATTTTTCCGGTCTGGAACAGGTCGTGCAGAGTGGCTATCAACGTGGTCTTGCCTGCTTTAACTGGCCCCGCGACAACGATCAACCGCGTTAGTTGAGCCTGTTGCAATACTGTGGCGGCTAAGGCATCTAGCTCATTCCCGCTCGGCAAATCGATGACGACATCCGAAGCTGGAATAGGCGATTTCGACTCGACCACCGGTGGGGACTGAGGCGACGGAGAAACATGTGGTCCTTGAGGGGGCGTCGTCATCACGACTCCTTGATTTCAATAAAAGAGCGAGCGGCCAGTTGCTCTAAGTAGAATTGATACGCCATCAAGTCGGGATTTTTTTTCGCAGTCGCGCCGATGTCGGTTGCGGTTTTGAAGATGGGCTGCCATGCGGCACCATCAGAAGCCTGTACGGAAAGAACGACAGCATGAGTCAACGGCAGAATACCTTCTAGCCCATTCGGAACAGGTTTTGAAAAATGAGAACCGCGCCAAGTTTTATCTGTTTCGTTCACGACATCTGCAATCGACGTTGAAGCAGCGACTTTCTTCCGCCCAGACCGGATTGCTCGGTCTAAAAACGCTCGTGCTGCGATAGGGCCGGGGATTATTTGGGTCAGGTCGGCAAGTTCCTTGCCTGTGAGCACGCAAGCCATTCCAAGCGGCATTTTGTTCCAACGTTGGTCTACATCTCGACTCGTTTCCGAGATCAACCACCACAGAATGTTCGCTTCTTCCGAAACAATAGGAAATTCCAACTGTAATCGTTGAAATGCCGGAGCCAGCTTGCTATACGGCTCACCCGCCGCCACGAGCGCTTTAGAAAGCTCTTCCTCTTTGCCGTCTTTTTCTGGTTTGGCTCTTTCTACCGATCGGCGACTGAGATATTTAACAGCAATCTCAGGAATCCCCGGCACCACGATTGCTGAACGCACGTTCTGCACTGCTCCACATACGAGAAACAAGGCAGTCAGATCAGCAATGTCTCGTGCGCCGCGTTCCATCGCGTCTACCAGTGCGGCACCGGCCAACACGATCAACTCACGGTCATTGCCGGACATCGGGAAAGTTGGGTCGGATTCGTTGATTGACTTCCGAAAACGTTCTGGGAATGATGAGTCCGATGGATTTAACTGATAAAAAACCTGAGCCAACAGACCGATTTCGCCTGCATCCACCTCAAAAGACGCGGCCCCGTCCCACCTTTTTACAAGTGGTATGCCTTCCGGCGAAATCGAAGCAGAACGATACCAATCACTAAAATAGTTGTTCATGCTGATCGCTTTCTCAACCCGCCTCTATCAAAATGGATTCTCATTGGGACGTCCTTTCGGATGCTTCGTTTCAACTTCCTTCCAAAGATCGGGAAGTCTTCCGCGCTCAGTCGCTTTTCGGAACAGCGCACGAAAAAGTAAGTCGTCGCTCAGTTCTTCCGCGCCTTCTTCCGGCAAGCCAAACAGTCCCGCAATCTCCTTCTGCACATGCGTGGGCAACTGTAAAAAGTGGTAAGCCAGTGTGCGCGATGGACTCACGACGACAGAACGCCTTCCAATTAGGGGCGGATTCTTCGCTTCTGCTTTGTACAACTGTTTTATTTCAGCTTTCATATTATTCGCTTCGCCTTCAGCACGCCAGAGTAGTTCCTTCTTGGCGCATTCTAAATAATGAAGTTTGTCAGCGGAGATGAGGTCTTCAACGTCATCCAGATCGAACATCTGTTTGTAATAGCCGTGAGAGCCGTGCGTCGCTTCACCCCACAAACGACGACACTTGTATCGACGGGCGATATCGCTGACGAACCAAAGCAGGGCGGAACCTGCACCATTCACGATGTGGGAATACCCGTCCGGTGGATTAGCAATGAAGGGGTGAACAGCCAAGTAATCAAGGATGATGCTGTCGGACCACGATCGGCGAAAATGGCAAATTCCAATGACTCCTGAATCAGGAAACCAGTCGCACTTCAACAGAACGAAGCCTGCAACTTCAACGTGCTCATCAACCTTGGCGGGGTAGGTCGCGATTTCGTCCACACTCTTGACATAGATTTGTTGTATTTTCGTATGCGCTAAAAAACTGTCAATCGCAATCTGGGCCAAATCCACGGCATCTCGGCGTTTGGCATCGGTATCTGCGCCGAGTTTATCTCTCCATTCGTTTATAAAAGTAAGATCAGGAAGTCCAGCGAACGCAACCGTAGCTCGCCGATGCTCTCCGTTCAATGTGACGCTGACGTCTGTCATTCGATTGCTGGGACACGAAGTTCTCGGTACCTTCGTGCGGTTAGAAAATACCATTATTACATTTGGAGTAACAAGCCGGAGCCGGAGGGGCGGTATTTCATCGG
Organism: Candidatus Acidiferrales bacterium; assembly: GCA_050746805.1. Taxonomy (GTDB): domain Bacteria; phylum Acidobacteriota; class Terriglobia; order Acidiferrales; family UBA7541; genus Palsa-295. The sequence goes on along the minus strand of JBOGMW010000152.1, from coordinate 37,658 downwards.
ATCAACCTCATCGATGATCGTTCCTGTCAAAACGGACCACAGAAAGACGCGCAAAGCTGGTCACAAACCCTTCCCGCGCCTCGGAAACGCCCCAGCCGACCCAAACCCCTTCCGGCAGCCGATCCGGCCCAGAATCGGCATCCGCCGTTGGCGGGCTTTGATTGGAAGAAGTGACCGGAGCCTACGAGAAGTGCCTGCGAAGCTCACCGATTTCCCACTTTTCCAAAAGCTGTTGTACGAGCGGCTTCACAGCAGCAAGGAACTCGGGCGTTGCATTTGACGGGACCGTGCCGTTCATCAACAGAGAAATTAACTGCTGCAAACCATCACAATACTCTTGTCCTCGCGACCCCTTGCGGAAATCCAAATCCTTCGTGGATTCCTGATGAAGCAGGCGAGCATAAGAAATTTCCGCTGACGCTGATTCCATTACGCAGAGAGGGTCTCGACCCAGCATTCGGTAACAGAATATCTCCAAGCTGTATTCGGGCGAAACGAGCTTGACCATATTTAATTTGTCCCGCTCTCCTACTCTGCGATGGAACAATCACAGCGTAGTGCTGAGCAAGCCCTGTGCGATACCTTGGCGTTCTCGACGAGCGTCTGCCGCAACACCTTGATCAGTGTGCGTTCGAAGGAGTGGTCAGTCGCGTCCGAGCGCGTCGCGAAATCTATCACGACGTACCAAGCACGCGCAGGCATTCGCGCTTAACGTTCGCCAGCGTTTTCACGTCATCGTAGCTGGACACCAAGTTCTCCGTGCTGTGAGCTGCACCATCCCGAACCTTTTTCATGGCTTTTATGAAGCGACCCTCAACAGACACGTGGCCTCTCTTGGCGGCCAGTTGCAGCATATCCGAGAGGTTCAAATAGCCGAGAAGGTCGCGAGCGGCTCGTCCGGCTCGTTTGTACGCTTTTTCAATCTGCTCGAACCGCTGTTCAGGGAGGTCTTTCTTTAGGGATTCACGATCGCTTGTACTGTGTATCGAGTTGAGAGCCGTTCTCTCAAGAGCCTCCAACATTACGTAAAACGTGAGCTTCACCAACTGATGATTCAAATCCGAATAATGGACATAGCCTTCTATCTTCTGGCGACTGAGCACAAAGGAAAATTGGCGCTCTTCAAGAATCTCGACGAGGTCGAGCAGGCTAGTCCCGTCCGCAATGAGGTCGGCTGGTGTAATTTTCCTCGCTCTGCGTAACTTACGCTCGAAATACCCGGTTAGGATTCCTCCCTGCTGAATGGGGATAACGTCGTAATCAGGATTATCGTCCGAAACCCTCGCGGCCTGCATGCCATTCAACGCGCAGACCAATCCCGTACGCGGGGTCATGATGTCCTTGACCGCGAACGCTATTGCGAGACGATTGAGAGTTTCTTCTATGTGTGGCATAGGGCAGTCAGCTCATCTTTCGTCGGCCACCCCGTACAGAGTCACCTTCCCATCCGCGACGACCGCCACGTACCGCCCCTCGCTGAGGAACTGCATCACTCTCTTGCCGGATCGCGCCATCTGCGCCCAACGGGACTTCGTGTCCGGGTTCTGCTCTAGCCCCCGAATCTCGTTCCCCTCGAAGATGAAATCCACCTGCCGCAAGCCGCGCTTCGGGGTGCGCCGGACAGGATAGCGGCTGCCGCCCAGTTTAACGGTCTTGGCGTTCTCGATGAGGGTCTGCCGCCAAACATCGATTAGCGCCTCCTCGAAGGAGAGTTTCATCTCCGTCCGACTTCGATCAGCACGCGATGCCGCAATTCCACCCTCATTGCTCGAACGTCGTTCCTGCCCGTGGGAATCAAAAGCCGTTCGCGTACTGCGTCATAATACATTCCGCGCACTCCGCTGTTGCACGGTAAGAATTCGTCGCCTAGGAACGAACCCAAGGGATGTTCATTTTCTCTCACCAAGGCTCTTCGATCTGATTTGCGCTCCAAGAAAAAGGTTCCGGGGACCGCACGGTAACCATCTTCGCGGTATTCAAAGACTGCTGAGCTACCGTGTGCGATTCTTTCCATTTTGCGGACTTGCTCTATAACATCGGCATTGAGTCGGAGATCGCCCTTTTTTGCTTGAAAGAGAAGGCTCTTATACAGGCTCTCGCCGTTGGCAGTAGTCGTCACTTCGATCACAATGATTCCGTCAGCTCCGCTTCTGCTCTCGAATGCATTTGGACCTCGACCGCGAAATTTCTTGTAGCGAACATTCCACTCCCATTGCTGGCCGCCGTTTACTAGTATCCGTTTCGGTTCTGTTCTCAGCCGACCGCAGAAATCTCCTGTCAATGTGTCTTCTTCCGCGTTAGCAGCCGCCCACGCAGATTGGGCGCTATCGCCAACACTGCGCAAGTGACTCTGGATCGCGTCGAAGACTGGTTCTGGAATAACGTCGCGCAAAGAGTCAAACCCTCCGATTCAATTGCCTGCCGAGTCCGGCGCAGAATCTCATCTGGAAACGGAGGAAACCGGTGCTGCGGTGGGGGACATTGCCGATTTTTCCCTGTAGATTCCGAGAATCTTGGCTTCCGCTTCAAGCCAGTCATCCAATGCAAACCCATCTCTCCGGCCACGTTGTACGTACAGCGAGTAGGCACGAAGGCGGATGTCATCTTCCAAAGAAATCGGCACCGCAATCAGTTCCGCACGCCGACCTTGGTATTCCTCTGTCACATCGTCGAAGTAAACAAAGGCGTGCCCTGTGAATTGAACGTGTGCGGACGGTTTCGTGCTGATCACGATGCTCCACACCAAGGGCTGAACCTCAGGTCCGGCGAAAAATTGAATTCGTGCCTCAATGCCCCTGCCAGTACTCTCTGCACTGAGCAAGTGGCACCATTTGTTTAGTCTTGCGCCTCGCTGCTGCAAGTCCCTCAGAAACGGCTCATCTATGATTCGAACGATTTGTCGGTTGGCCTTACCGTGATAGATGAAGGTCTTTATCTCGTCGAATTCCGGCTCCATCCCTGAGAAATTCGGAAAATAATTCAGGAAATAGTGAAACCCAACCTTTGCGATTGCTCGGATATATTTCTCGGAAATCTCTGCTTTCATTTCGCCTTCGATGCCTGCTCCATTCACCAGAGGTGGGACTTCTCGCTCTTTCCCCGCCGGAGCCAGCACATCGGTCAACGCCCTCATCTCCGCATGTTCATCCTCGGTATTGCCGACCGCCACGATGTGATCACCCTTAACCCCGCTCTTTTCGAGAACGGCTTTGATTCGCTCTGCTGTCCACTTGCCCGGTCGGAAGGGCAGTCTGAGGGTTTTACCGTCGTCCGAAATGAAAACAAGCTGGCTCATCGGGGTGCAACCGCGTTTGCCGGGATTTTCAGGATCGGGGACCAACTCCCAAAGAATTTCAAAGTCGTGGCCCGGGTGTTTTCCTAAGATCGCCAACGGCGGGATTCCGAATGTCGGCTCGTAAAAAATGTTCTTTCCCTTGTGATCTTTCCGTCCCACACGGCCAACCATCTCTCGGAAGAACGCCTCCGCGCTATTGTGCGCGAACACGTCCTCAAGTCTTGAGCACACTTGCTGACAGGTGTTGCAGATTCGATTGACGAGGCGTTCGTCATCTTGAAAGTTCCCCAGAGCGCGAGGTAAATAGTGCTCGTTTGCTGAGAGGGGTGCCGTACCGTCGCACAACCCCGCCGGAGTTGTATAAACGCAGGGCATTTCAGGCTCCTGTTGATCTTTGTAGCTGCACGTTCGGCATTGTTCGGCTGAAGATTTCTTCGACTTCAGCCGGAACCAAAACAGCACGTTCCAGAAGTTTCGCCGCCACAGCCTGAACGGCAGGCCAGTTATTCCTGACCAGTCCGATCGCCTCCTGTTCCAATGCTGCCTTGCGCTGCTGATAATCGGGAAGCCAGTATTCCACAAAAGAGTAATCTGCTTTGGCGTCTTCGTCATTCACTACCCCGGCGTACTCAAGCTGGGCGGCTTTGCCTGCAAAGCAGAAAATGGCGTACTTCTCGTGATCTCGCCTCTTCCACTGTTCCCATTCCCTATCGCTTTGCGACAGTGCCGCCCATTCCTCGTCTGTAAATTCGCCGGGGTTGGGCGAGGGACGCGGCCCGAGCCAAGGATTTGTTTTGAGTGGAACTCCGATCTTGCCATCCTTACCCGGAACGATTCTGACCTCAGTGAACTCGACGCCCAGAACGACTCCCGCGACCGCATGTCCCGCCTCATGGTGCGCGACGGCTTGGAGACTCTCTGGATTAGTCCGGGTGTTCATTGCATCTACGACTCCTTCTGTCCGACTCTAGCATGACCAAGTGTGGCTCTCCGCCGTCGCTAGGATCGCATCCGCCCCAGCGCAGGTGGAGATGGTCGAAACGGATGCGTTCTGCTCAGCCAACGCGCTCGTGTCGGCGCAGCGTTCCCAGACTCAAGAAAACAATCTTCCGCCTCATTTTCGTCTGAATCGTCTCGCCGGAAAAGCCGATCCTTTTAACAATCCCCGGCTTGTGTCGCACCGAGAACTTGCCGAAGCTGCCCAGCTTCAGCGCGAAGTCATCCGTTTCCAGATTGTTCAGCAGGGTGGCTTCCAGCGCTGCGACCACGGCTTCCAAAACCCTTTCAGCTTCTTTCTTGGTCGGCAGCGCCAGCGCCTGCTGAACCCGCGCAGCCAACTCCTCCCGACCTTCTATGCTTGCTCGCATGGTTGTCCAAATTCCTTTCAAAGGAGAGTCCCCCATGCAGAGCAATACCGCCGCAGTCGGAAATCAGGGTGTGAATTTTGCCAGTTTTTCTGCCGAAAATCGAAAGTCCGACCCGTTCACCGTTGTTGACGGGCACTACATCGGGCACGATGGGTTCGTAGTGCCGAAGAATTTTGAGGAGTTCCTCGAACGTTTTCCCGGATATGTCCGCTACTGGTTCAAAAAGCATGTGGGCAGGTCAACGCCGAACGTGGATGTCGAAGACTTGACGCAAGACCTTCTGATCCATCTGAACTCCCTTCCGGCGAATTCGAAGTACCGCGAAGCCGGAAAGCAGGACATCGTTCAGACTTTCGACCCGGAGAAGCACTACGGGGCGAGTAGCGCCCGGTTCTTCAACTACGTCAACCTGTGCCTAGCGAACAAGCTTCGGTCGATCCACTCAAGACGGATGAAGAACCCGCTGTGCCGCCCCGGCAACCTGTCCTTCACCGCCGATTGTGAGGAGACGGATCGCTGTCAAGTGGGCGACGAATTTTGCCATAGACACTCGGAGCACCTGAGGAGTAGATGTCAGCGGCAAGAGAAACAGCGGGACGCGAAGCACGCCCTCGCCGAGTTCGCGGACTTCGTGAAGCGCGAGGACTCAAGCCTACTGCGAGCGATGGAAGCCATTTCCTCGACCGCGACTTCCGGTGGTGCCGCCGAGTTGCTGCGAACAACGGAAGTGGATTTCTGCCGGATGCGTTCGCGTCTGCGCGAGTTGGGCAGGTGCTTTCTGAGGAATGAGCCTGCGCCAAGGAAACGGAGACCGTACAGGAGACGGCCAGCGATTAGGCTGAGTTCCGATCTCGCGTAAGACGCGGCTGGGCGAATGACAGGGTCTCCGTGCGGCTGGCAAACTGTGGACCGTCGTGCGCTTTCTGCTCATTTCCGTCCCGCAGCCGGGTAGAGAAACTCGAAAGCCCCACGGGTTACCCTCGACTTTACTCGCGTCACGTCTTTGAGCAGTTCAACTGCTGGCGCAGGCAGATGTTGTTTGGGGCGGGCGATTAGTAGAAGCACGAGGCAGAGTCCCATCACTTCGAACTGCATCCACGTTACGTGATGGAACGCCGATTTCACGTAGATTGGTCCATTGCTCTCGCGCATGTCTGAATCAGCGTGTCCGGGACGCGAATGAGTGTAGTTCGATACTCCGCCAAAAATACGTCTCGCGAAGCCGCCCTCATCCGAGGAATTTCTCTGATCGAACAGGCTGTCATTCACGGTTGTTCGGAGACGATCTCGCAGAGTCGCCGCGCATCCGCAGAGTCCGTCGCACGCTTGCCCGAACGAAAGGGGCAATTTGCCGGATCGCCAACTGCGAAACTCTTTACGCTTCGCACAAACTTGGGCCCACGCGCCAATCGTGGTGACCTCCAGTGCGCTTCGCAGAGCGACGACGGAGAGCCGATAGAACCCAGTCAGCGCATTGTAGATTGCGGCTTGGAAATCGTCGCCAGCATCGAGCATGACCGGGAATATGGTGTCTTGCTTCTGTCCGACACACTCGATCCACGCTCCCCAAAGTTCATCCAGCTGTTTGATCTTCGTGCCGTGATAGTTCGTAGTCCGTACAGCTACGTCATCCGGGAGCGTGACAATGCTGTCCCACGTCTCTTTGTCGATCATTTCGGAAGGGCGTGGTGCTGGGGTCGGTGCATAGCCGAAATCACGGCGCACGAGAACACGGCGTCTAGCTCGGAAGTCAGTCAAAGGCAGAAGTCTCGGCATGGGCGAATCGTATCAGCGATACGTCACGTCTCAGAAGGTTTTGTGGAACATCTTTGGAACAACTGGGATGACGGAAAACGAGGAGTCGTTACGGCTTAGCGCAGCCTTTGCAACGAGTTAGCTCGCTAGCAGGCACCCCAAATTACGAGCTTGCAAAGCAGGTGCTCTCCCAGCTGAGCTACACGCCCATGCGGTGCAACCAATACAGTCTCATTAGTTTACAGCGAGTTCTTCAAACGCGCCTAGCCAACCATCTACCATTGTTGCGCCAAGATCCCTAAACGCAAGATTTCCGATGGAGTCGAGGGGCGTATCAAATGTTCGGATTGAGCCAGTTCCTCAAGACGCGTTCCCAAATCACAAACCGTAGAGGGAGCCACCGGCTTGAGCTTGCCGTGCTTCATCTGCTCCAACCAAATATTAGCCTGTTCGCGAACCGTAATGCCGTGGTTCGAACGAAAAAATCTTTTCGAAGCGCTCCGCAGGATCCGCTTTGTTGGCTTCGATTATTGCCTGGGCCTTGTGTTTCCGTTCAGATGCAGAGAGTTTGCTGGGACCAGAAATAGGTCAGATTCGCTCGTACTCGCTGCCTCTTTTCTTGGCCTGCGACATCCTTCCAGAATCGAACGACGTGCTAGTTGCCGTCCTCCTAAATACAACCGTGCCGCCGCCGTACCAGCAAACACGCCCCATAGGCGAGGACCGCAGTAATGGCTGGAGCAACAAACACAAGGATCCGCAGAATTGTCCTGATGGCAACCACGGAACCTCCGGAGGCCACGGCAATCACATCGTCGCTGCCAGCGAAGAAAAGCACCAGAAGGAAAACGAAGGCCGCGCATCCAAACGCAGTGTGGAACGGCTGCTGATAAGGCAGACGCAATACATTGTGTGGCTCGTTGCTCCCGGAGATAAAGAGCTTTTCGATAAATGGGTAGGCATAAAGGAAGATGAAGATCAGTGCTGGGAATAGAATGCCGGGGAAAAAAATTTCGGGAATCAGCCATTGGCCGAGCCGCAGATGAACCCCTGGAAAGAGCCGCAAGGCTCCCTCCATCCAACCGAGATACCAATCTGGCTGAGCGCTGGGCAGGACGGCTGCCCGGTTATTCGGGCCGTAAATCCATACCGGATTGATCTGCACGAAAGCGCCAAGCGCCGCAATGAGCGCAAAAACCAAAAAACAGAGTCCAAAAGACTTGGCTGCGTAAGATGGCCAGAGACGCGAACCCACGATTGACCGGTCGCTCCGCCCGGGCCCTGGGTAATTCGTGTGCTTTTGCCTCCAGATGATGCCGAGATGCAGCGCCAGAAGCGCGGTGAGAATTGCCGGGATAATGAAAACATGTATGGCATACATGCGCGGGATCGCCGCACTAGTCGGAACGATACCGCCGAAAAAAATGAATGTAAGCCAAGGCCCAATCAGAGGTATCGAAAGAAGGATCGAATATGCAATCCGCAAGCCAGTCCCGGAAAGTAGGTCGCCGCCAATTGAGTAGCCGAAGAAACCGTTGCCCATGGCAAGCAAGAGAAGCGTCAATCCGATGACCCAGTTGATTTCGCGTGGCCGGCGGTAGGCTGAGGTAAAGAAGATGCGCGCCAGATGCAGCACAATCGCGGCCACAAAGACGAGCGCCGCCCAATGATGCATTTGGCGAATCAGCAAGCCCGCCGCGACGTCGAAGCTAATGTGCAGCACCGAGCTATATGCCGCTGATACAGAGACTCCTTGCAGCGCTTTGTACGAGCCATGATAGACAACGGTCGCGGAGCTGGCGTCGAAGAACATCGCCAGGAATACTCCAGTGATGATCAGCAGCACGAAGGAATAAAGGGCGATTTCGCCGAGCAAGAACGACCAGTGATCGGGAAACACGTGATTCAAAGCGCGTCGAGCAAACTTCGCCAGATGGAGGCGCGAATCGAACCAGTCAGAAATCCCAGAGATCACGGCATCCCCCAAAATCCGGGACCTGGGGGCTCAGAGAAGTCTCCACCAGCACGCAAATTTCCGTCTTCGTCCGCATACAGCGGCAATTGCGGAAGCGGTCGGGCTGCTGGTCCTCCCGTCGGTCGCGCGGCCGATAGCACGTCAAACGTCGATTGATGACAAGGGCACTGCAGCAAGCACGTTTCCGCCTGATACATTCCTACGGAACACCCCGCATGGGTGCAGACGCGGGAGTATGCCAGGTACCCGCCGGGCGCCCAATTCGCTCTCTTCTGTGGCAACCTAAGCAGCTGCTCGTTTACGCGTATGAGCACAGCCTGGGCATCTTCAGAGCCGACGCGATTTTCGGGAAAGACGCTTATGGTGCTGCCGTTCTGAAGCGTATCAATGGAAACCACGTGCCCGTCAATGGTCACCAGTCGATCTCCGCGCTTCCAAATCGCGGCCATCAATGACGGGCCGGGTGGTTTTCCGAGCGACCGAAACAGCGATACGATCGAAGCAGCAAACGTTGCCAACACCCCCGCGCTCATTCCTATCAGCAGCCGGCGTCGCCGCACGGAATGTTCGGCGAAAAACTCTTTGGATACCGCTTCTCGCTCGCTCGCGGGGGATGGCAGCGTTTCGCGTTCCTCAATCACCTGTGCATCGTTCATCAGTCGATGCGCACAGACCACGAGCGCCGCACCGAACGTGCCCATTGAAAGGGCCATGGTGACCCCCAGAAGCATATGGCTGCCATTCACCCAATAGACAAACAGAAAGCCGATCCCAGCTGCCATGGCCGCAGAAAACAAGCAGACCACGACAAATACTCCGACCGGTCCGTTATCTTGTTGCGCTGGGCCGGATGGCCCGAAAGGGAAAGGCTTAGGTGTAGAAGGAACCTCAGCTCCGACAACAGGCTCGGCCGCACCCGTTTCACCAGAAACCGAAACGTTCGAGCCATCAGACTCATCATCAGTCAGAGTCGCAATCCTTTTTGCAAAAAGCTTGTGCGCCACCCAACCGAAAGCCGCGCCGGCTAGAGCAACGGCCCAGCCCGTATAATCACGTTCGTTCTTCTTTTCGTTCATCCTTTACCCTTTTTTTCGATCCATCCGGCCGCAGCGAGTAAAAGAAAGACAGCGATCCAAGCGATTAAACCCTCCGCAACAGCACCGTAATATTTCATGGGCGTTCCACCCGGGTCGGGCGGGCGCTGAATGAACTGGACATACTTGACTATCGAGTCGAGCTGTTGGTTGCTGATTGCCGAAGCCGGAAATGAGGGCATCGGTCCAGGCCCCCAGCGTATCGTTCCAGCGATGATTCCCGCACTCTTTCCAACCAGCGACGGCGCGTTCGTTCCCGCATAGGCTAGCGCTCCGCCCCGGGCTGCCGTCCCATGGCAGGGCGCGCAATATATGCGGAACAGCGTGCTACCCTCACCTAAGTTGCCGCCTTGGAGAGGTATGGTGGCCAGCTGTTGGGTCACATAGTCCGTCACAGCGTCGATTTGCTGCGCAGAAAGCAGACGCTTAAAACTGGGCATTATTCCTTTGCCGGTTTGAACTCTATCCAGGACCGTCTGCCGATCGTGTTCGGCTTGTAACGACGGCCCGGCAATCGAGATGATTCCACTGATGCCATGGCCCAACGCACCGTGGCAGTTTCCGCAATTTTTCTCGTACAGGGCACGTCCGTCGGATGAGAGACCAGGCGCAGGTTGCTGGCCGAACACAGTCTGAGAGGCGAGCAGAATGAAGACGAGAACTGCGAAACCTACGCGTCCAAGAAGGCCTTGCCACCGCACTTCACAACTTTCACGACGGGCTGGCACAGCGACGGTTTTCTCTCGCAACTGTCCGCTGCCCAGATCTATGGAATTCAGCCCGCTAATTTGATCTTGGCTCAGAGTGGATCTTCGTTTTCTCATGTAGATTTGCGGTTGCAGTCACGTCCGTCACCCAGTTGCGATTGTCTTGATGGATACGAGCCGTTAGCGCGTGACGCGATGGCCTTTTCTCAACCGCGAAAATCCTCATAAAAGTCATTTCAGCTGGCGAAGATAGTCGGTAAGTTCTTGGAGCTGCACGCCGGTGAATTGTGTCACGTTGGGCATCAGCACGCCGGGCTTCAATGACTGCGCGTTTGTCACCCACGCTTCGAGATATGAATAGTTATTCGGGAAGGAGTCGGCTCCGATATCTTGGCGGCTGCCGATATGAGTTAGGTCCGGGCCAGCCCTGCCGTGCGCGGCGGTTCCTCTTATTTGGTGGCAGGCTGAGCACGGCCCGGAGAAAAAGACCTGCTTCCCGGCAATCTCTTCAGGAGTTTTGGGTTCCGCTGCGGCCTGGAGCTGATCTCGCGTCCAAGCCGAATATTGCTCTGGCTTCTGCACCACGGCCAGCAGGCGCATGTGCGCGTGCTGTACGCCACAGAACTCGGCGCATTGCCCAACGTAGTTTCCGGTTTGTGAAGCTTGAATAAGGATGTAATTCGTTAGGCCCGGAATGAGATCGACTTTGCCGTGCAGGGCTGGGATCCAGAATGAATGCATGACGTCGGCCGTGATGACCTCGATATACACGGGGCGGCCGACGGGAAGATGCAGCTCGTTCGCAGTCGTGAACTCTTTGGCGGGATCGCTGTTCAAATAATCGATCTGCCACCACCACTGATGGCCAACGATGCGGATATCAGGCTTCATTCTTTCTTCCGTGCTAACGGTAATGGGCCCAGGCCTGCCATGTATCGGAAATTCACCCAGCAGCTTGAGACCGAGCACAAAAAGAACCGTCAGAACGACAAAAGGCACAGCGATGCCGCCGATCGCAATCCATATCTCGCCTCCTCCGGCCGTGATCGGGGCATGTTCCTCCAACGTTCCGCGGCGCCTGTAAAACGCCCAAGCCAGGAGTACCCACATAATTAGCGTAACCACGAGGAAAAGTATGGTCATTAACCACGACAGGCTGGCGATTCGCGAGGCTGCGGGGCCATGCCCTTTCAGTGTGGTTTGTGAAGCATGACAGCCTGCGAAGAGGAACGCAGCCGCGATAAACCAGAAGGGTGAGATCCGGCGCATCATCGATGTTCATCTCTCCGCAACCGAGCGCGGTCAATGCCGGAGCTGAGTTGAGGGATGTCGCAGGATCCCAGTAATCGCGCATCGAACGAATAGATATGCAAGGCCCCGTCGCGATGCAATGCCAGGACGTAGCTCGACCGGCAATGAGGCCGAGTCATTTCGGTATTATTTAAGCAGCCGGAGATGCCCATCACGAGATCCCGTTACAGCAACAAACTCGGAAGCATTGACTCCCTCGACGCATGGTCTTCCTTTGCCTTGGTTGCTCAGCGCAAGGTGTAAAGGTAGGCAGCGATATCCTTGGCTTGAGCTTGCGAAACGCCCAAATCGGGCATAGCTGTTTTCGGTTCGATAGCAGGCGGGTTCTCAATCCAACGAACCAGGTTGTCTGGCATGTTGGGTATCTCTCCCGCGATCATCGTTCTATCGCCAAAGAGAATCAGCGGCGGTCCAACGAGCCCTCGTGCGCCATGTATACCGGGAATAATGTGGCAAGCCCCGCAGCCATACGACACAATCAATTCTTTGCCTTGGTGCGGGTCACCGTGGATTGCGATACCATACGATCGTGCTGTTTTGCCGCTCGCGCATCCCCCCACCGCGAAGCAGCCCGCCAGCAGGTAAAGCGTGACGTAGCGGGTCCGATTCGTCATTTGGCCCTCACACACAATTGCAGCATCAGTGGAGGCAGCGAGAGCCACACGATGCCCAGGCCGAGCGTGACGCTGATAATCACGCCCAGCACCGCCATGAACTCCCGCCGGTCCGTGGCGCTGGCATCGAGGAAGCGCCGCTGGAGCGAGAGGGCGCGCCAGTTCCGATACGACATGATGCCGGCGATCAAAGCCGTCGCGAACAATACGACCGAGATGAAAAACGACAGCGCTCGGGCGAAGTCATGAGTCTTATCTACGCCGTACAGCGCTGAGTAACCGCATACCTGCCACACGATGAGCAGGTCGATGAAACCTAACGCCAGCCAAGCCGCCGCGGATGCAATCAGCCCGAACCATAATCTATTCGGTGAAACGAGTTCTGAGCGGATGGGAGTATCAGTGCCCATGAACATGCCCTTGAAATGCGGGAATCACATACAAAAGCAGAACAATCCATATCCACACGAAGTCCACGAAGTGCCAATATAAGGAGACTGTCGAGTATGGACGATGCGGCGATCTGCGCGTTTCACCATAGCGCGGCATCACGCCCACATAGGCGAGCAACAGTAGGCCGGCAATCACGTGCGCGGCATGAAGTGTAGTAATGACGTAGAAAATCGAGCCGTACGAGTCTGTGTCCGGTGTCAGCGTCGTCCAATGTTCTAGATACTCGAAAGCTTGCAGAACCAGAAACACGAGACCGATCAAAATCGTCGCCCATAAAGCCAGTCTTCCCGCTCTAAACCTCTGGCGCTTTACCTGACGTTTTCCCCACTCCAGCACCACGCTGCTGCTGAGCAAAACGGCAAGCAGAATGAACGGGTATTTCAGTTCCGGCGGCACGTTGTGCGCCCATCGGTCCTTGTTCGTGCCCAGGTAGTAGTAGCTTCCAAACATGCAGACGAACAGCATGGCTTCGGTCGCAATCACGCACCACATTGCATTTTCGCCGCGGCGCTGATCGATCGGCAGACCTTTCAGCGGTACGTACCGGGCTGGCGGATGCGAGGAAACTTGCACGGTCGTGCTCATGCGAACTCCTTGTCCATCCGAGGCCACATCCAATAACATCCCGTGAAAAACATCACGATGATGGCCGCAAGCGCGACCCAAAGAAACTGGAAGAGAAAGGCAACGAAGAAAGCAAACATCACCAGCGCCAATATCAGCGGCGCCAGGGAATCTCCTGGAATCGTCGCGATGCCGATGGGTTCTGCGTCGAGATAGGTTGTTGTCGGCGTAAGCCTTCCCTCGTCGAGCACGCGATCGTTCTCTGGGTCGGCACCCTCTTCAAAATCGTCCCACAGCGGATGTCGCGTGACCACCACTGGAATATGCACAGTCGCATAGGGTTTGGGAGGCGAGTCGGTGTCCCACTCCAACCCGTCTGAATTCCACGGATTTTTGCCAGCAAGTTCGCCCGAGCGCAGGCTAACAAAGAAATTGACGATGCTTAACAAAATACCAAGGCCGAAGACGAAAGATCCGATCGTAACCACCATGTTCATGGATCCGAATCCGAGTCCTGGCTCGTAGGTGTAGATGCGGCGCGGCATGCCCAGCAGCCCTAGAATGTGCATCGGAAAAAAACCCACGTTGAATCCCAGAAACATCACCCAGAAACTCCACTTTCCAAGCCTCTCGTTCATCATGCGGCCCGTCATTTTTGGGAGCCAATAATAGAAGGCCGCAAAGACAGGGAATACGTTCGCTCCGATTAGCACGTAATGAATGTGGGCAACCACGTAGTAGGTGTTGTGTACCTGCCAGTCGACGGGTATCACGCCAGTGAAGACTCCGCTGAGGCCGCCGATCACCAGCAGGGCAATCGATCCCAGGGCGTAATACATGGATGTTTTCGCCACGGGCCGGCCTTTCCATACTGTTGCGATCCACGCGAAGATCGTTACCGTCGTAAAGATGGAGATCGTCATGCTGCCGGCGCTAAAAAAGCTCATCGCCATATCAGACATGCCCACGGTGAACATGTGGTGCAGCCACACGCCAAACCCCACGAGACCGGTCATCAGCGTTGCGATTGCCACATAGGCATACCCGACGATCGGACGCCGCGAGAACGCCGGCACGATCAGCGAGATCATGCCCGTGGCAGGAAGAAAGATGACGTAAACCCACGGATGTCCGAAGAACCAGAATAGCTGCTGCCACAGAAAAACATCGCCGCCGCCGGCAACTCTGAAGAAGTGCGTTCCCCAGTGCCGATCCAGTTCGAGAAAGATGCAGTCCGCGGTGAGTGCGGGCAACGCAAACAAGATGACAGATGAGACGGTCAGCGTGCTGTAAGCGAACAGCGGCATGCGGCTGATGGCCATCCCCGGGGAACGCAGACGCAGTATCGTGACAATAAAGTTGATCGCAGCACCCGTTGTCGAAATCGCGAGAAAAATAATGGCCAGCGCGTAGACATCCATTCCCATTGAGGGTGAGTAGAGCGTTAGGGTGTATGGAACGTAAGCGAACCATCCGGCATGTGGCGCCTGACCGAACAGGGGACCGATGTACAGAAAGATTCCGGAAAGCAGGTAAGCCCAGTACGTGAAGGCATTCAAGCGCGGGAAGGCCATGTCGCGCGCGCCGATCATCAGCGGAATCAGATACACAGCGAAGCCGGAAAGGATCGGCGCTGCGTACCAGAAAATCATCGTCACTCCGTGCATCGTAAATATTTGGTTGTAGGCCTCCGGTGAAAGAAGCGTCATATTCGGGCGCGAAAGCTGCAGGCGGACGAGAAGGGCTTCCACTCCTCCGATGATCAGGAACACGACCGCCGTCACGATGTAACGGATGCCCAATTCCTTGTGATCGACAGTCGCAAACCAGCCGCGAAGAGTCTTCGGTGTTTCCCAAAGATAGGTCAGGCGGTTCTCGATGGTTGTGGCGCTCACGAGCGCTCCAGAGAGACCAAGCGCGGTCCCCTGCACGACTTCACCAAGCTCGCTCCAGTACTATCGATTTGATGGAGAAGGGTGTCGAAGAAAGTCATCAATCCGAAAACTGCGGACAGACAATACGCGGCGAACCAAAAAAGTAGCGCGATTTCTGGTTTCCTGAACTCCGAATGATTGCCTAATGCAGTCCGGTTGGCTCCGGCGAGACGTATTTGACACACACAAATTGGTGCTGGGTGATCCTCGATCAAAGTGAGCGCCATTAGCAGTAAAAAACTCTCGCGTTATCAGCAGACCTTCCAGTTATTAAGCCATGCACACGCCACACAGAAGCTACGATAGGCTGGAACAACGATAGAATAGGGTCAACGATGTATTTTTTTTGACCAAAGGTTCTATGTAAGGACCAGCCTTTGTTCCTACGCTTGGTTGGTTTTCTGCCGATCGAAGATTCGGGAGGGCTATGACTTGCGTGGCGGCTCAGTGCTCCAGCGGAGCAGTACTCAACTGGCTGTCAGTGCCGTAAGCTGTTTTTGCAGCTTGAAGGGCAGGTTTGATCTGTGAGGAGGATACGCGAAGATAGCTGCATGTAGCTCGGGAGCAGTTATCACTGAGCGTGGTGCCGGCGCGAATAGGTTGGTACTTCTTCGGCGTCCGGACGAAGCAAGTGCGCTCCGAGCATGCAGTCTTTTCCTTCCTAGATAGAGGCGGTTGCGCGCGGCCGATGCTTCTGATATACAAGCGGCTCAATCAACTTGCCTCAACCTCAGGGGGGTACATGTTTGGAAAGTGTCTGAAATTCGCCGCAATCGTGGTCCTTGCAGCCGGATTCGTAGGTTTTGCGAATTGCACCCGGGCCGGGGCTCAGGTCGCTGGAGCGAGCCAAGCGAAGAATTGCGATCGCGCTTGCCTAGACGGTTTCGTGAACCAATTTCTCAATGCGCTCGTTGCGCACGATCCCTCCCGCTTGTCCGTCACTAAGTACGTCAAATACACCGAGAACGGCCAGCGGCTCGCGCTTGGCGACGGTTTCTGGCGCACGGCTACCGCCCGCGGCGATTACAAACTCTACATTGAGGACACGCAGGCGGGCGAAGTCGGGTTCTTCGGCACCATGAAGGAAGCGGGCCAGCCGGTCATCCTTGCATTGCGCCTGCGGATTTACGGAAACAAAATCTCCGAAGCCGAAGCTATCGTGGCCCGCGGCACGATGGCCGTGAACGGCGCCAAAAATCTCGACAAGCTTGGCAAGCCCGACCCGATTTATCTGCAGGACACGCCGAAGTCCGAGCGCGTATCGCGCCTCGATCTGATCGATACCGCGAATAAATATTTTTCAGGCATGCAGCAGGACAATGGGAAGGGCGATTATTCCTTTTTTGCCGACGACTGCAATCGCCTCGAGAACGGCATGCAAACCACCAACGCTCCCAATGCGCGGCCGGCCCGCCCCGGTTCTTATTCAGCGGCTTGGGGTTGCAAAAAGCAGTTCGCCTCTGGGCTGTTACACTTCGTCTCGCGCATTCGCGATCGCCGCTACGTGGTAGTTGATCAAAAGCGCGGAGACGTGCTCGCTTTCGGCTTTTTCGATCACGAGGCTGGCAACACGCGCACATTCCAGACGCCCGACGGCAAGACCGTCACGGCCGGTCCCGTTACTCCCTGGACTTGGGAGCTCGCCGAACTCTTCAAAGTGCAAGGCGGCCAGATTCATCGTGTACAGGCTGTGCTCACGCAGGCGCCTTACGGGATGATTTCCGGATGGAGCAGTTGGGACGACGCCATGTCCGATAAGCCGCAGTGGTAAGTTTGCGGGTGCCGCAACCCTAAGGTCGGGGCGAGGAAAACAGGGCGAAACTGAGGTGTAAGAGCGAATTCCCTGACCAGCTTTCGTATTTGTTTCCGCTCGCCGCTATTTTCCGTCCACGCTGAACGCGATCCGTGCGTTCCCGCGGTTTCCGTTAAACCGCCCCTTGCCTGAATTGACGTACAGCATTCCGTTCGCAATAGTCGGCCCTTCGGTGCCCAGAGTGCCGCTGGCAACGGGTTGGGGAGACATTGTCACATGCCCTCAGACAGAGCGCTCGCCTTGGGGGCAACGTCTGGAATAACGTAGTTTCGTTACCGCTCTTTTGTACTCGGTGCAGGAGATCGGCGACCTTTCTAGCCCGCCGTCAAACGGATACTGCGGCACCGTTCCGCGGCGGCTTGCGCGATGGTTTTTTCCGCATCATTTCCACCAACTCCTGCGCTGCCGCACTCAGCGGCCGGTCCTGGCGGTAAACCAAATACAGTTTTCGGACCACGCGCATTTGCCGCACGCGCAGTTCGCGCAGGTCGCCTCGCTCGATTTCACGCTCCGCGCACATCCGCGGAACAATGGCGATGCCTCTTTTCATCTCGACGCAGCGCTTGATGCTTTCGATTGTCGGCAGCTCGATGGCCATCTGTAGCGGCACGCGGTAGCGTGCGAAAATTTGCACCACGCGCTGCCGGTAGGGCGATTCCACAATGTGCGCTACGAATTGCTCCTGCCCGAGTTCGCTGATGTCCACTTCCTTGAGTTTTGCGAGCCGATGGCCGGGCCACACCACCAAAACCAGCGAATCCCGGTAAAATTCCGCTGCGGCTAATTCGCGTTCCTCTGGCAAATACGAAATCACGCCGATGTCGAGATGATGGTTGAGCACTTCGCGCGGCACATCGCGCGAAAATACCCGGTGCACGCGCACCTGAATCCCGGGATGAAGCTGCCGGTAGAGATCGAGCGCCGGTAGGAGCGCATGGATCGAGCTTTCGTTCACGCCGATCGAAAGTTGTCCGCGTTCCAGGCCCCGCAATTGCTGCATGCCCTTGCGAATCTCCTCGCGCAGGTTCAGCATCCGGTCGGCGTATTCGGAAAGCAGCAAGCCCGCGTCCGTCAGCATTTTCGCGCCGGAGCCTCGCACGAAAAGCGGCTGCCCGACCCAATCCTCCAGTTTGCGGACGGCGATGCTCACCGCCGGCTGGGTGCGATAGAGTTTTTCCGCGGCCCGTGAAAAGCTGCGCTCGCGAACCACCGTCTGAAATACCTGCAAGGAAGCCAGATCCATCGCCAAAAGCCTCTCTCTTTATATAAGGCGAATTTATTCTGCTTGCAACAATTATAAATTGGACTCTTTATGGCGGAAGGCGTTCACTGGTATGGTAGGGAAGGAGGCGCTATGGATACGGTGCAGATATTCGATACCACGCTGCGCGACGGCGAACAATCGCCGGGTTTTTCCATGAATCGCGAGGAAAAGCTGCGCCTGGCCCACCAGATCGAAGAACTCGGAGCCGATGTCCTCGAGGCCGGGTTTCCTATCGCTTCGCCCGGCGACCTGGAAGCAACGCGTGCTGTAGCCGCGGAAATCAGGGGCTGCCGTATAGCGGCTCTCGCTCGCGCGGTACAGGCAGACGTAGATGCCGCGCTCAAAGGACTGGAACCCGCTGCGAAGCCCCGCCTGCATCTTTTCCTCGCCACTTCGGACCTGCACCTGAAATACAAACTGCGCGCTACGCGCGAAGAAGCTTTCGATCGCATCGTGAAGATGATTCGCTTTGGCAAGGCCAATTGCGAGGAAGTGGAATTCTCCGCGGAGGACGCCAGCCGCACGGATATCGATTATCTTTGCAAGGTCGTGCTGGCCGCGGTTGAGGCTGGCGCGACGATTATCAACCTACCGGACACCGTTGGCTACTCGATTCCCGCTGAATACGCGGAGATGTTTCGCCAGGTTCGCGGGCGACTCGGCAATCATCCGGAGGTGGTGCTGAGCGCGCACTGCCACGACGATCTCGGCCTGGCAGTCGCGAACTCGCTCTCCGCCATCGAAGCTGGCGTGCGCCAGATCGAATGCACCATCAACGGCATTGGCGAGCGCGCCGGAAACGCATCGCTTGAAGAGCTGATCGTGGCCTTACACGTCCGCCAGAATCACTACCAGGTGGAAACGCACATTAATCTTGAAAAGCTCTACCCGGCCAGCAGGATGCTGTCGCAAATTACCGGCGTCGGCGTTCCGCCGAATAAGGCCGTGGTGGGCGCCAACGCCTTCGCTCATGAGGCCGGCATTCATCAGGACGGCATTCTTAAAAATCCGCTGACGTACGAAATCATCGTGCCGGAAAAAGTCGGAGTGCCCAAGCGAACGCTGGTGCTCGGAAAGCATTCGGGACGCAATGCGTTCCGAGCGCGGCTGGCGGAACTCGGTTACGATACGACCGACACCGAGCTGGCCGAATGTTATCGCATGGCCATGGTCCAGGCGGATGCGGAAAAAGAAATTCGCGACCGCGATCTGATCGATATCGTTCTGCGCGTTCGCCGCCAGACGACCGCACCCGCCGTCGCCGGGTCCAGTGGCGCCACGCGCTAAATTTCGAAATCCTTCAGCGAGGAAAAATTGAGGAAAAATATAGCCGTCCTGCCGGGAGATGGCATCGGCCCTGAAGTAACGCGCGCGGCCGTCGACGTACTCAAGGATTGCGCCGCCACTTTCGGGCACCAGTTCGAGTTTCGGGAATATCCGTTCGGCGGCATCGCGATCGACCAGTGTGGCGCGCCGCTTCCGCCTGACACGCTGGCGGGCTGCCGCGCGTCGGACGCCATCCTCCTCGGCGCCATCGGCGGGCCCAAGTGGGAGTCGCTTGCTTTGGGCACGCGCCCGGAAGCAGGCCTGCTCGGTCTGCGCAAGGAACTCGGCCTGTACATCAATTTGCGGCCAATCCGGTTGCGACCCGCGCTGCGCGACATTTCGCCGTTGCGTCCGGAACGCCTCGCAGGCTGCGACTTGGAAATCGTGCGTGAGCTCGCCGGCGATATCTACTTCGGCGAGCATCGCATGAATGGCAGCGGAAAAGGCGCTTCGGCCAGCGACCTCGCGGTGTATTCTGTTGCGGAGGTGGAACGCGTGGCGCGTTACGCTTTCGAGCGCGCTCTCGTCCGCAAGAAACACCTCACCAGCGTTGATAAAGCTAACGTCTTGGCCAGTTCGACGCTTTGGCGCGATACGGTAACCGCCCTGGCGCGCGAATATCCCGGCGTGAACGTCGATCATCAATATGTGGACAACGCCTCCATGCAGATTGTGCTGCGTCCCGCGCAATTCGACGTGATCCTTACCGGAAATATGTTTGGCGATATTCTGAGTGACGAAGCCTCGGCGCTGGCCGGTTCTATCGGATTGATTCCGTCGCTCAGCCGAGGCCGCGTGGATCAGCCTGCGCTGTACGAGCCGATTCACGGCTCCGCACCATCGCTGGCCGGTAAAGACGTGGCGTGCCCGCTGGGCGCGATTTTTTCGGCGTCACTGATGCTGCGCGAATCGTTTGGGCTGGCAGCCGAATCGCAATGGATCGAGGATGCGGTCGATCGCGTGCTGGAGCGCGGGTACCGCACGGTGGACATTGTCGAACCCGGAGGCCGATCCGTGAGCGGTTCGGAATTCACCACGGAAATTCGCAACGAGTTGCGGGCCGCGCCATCGCGAGCCGGCAGCCCCAGCGCCTGACGCCGGATAAGAAGCTCGGTTTTTCCGCGGAATTTCGGGGCCGCTAGGAAGTTTTCTTCAGCACCAGGCACTCAGCGATCATGTCGTGCAACATCTGCTTTTTCGGTGTGAATAGCGCCATCAGGTAGCCGACCCCAAACGTCAGCGTCGAAATGAAGGTCGCGAAATAGCGTCCCGTGGCGCGCGCGAACGTGATTCGTTTGCCGGTGATGTCCGTCACGTAGATTCCGAGAATCTTTTTTCCGAAGCTCGCCTGCCACACCGAACTTTCAAGCAGCGCAAAATAGCACCATTGCGCCATCATCAGCAGCATGTTGATGGCGAGTACCTGGCGGCTGTCGCTCGTGATCATCGCCCATGGATGTTGGGGCGAGAGTCCCGCGCGCTGCATCAGCGGGCCGAGAATGAAGATAGCGCCGAAAAGACTGAGTATAAATGTGTCAATGACGTAAGCGAAAAGGCGCAGCCAAAAACCGGCGTAAGAAACTTTTGGTTCCGGCGGACGGGGAATCGTCTGAGGAGCCGGATCGATCTCCATTTCATCATTCACGCGCTCGGTGTTTGATTGGCCGCACGCCGTACAGTACGCTGCGTCGTCTGAATTTTGAGCGCCGCACCTCCTACACTCCAATTCGAATCCTCCTTGGGGCAATGTCCATTCGTCAGGCCTTTCGCAACACCAGGCAATTCGCAATCATGTCGTGCAGCGCCTGTTTTCTCTCGGTAAAGCCAGCCATAATGCAGCTAATCAGGAAATACAGGCCGCCTAAATATGGAACGATGCCAATCCCGCGGCCGGCCCAGAAGCGGCCGCTGGTGCGGCCAAAGGTCGTGCGGTGGCCCTCCATGTCTGTGACGTAGAGGCCGAGCGCCTTTTTCCCGAGCGTCGCCTGCCATTCGGAACCTTCCATTCCGGCCCAATATAGCCAAGCGCCGACAATGTAGATTACGGCAATGAAGATGATCCGCGGCAGAAATGTGACCACTACCACCATCGGCTCCGCCTGCATGCGCGTCAGCTCCGGGAGCGCGCTCGCAAAGACCGCGACACAAATGGCGGCATAAGGGATTCCCACTATCAAGTAATCGATGATGGCGGCGACGACTCGAAGCCAGAATCCGGCATAGAGAACCCCGGGAATGGGGGCGGTCTGCGTCTGCGGAGGCAGGGGCGGTGGAGGAGGTAGAACTCCGACCTGCGTCTGCACGGCGCCTGTAGCGCCCGTCGGTTGTCCACAAGAGCCGCAAAACGCGGCTTCATCCCCAACGGCTCTTCCACATTTTGAGCAATACATGACGTTCTCCTCTCGTCGTGATGCCGCCGCGCAATGGGCCAAATCGATTGCGCTCGGCTCATGTTGAATCTACGCTCAGGATCCCCTTGAAATTTCATCGCGGAAATCTTCCAGGCCCAATCTCTTCTGAAGCATCCGGTCCAACATCCGATCGGGCAGCAAACGCCGCAGCCGCAGAGCCATTTTTGCTTCGGGCGTGACGGGATAGCGCGCGCGAGGACGTTCCGCTTCGACAGCGCCAAGAATGACGGTGGCGCAATCCGCCGGAGTGGTTCGGGAATTTTTCATGCTGTTGCCGAATGAGATTCGGAAGGCATTGTAGATCGGTCCGTACGGGCTGCGGGAGGCGGAGTTGGCGTAAGAAGAGGACAGCTCCGTGGAATTGCGGCCGATACTGGTGGCGATGTATCCAGGCTCGATTAAAATCACGTTCACATTGTAAGGATACAGTTCCAGGCGCATGGAATCGCTGATGGCTTCGAGCGCATGCTTGCTGGCGCAATACGGCCCCATGATCGGCATGCCCATCTTTCCGGCGAGGGAGCTCATGTTGACGATGCGACCGCGGCGTCGCTTGCGCATTTCGGGCAGCACGCGCTGCGTGACTTGCAGGACGCCAAAGACGTTCGTTTCGAACTGTTTGCGCATATCGGCGAGCGAGATTTCCTCCATGGCGGCGCCGATACCGATGCCCGCGTTGTTGACCAGAACCGCGACAGGGCCAGCGCGCCGCTCGATTTCGGCGACGGCGGATTCGACGGATGCATCGCTGGTGACGTCGAGCTCCAGCACTTCAAGCGGGATTTTTTTGGCGCGACCCTCTTCTTCGAGCGCGGCGCGGCGTTCGGCGCTGCGCCCTCCAGCGAAGACTCGATAACCGCGTTCCGCGAATAGAATTGCGGTGGCGCGGCCGAGACCGTCGGTTGCGCCGGTAACGAGCACCGGTTCGAGCTTCCCGCGCGCGTATGCAGAGGTCACCTTATGCTCCTATACGCTTGGATTTCGAGCGCTTTCATAAGCTGGTTCTCGATAAGGTTGCGAGCCATGCCGGTATACGGACGGCGGCCCTTTGGCCGCGTAGTTTACCACCGATTCCGCAGCGCCCGGGCCAAGTCGATTCCCGCGCCAGCTCCGCTCAGCGTGTCATCCGGCGCTGCGGCTTGTGCGATCGAGGCGACACGAGAAATTTAGCAAAAGACATCTTTTGTGACGGGAGGTTCTGCCGCGACGTGTTCGTGGGACAAATGGACACGTAAGTCACAAGGCCGAGACCCTTTGTCGGGATCGTACATCGTCCCAAAGTACGTCGCGACGGGTAGCAGCGGCGGTTCTCACGCGAAGCTTAACGCGAAGTCTTCGCTGGGGGCCGCTGTGGCCCGATCGCTCGTACCGGTCGATCTGTCAAATCGCGACGCGATTTGCATGCGCCAGCGAGTCAAGTTGGAAACCCGAGGCGAGGTAAGATCCAGCCCATCAGCGCCAGGTAGAATAAGGCGAAAATGCCAATCGTGATCCAGCCGCTCATGTCTGCATGATTATCGCACGCCAAAGCCATTGAAATACAGAGACTAGCGCCTGAGCGACTCTCTTTTAAGTGCAAGGCGCTAGACAACTTTTCCATAGAAACCCGTTCACGCGCGTTATTTGTAAGAATTTAAAACTCTAAATTGCCTTTCGGGCTGGCTGATGGCTACAATGGCGCGGCTCATTGAGGAGGTGCGCATGAAAATCAATCGAAGAAGGCTGCTGCAAGCTTTGGGAATGTCGCCGGCGCTCTTGGCTGGTTCGCCGGTGGGCGCCAGACCGGCCAAGGAAGCCGCAGGCAGCGGAGAATACAAGCTGGTGGGCCTGAATCCCAAAGGCATGCCGCCGGCGATCACGCTACTGCCCATGGCGCCGCGCCGGCCGGACTTCAGCTCCCTCGATGGCAAGACCATCTACATGGTGGACATCGGGTTTAATAACGGCAATGTCTTTTTCCAGGAGATGCAGCGGTGGTTCCATCAACATATGCCCACCGTCAAGACAATCTATCGGCGCAAGGCGGGCGACTATCCGCAGGATGATCCTAAGTTGTGGGCTGAAGTAAAGGCTGCGGGTGCTGCCGTCATCATGGGTGTCGGTCATTGAAGCTCGTGCGCCCCAGCGACCGTCGGTCACTGCGTTACGCTTGAGAGGATGGGAATTCCGACTTGCCCGATTGTGACGGTAGCGTTCGAGCAGGAATGCAAGTTGAACGCTGCCCACCGAGGGATGCCGACTCTGCGGCTCGTGTTCTCACCGCATCCTGTGTGGGGAAAATCTCCAGACCAGCTCTGGGCCTACATGAATGGTCCCGATCCAGCCACCGATAAACCGATGATGCAGGAAGTCATCAACGCGCTCACGCAACCGCTGGCCGCAGCTGATAAAAGAACCGGGAAAGAAACGCCTTCGGTGGGACCGGAGAAGTTCGACGCGGATACGCCGAAGAACCTGCAAGAATTTTATCGCAACAATGGCTATACGGATTACCTCCCCATTATCATTCCCACAGAGGAAGCCGTCGACGAAATGTTGAAAGGCACGAGCCATCATCCCGATGAAGTGGCGGGCAAACTGGCAGCGGCGGGCGGAACGAATGCATTGGAAGCTTGGACTTTTACGGTGCGGCACGTGGCGATCAGCGCCGTGATGGCCGGTGCAAGGCCGGAATACATGCCGGTCCTGTTGACTATCGCGTCTTCTGGATACATTTCGTTGATCAGCTCCACCAATGATCTTGCCTACGGCGCTCTGATCAACGGGCCAATTCGCAGCAAGCTCAACATGAACTCTGGCATCGGCGCGCTGGGCCCCTTCGCGCAGGCGAACGCAACCATCGGACGCGCTTGGACCCTGATCTCCAAGAACCTAGGAAACGCCGGCATTCCCGGCCAAACGTATATGGGCGACATGGGCAATACGCTCAATTACATGAACCTCATCATGGCGGAAAACGAGGAGGCCAGTCCGTGGGAGCCATTTCACGTGCAGCACGGCTTCAAGAAGGAAGATAACGTGGTGAGCATGTTTGCTGGAAACAGCATCTCCGCTGGACAGGTGGGAAAGGGCAGCGGCGTGGGCGGAACTCCGCGTTTCGATGAGCAATACGTCGATCTCTTCTACGACTTCACCGGCTTCTTCGGCGCCTTGTTGCTGTGCGAGCCGATCTGCGCTCAAAGCTTGAAGGAGCAGGGCTACGACACGAAGGAAAAGCTGATCGATTATTTCTACAAAAACACGACGCAAACAGCGAAGGATTATCGCGATAGAAACTGGTCTTACTTGTTCGAATATGGCCAGGCGCTGAAGGGCCGGGAACCGTTTGCCACATGGTACAAACTGCCAGATGACGCAGTGATTCCGAAATTTCCGAGCCGGGAACGCATCAGCATCGTAGTGATCGGAGGCTCAACGGATCCGGTGTCTCAGGTGGCCAACTTCAGCCATGGTAGGAGTTTCTCGATCGATAAGTGGGTGTAAGGTTCGGGCACGAACAATCGTATGAACCGGCGCCCAAAGGTTCTAAAATCGGTCAAGCGCCCGTAGCTCAGCTGGATAGAGCATCTGCCTTCTAACAAGGCGACGCAAACCACCTAAGTGCCGCTGCTGGTGTCGCTTACGCGGGGACGCACGGTGCAATGCACCCATCGACTTGCACCGACGCAGCACCGAGTTAACGGTCTAAATTCCCAGCTCACTACATCCAGCGAATCTGACGTTAGCGTCGGCTCCAGCGGGCCGTCTCACATGCACAATTCTCGCGCGACTCAGCATGTCTACTTGTTGCACGCGCGGCCGTTTTCACAAATCCTTGATGCCCCTGCCCTTCGCTAAGCGCTGACAGTAAAACAATCTGACTTCGGTCTCGCACTCCGTCCTCGGGGGAGGTAACGAGCACGTTTGTCCCCGGTTGCCACTCCCGCTCCGTAACAACACGTGTATCGCGAGGACTCACGTTCTCGGTGACCGTAACTTCTTTGCGCAGCGATTCGTCTTGATGAGAAAGCTCTACGCTCACTCTGCACGTCATCCGTTTTGTGGATCGGCCATTTGGCAGTTTCGAGTCCCTTGAATCTGGTGCTGTCCGCAGCCTCACCGATGGCGTAAAACCCGTTTCGGACTTTCGACGAAACATCAGTTTGCCATCCTCACGGTATCCGATGAGGGGCGAATCAAAAAACATAGGACCCGGCAATTATCCCGCAATAATCAGTTCTCGGCTCTTGGGCAGCGATTTAGACTAAGGGCAGGTAATAGGGGAGTCCAAGATGGACACTCCCGGACCGGTTCTCATCGGCACCTCGGTTGCTTTACTGCTTGCCGCGATTTGGGCAGTTCGGCGTGTGCGTTCGGTACAGCGAGGGGCGCGCAGCCTTGAACCGCTCGTGGACAGACGCCGAGCGCACCGTGTGCTGCTCGCCACATCGGTATTCGTCTATGGTTGGGTGGGAGGCGAACCCTTTTCGGAAAATACCGAGACTCTAAACGTCAGCGCGATTGGCGGATTGATGCCGCTCACGGTGAAAGTGGTTCCGTCGCAAAAGCTGATTCTAAGCAACCCGAAATCTAGTGAAGATGTCCCTTGCCGCGTGGCTCGATCAATACAAACCTCAGATGGGAAGATCGCCATTGGATTCGAATTTCTGCACACATCGGCGAACTTTTGGCAGGTAGAGTTTGTGTCCAATCCATCCAACTCTTCGAAATCGACTCGTGGCGTGGCAAAGAAAAAGCCCTTCTCCAACGCCTCGTAACTTACCGGGTCTGAGAGGGACGAAATGTTTGGGCGTACAGCGTTGTTCAGCCCTCGGCTCGCTGGGGTAGAACCGGCTCGCACAGGGATTTTTGTCCACCTTGTTCGGCGATCGGCTCTCGGTGAGCCGTCCAAGTGGATCGAATCGACAACAGCGTGTACCTCCTGCATTGCAAGCGGCAAATCCAATTTACCAAATCTTGCCGGAGCCGACGCAACCCGCTAAGAAGCAACAAGCTGAGACAAACAAAGCCAAACGAGTTTCTCCTTCTTCCTTCACCTTTTGTTTGCAATTGTCCTCGTTTTAGCTCGACTCGCACTACGTTTTCGCTACGGTCAGAGCACCTGCTTTTTAGACAGGTGCTCTCCGGCTGCGGATTCCTGGGCACACTTCCTCTGCGGTTCGCGGCGCTTAGGAGATAAAATGAATCGATACGACCCGATAGGAAATTCCCTGAGGCGCGCTTCCCCGTGATGTCTCCTGGATGCCCTGGCGGCTCAGACCCGAACGCCACGGTGGACGCGGCTAACCGACAGTCGGCAGCAACTCGCGCTATCGGCCGCACCAACGCCGCACAACAACGCAAGTTGCTTCCCAGCAAGCAGCATCGGCGCAAATGATCGCGACGGGCCTGACGATGTCCGCTCGTTCACGAGGTGGGATCGACCTTCTTGCTTCCCTCTCTTTGAAGCAACTCCAATTGTTCCAGGTCACTGCTACGACCCGCCGCTTTTTTGTTGGTGATCAGATCCTTCACTGAAATGAAATGAACGGGAACTCCGAAAAACGTGCTTTCGACTCGGTTCTGCCAGGCCTCAGCAAATTGTATCCCGCTCACGCGCGTCAGAATGTCGACTCGAACAGGCGCAACGCCAATCTGGTAAGTCATATCCTCACTTGCGAAATCTTCGGGCGTCAATCGATCAGACGTCAGCGGCGCCCCAAATTCGGTGAGGGCTTGGTATACCTTCACGGCGTTTTCAGCCGAATTTCGAATCCAAACGTCCAAGTCCTTTGTAAATCGCGGCTCAGTGTACTTCATCACTGCATAGCCGCCGACGATCAGGTATTCAGCTCCCTTTTCGTTGAACGCACGTAACAGTTCTTTGAAATCCGGGCTGTCTGCCATGCGCGAACTCCTCAGTCATTGTTACCATTTCCCAGGCTGCGCGAAAAATCGCCTCATCGCCCTGTGCCTGCCAAAACTCGATGTCGAATCTTCGGTCAGGAAACTCGTTTCGAACAACTCGAGTCTTCCACTCCCGCCTTTGGGGATCGTTCATCTTCGCTCCTCACGCTGGTCTCCTGTCCTACTGGCACAACCTCTAACGCTGACAATCCTAAGCGGTCGTGGAGACTGCGAGAACAGTATACGAGAATCCTGAAACTAGGCATCAAGCTAATCGAAAAGGACTGCGGCTGCAGATACTCTCCAATGCTCTTGAGTTCTAATGCTGATACCGAGTCACTGCCGTCGTACCGCGCGTAATCGAATCGTGGAGTTCAGATGAAAGACCATTCTGGACGCGCGTTCTGCATGCAGGGGACCGGCAGCAGAGAGGCCCAAAGCCGCCGAGAGCGGCTTCTTAACTGCTCATTTTGGACGTCGCTTCTTGCCTTCGGCGTTTTTACTTCCGTTGCCGCTTTTTCGCTTTCTCGACAGCTCTGCAGCGACCTTCGACATGACCTTCGACGCGTCCACCTTGTAGCGGACAGATGCTTTTATAAGATTGGCCTCTTTCGACAGAGCCTCGGCAGAACTGTAGCCAGGGCAGTACAGATCGGGGACGAGCGCGCAGATCACGAGGAAGCGGTTAAGGTCGGCGGTAGTCATTGCCCGGATTTGAGCTTCGGCCAGTTTCTCATGGTCCACTGAGGTTCCGCCCCAGGATGTCTTCGTCTTCTTCTCTTCCCAGCCATAGACCTGGAACAACCGGTGATGGTTGTCGTGGCCGAGCCGCCGGAAATAATCGAGTGCGACCATCTCGGAGTCCGCACGCGCCAATTCGCCGGGGAGCTGCTGGCGAACGGCCCGCAAAATTCGCGCACGGGATTCCTTCTGAACCCGAATTGCGAGCGTGAGCTTTTTGCGCTGTTCCCGCTCCTGTGGCGAGATTTCGTAACGAGAGAACTGCCGGTGCGTTTTGCAGTCCTCATCAGCACAGATGCGCAACACCGTACCTGCTTCTCGGCCATCCACGATTACAGCCGCTTGCGTGTGCGGGCACTCTCCTTCGTGTTCCACACGGCGATATTGGCCTTCGTACAGCGTGTCGGGAGACTTGGAACGCGCTTGCCAGTATGGAGCCGACGAGATTTGAAGAGGTGTTTGCCCTTCTTTCACCAAGGGTTCAATGCGCGCTTGGACAAGCGCCTGGACTTTGGTCCGGTGGCAAGCCGGATCAGTACACACGGACTTATTCCTGACCTCCGGAAAGAGCAGAGGATTATTGCCCGTCCGTTTGGGACAGGTTGAACATGGTCCTGCCGTGGGAAGCAAATTGGGATCGTTGATCTCAAAGGGTGCGTTTTTCAAGTCGAGGTGGATCTCACGCTCGATCCAATCGCGAAGCTGTCGGATCGTGACCGCTTCTGCCTTGCGATCCTTGAGAATCGAAGTGGTGCTTCGGTGGCCAGGAAAGCACTCCATGAGAGCACGTTCCTGATCAGCTGGTTGAAGGCGCGCAAGCTCCAGGGCGTGCGCCACGGTGAGTCTGCCTTCGTAGAACGTCGTTTGTGTCGCCGGAATCAGGTTGGTAAGCGAGATGCGGCCCTTCACATACGTCGGGCTTTTGGCAACCTGCGCCGCGATGGTTTCAACAGTATAGAAATCAGGCTTCAGCCCAATCAACGCCCGATACCCGACGCCCTCATCCAGCTCATGGATATCAGCTCGCTTCAGATTCTCGATCAACTGGATCTCACGACATTCGGCGTCTGTGAGGTCCCGCACTGTTGAAGGGATTGTGTGTTTGCCTGCCATCTTCGACGCGCGAAAACGGCGTGCCCCAGCGACCAATTCATATGTGCCCTCTGCACCGCCGGGAGCCGGTCGGACGAGAATAGGTTGCAGGACACCGTGCGATTTAACGTTATTAGCTAACTCGCGTAGCTTCGCTTCGTCGAAAGTTCGACGCGGGTTGCTGTTGGATTCGCGGATTCGATCTAGGGGAATATCCTGAATACATGAAACTGCACGAAATGCCGGATCGACATGGCTAGCTGACGGTGTGTTAGTCATTTGTTCGTCTTTCTTGGGGCATGAATTGGAACATCGGACCCGGGGGAAGACTTGGAGTTAACTTCCGGGTTGCCGACATAATCAGGAGTTGAGCGACTCTCGCCAGGAAAATCGGATCAGGGCGCTTACTTCTGAGCGCACGACTGTGTCGCACCATATCGATACACAAGCATGTGTGAGTTATGTATAGTTCGCACCTATGTCAACGATTGGAGATAAGTACCGGCTGGGGTCCGGACACGTTTGGATGTGGCGACTGGCTGCGATAGACTTTGCGCATGAAGAATCTCTATGAAGCGACGACGGTGGCAACAGTGAAGGAGCGGGTCGCACACCTGCGGCCGGATCGTCAACGGCTGTGGGGCAAGATGAACGTGGCGCAGGCGGTAGCGCACTGCTCGTTGGGTTTAGAGTGGGCGGTCGGCGACAGCTTTCCGCCGCGCATGTTTCTGGGGCGAATCATGGGCTGGATGGTGAAACCGATGGCGCTCGGAAACGAAAACCCTATGCGTCGGAATTCGCCGACTGCGAAAAGTCTTGTGGTGGCGGATGAGCGGGATTTGGAGACGGAACGACAACGGCTATACGGATTGATTGACCGGTTCGTTGCGGGTGGGCCCGCGAGATGCACGAAGCATCCACACAGTTTCTTCGGACGACTGAGGCCGGAAGGGTGGGCTGAGTTGATGTACAAACACCTTGATCATCACCTGCGTCAGTTCGGAGCCTAGCGTACCCGTACCCGTCTAAAAGCGTTTGAAAACTCATAAATCGGCAAATCTTGAAAGAACCGAAGCGCTAACTCTTGCAGAGGCGAGGCGGAAAGTTGTGGCAGCTCAGCGAGGCGGCCCGCAATTCTCTGCCTCGCCTTGGGAATTGTGCCGTTGTGATCTTGTGCTGACAGGACCTACTGCGGACAGTAAATGGAGAAATCAGGTGACTCGGTGCCTAGTGCCCGATTAACGCGACGCGCAATCCGGAAACTATCGATCACTGCCACGATCGTCCCGGAAGTGAGCAGGAATCCGTGACAGAAGAGCTGTGGCTACGCTGCGACAGAGTTCTCATCCGAGGTCTCAGTTCGTGAAGTTTTCGCTTCGGGAACTCCGCGGCCTCGCAGCAACACCAAATCCAAGAACCATGTCTGATCCACCTTGCCGAGATTGATTTCCTGCGGATGATTCTTGAAAAAGTGCAAGATGTCCTTCTCCTTGATGCGATGGATGTCGCTACCGTTCCCGCCGTGCCGTTTCGTGCCTTGAAGTCCATCCCGCAGCCAGCCGTTTGCGATCCATAGTGAAATTTTGTGGTGGTCTTCGCCAAGACATTGCTCGAGATCTCCCATCGTGTATCCCTCGCGCACGCGCCGGGAAGTCCCAAGCCGCTTAAGTTTATTGACAACGGAGCCCTCGGGACGGTGCAAGCGCTTCGCGATTGTGGCAGCTGACAGGCGGCCAACCAAGCGTTCCAACAAATTCAACTCCGCTTGCGTCCAGGGCTTCCGATCCATTTTCATGGTTAATCCCAATCTTGCCGCCCGCCGTTTGATATACCATCGCGGTAGACCCGTCATTCGGACCATCCGATTCAGCACCTGAAACCGACGATTGAGCCCGCCGAAGTACTGCGCTTTGAGAAACGCGTCGAATTCTGGGCGCCACGTGTACGTCAACTTTGCACGCCGCCGGCGGTCTGCTCTACATTTCGAGCAGTACTTCGCCTCGGTCGGAGCCTCGCCCTGCCTACCGCCCTCTTCAATGGGCTGACCGCAGATAGTGCAATTCATTCTTGTCCTCCTCGAAGGGCGGAAATCGGACCGAAATAAGGTGGCTGGGAACCCCGCAGGCTTACGGATCCTCGTCGTCGAGGAAGACACTCCAATCTGGTGTATTCGCGAGGAGTTCCAAAACTTTTTGAGGTTCGGTGCCTAGAAGGCGTCGGCAGGTCTCAAGCTCAAACTCAACCTGTTCCGCAATCTGTTTTGCTGCCGACCGGTAGGCAAGATCGCTTCCCGGCGAAATGTCGGTTAATCTCATCGGGATGTCCTGTGGCTGACGTCGCAGAGTAGGAATTCAGAGGACTGGTGGTTAAGAAGCGGAAAGACTCAGATCGTTAGCGTGGCGCAATCACCCTGTTAATCAGACAAAGGAGTCGTCAGAAAGGTCGGGATGACGGTGGCAACGACTGCTTTTCGGAGTCACTCGTCTGCTCAGCCAAAAGCGCACGCGCGCTGGCGACCCGCCGATCGATTCTTACAACGACAAAATAGGAACACTTTTGACGTTCACGTTCCGTCCAGCGCGCGAAGGCATCGCACATTTGTGAACAAATGCCGGAGAGGCCTTGGAGCAAGAAGTAGTACACGGACATTGCTCTCGGCGAAGCCTCGTGCTTTTGAACAAACGGACATAATCGAGCCAGAGCATGTAGCCCCCGGAAGTCCTTGGCAGAAATCGCTTCCGATTCTGCGGCAATTGCCTCTTGCCCCGCTGCGCTCAGCGTGGTTTCAGAAGCTTGCGCAAGCAAGGATCGACAGTAAGCTACAAACAAAACCGGTGGAATCGAGACGAGGATCAATCCAACGGACGCGCGAAGCATCTTCATCAACCTTTGCTTTCTTAGCTGGAGAAGTTCTGAAGGAATTTAGAAGACGACGTGATCCAAGTTGCAGCCAAGGGAGGTGAGGAAGTCTGGATCATGGGGGCGAGAACGGATGGAGGCGATTTGGAGTGGTTCATCCCAATCGGGATTGAATACGATGATTCTCAGGAGTAATGTGCCGTCCTGCTGAGTTGTGCTCTCGATGGCTACGGAATCCCACATCTCCTCGGAGCCACGACGTCTGACGCGCTGACCAACCCGGACCCATAGTGAATCCGTCCCAACGCGAAACTGGCCGGCGATACCCGCGTCACAACTCACGCGGAATCCACGCCTGTGGGCCACCGCGCCCTCGTTTTCCTTGTCCATGTCTCTACCTCCGAAATGCTCCTTCTGACCACGGCGTTTTCCTGCCGTTCCACTACGAGCCGAATAGTTCTCTGGTTCAAGGATTCGGCGCGCTGTATGCTTTTTTGGCGGGGCTAACGAACCTCTCTTGGCATCGGGGACCTTAAATGATGAAGGCCTTTCTGATCGTCGCGGTAGCGTTACTCGCCTTCGCCAACGGAGCCAACGATAATTTCAAAGGCGTCGCCACGCTGTGGGGCGCTGGTTTAACTTCCTATCGGCGAGCCATCACGTTCGGCACCGGCTTCACCTTTCTTGGTTCGATAACAGCAGTCTGGGTGGGTAGTGGCCTCGCGGCAAAATTTAGCGGCGCGCAGTTCGTGGGCAACGCTATTGTCACGCACATGCCGTTCCTGATCGCCGTGACCTCCGGGGCGGGCGCGACCGTCGTCTTAGCGGCAAGACTCGGCCTGCCCATATCCACGACGCACGCTCTTGCCGGCGCGCTCATTGGGGCGGGCCTTGTCGCCGCAGGCGTCTCGCACATAGGATTCGCGTCATTAGGCAGCGGAATCCTTCTGCCGCTTTTATTCTCTCCCATCGCAGCGCTGCTTCTGACCGTGGGCATCCGACTGTTGGCTGTCGCGGTCATCGCGTGATGCTGATGGCAACGGCGACACTAGGGCGTCGACTTTTGTTGATAATAGTGGGGAATGCGTTGATGAGGATCTCATCTGGCGCAACCGGCATTTTGGTGGGTCTGTATCTCGCAAATCTTGCGAATCGCGGATCACATGTAGATGCGGCTCTCGTCGGAACTATAGGCGCTGTTTCCTTTGGAGCAGAACTGATCGGAGCCCTGCCGATGGGAATGGCCTCAGACGCCGTAGCTCCGCGTGCGCTCATGACGGGAGGAGCCTTTCTTGGCGCTTTTGCCACGCAACTATTCGGTTTTACCGCACAACCTGGGATT
Source organism: Candidatus Acidiferrales bacterium (assembly GCA_050746805.1). Classification (GTDB taxonomy): domain Bacteria; phylum Acidobacteriota; class Terriglobia; order Acidiferrales; family UBA7541; genus Palsa-295. The sequence goes on along the minus strand of JBOGMW010000152.1, from coordinate 3,855 downwards.
TTCTTTCTGAGTAGAGGTATCGAAGGTACTGGCGCGGCCGCAACGACGCCTTCATTGCTCGCACATTTGACAGACGAGACGGACGGAAATCATGTCCTTCGCGCCCGCGTGATGAGCTATTTCGAGCTTTCGCTGCTTGCGGGACTCGCACTGGGGGGCCTGACCGCCGCACAGCTCTGGCGATCTCTCGGCAGGAATGCTTTCACAGCCGTAGCTGCCCTCTACATCCTCTCGGCGGGATTACTGTTCCTGGGCTCGGCAGGAAGCCGGAGCCACAGTTCGCAGGACGTTATCGTTGGATTACGCCGCGCGCTCCGTGATCCGTCGCTGCGACGCCTCGCGCCGGTGTGGCTGTGTGTTAACACGATTGTCGGATTGTGGCTCGGTCCAACATTCATTTTTCTCCTGACTCACCGTCCTCAAACGCACCAATTCCTGGACGGAATACTTGCGAGCCATCCTGATCGCGTAGGCTGGATTCTGCTGGGATACGCCATCGTTTTCGGCTTGGGTGTGTCCGCTTGGAGCGTCGTACTCCCTCGCATGGCCGAAGCACGCGCGTTGAGGATCGCGCTCTTTGCCATGCTGATCGTGTGTATCGGTTTGTTTCTCCTTAATCATTCAAGCCGGGAAGGCCCTGTTGTCCGCTGGGCGCTCGTCGCATTTTCGATTCTGTGTGTGATGGTGGAAAGCGGTTTCACACCAGCAGCACTTTCTCTCCTTGCCGGAGCGATTGGAGCACAGCCGGGCCGCGGCGCGGCGATGGGGATATATTCCGTTCTGCTGAGTATCGGAGCGATAGTCGGTTCGCTGCTAGCGGCGGTGATGGGGCAAGCGCTGGCTGTGGACGGACTAATCTGCAGCACCTTCGCGATGGCTATCGTTGCACTTTTGTTCGTACGATGGATTGAGCCCGGCGTATCCGGGTTCGAGGAGAGCGCAAATGCCAGAGCAGCAGTATGACCTGGTGATTATCGGAGCCGGAGCGGGTGGGCTGATCGCAGCGGATTTCGCGGTTAAGCTCGGAGCGAAAACCGCGCTCGTCGAAAAAGACCGGATCGGAGGAGACTGTACTTGGACGGGCTGCGTACCGAGCAAAGCGCTGCTGAAAATTGCACGCGTCGCGCGCCAGGTGCGAACGGCTTCGCGCTACGGCATCACGGCGTCGCTTCCGATAGTCGACATGGTCCGAGTGCACGAATACATTCATGGCGCAGTTGCTCAAATCTATCAGGGTACGACTCCCGAAGCACTACGAGCCAAGGGCATGGATGTGTATCGCGGCGGAGCGCACTTTCTGGATCCTTCGAAGATCGTCGCGGGTGACGCAACACTACGGTCAAAGCACTTTCTGATTACGACGGGAGCTAGTCCGGTGATACCCGAGATTTCGGGGCTTTCCGATGTGCCTTATGTTACGTATCACCAGATCTTTGAGAACCGGAGCCTTCCCAAATCAATGATCGTCGTTGGTGCTGGTCCGGTGGGTGCCGAAATCGCGCAGGCGTATCAGCGTCTTGGCGCTCAAGTGACCATCATTGCAGACACGCTCTTGCCGAAGGAAGATGAAGACGTCTGTGACATGATGGAGCGCGTGTTCGTGGGAGAGGGCATCCGACGAGTGAAGGGGCGCGCGAAAGCGGCTCGCAAAGAGGGCGACTCCATCATGGTCTCGACGGGCGAGAAAGAAGCGTGGGGAGACCTCCTACTCATTGCTGCCGGACGAAAGCCAAATATCGAGGGCCTCGATCTTGAAAAGGCCGGAGTCGAGTACACCAAGAACGGCATCACCGTTGACCATGAGTTGCGCACCCGCGCCAGTCACATTTATGCCGCCGGAGACGTTTTGGGCAGCTATCAATTCTCGCACTTTGCGGGCTGGCAGGCTTTCCAGGCGGTGCGCAATGCCTTGCTACCGGGTAACAGTTCTGGCCGAACCGAGATTGTGCCGTGGGTCACTTTTGCCGATCCCGAAGTCGCTCGCGTTGGCATGGGCGAGAAAGAAGCCAAGTCTCAGATTGGTGCCGACCTGAAGGTCTGCCGGTGGCCAATAGAAAAAATCGACCGAGCCGTCTGCGAGGATGACCGCAATGGCTTCATCAAGATTCTCGCGAAGACGGATGGCTCGATTGTGGGAGCTACCGTCGTTGGCGAACGAGCCGGTGAAACCATCACGGAAATCGTCGTGGCGATGAAACATGGACTGAAAGTGAACGATGTCGCCGGCACGATTCACCCCTACCCGACGTATTCCACCGGCGTCCAGCTATTGACCACGGAAATGGCCGTCGAAAAGCGGCTTTCGGGAACGTCCGGCAAAATCATTCGACGATTATCAGCTGTCGCGCGTTAGGACACGCAGATCGGCATCTCGAAACGAAGGGCGGAGCAAATGAGCACTCAGCAGATCGGTCCGAAAGTTCGGATTCAGAATGATCCGCTTCCGAAGAAGAAGGATGCAGATTACGTCTTCTACGAACTGACGCGCAGCATTTGTCCGAACTGTCGAAGCGTCATCGACGCGCAGATCATCCTACGCGACAACAAAGTTTTCATGCGCAAACGCTGTCCGCAGTGCGGGCCATTCGAGGCGCTCATTTACGGTGACGCGGAAGCCTACACCTCGCTAAGCAAATACAACAAGCCCGGAACCATTCCCTTGCAACGAGGCACCGAGATTGAGCACGGATGTCCCCACGATTGTGGTCTATGCCCCGATCATCAGCAACACACCTGCTTGGGAATCATCGAAGTGAACAGCACATGCAACATGAACTGCCCCTTGTGTTTCTCGGAAGCCCGCCCCGGTTTCAATCTCACCTTGGAAGAAGTCGAGCAAATGCTAGACGATCTCGTTCGAACCGAAGGCGCGCCGGAAGTTCTGCAGTTCTCCGGAGGCGAGCCAACGATTCATCCCCAAATCATCGAGTTCGTGCGCGCGGCGAAGGCGCGAGGCATTCGCCATGTGATGATCAATACCAACGGGAAGCGTATTGCCAGGGACGATGGCTTTCTCGAATCGCTCAATGAAGTACGGCCTTCGATCTATTTCCAATTTGACGGTTTTGACGCCGAGACTTACCGGATTCTTCGCGGCGAGCCCAACATTCTAGGAGAGAAAATCCGCGCGCTTGACCGGCTCGCTGAGATTGGCCTGAACGTCACGCTCGTTCCGGCGATCGAACGCGGAGTCAATGAGCACGAAGTCGGCAGGATCATCGAATTCGCGATAAAGCATCCAGCGGTCCACGGGATCAACTTCCAACCGGCGTTCCGCGCCGGCCGTCACGTGGGCCACGACCCGATGAACCGCATGACGATTCCCGATGTTCTGAAACTAATCGAATCACAGACTTCCGGCAAGTTCCAGGTCAGCGATTTCGTTCCGGTGCCGTGTTGTTTTCCGACGTGCAACTCGGTGACGTATGCTTTCGTCGAAGGCGACAACGTCACTCCGTTGCCACGCATTGTGAACGTCTACGACTATCTCGACTACATTGCAAACCGGGTGCTGCCCGATTTCAGCCTGGAAATCAAGGGTGCCTTGGAGGGGCTGTGGTCCTCTTCTTCCGTGGCGGGCTCGCAAAAATCGCTCGATCAAGTGGCCCTGTCTTGCGAAGCGTGCGGCCTACCCGAGGGCTTTACGCTGGGTGACCTCGCCAAAAACATGATTATGATCATGCTGCAGGACTTCATGGATCCGTGGACCTTCAACCAGAAGAATCTGATGAAGTGCTGCAAGGAATTCTTGTTGCCGGGAGGCAAACAGATTCCGTTCTGCGCGTACAACACGGTGGGATATCGCGAGCAGGCGCGCGTCCAACTGGTCGCTCAGGAAGGCGCACGCAGCCAGGC
>JBOGMW010000151.1:0-19470 GCA_050746805.1 Candidatus Acidiferrales bacterium | reverse complement strand
GCTTACGTGCGCCGCCCGCAGACCCTCTTTTTGAAAAAACGGAGGTGAGAGCGAGAGCGGCTTAGATGCCTTTTACTTCCACTCGTTTGGCCAGGGACTTCTCGGATTTGGGCATTTCCAACTCGAGAACGCCGTTCTTGAGAGTCGCTTTGGTCTTTTCGGGATCGACTTCCGAGGGGAGATCGATTACGCGGAGAAGCTCGGTGGAGCAAAGCTCCCTGTAGATCACTTTGCCCTTTTCCTGCTGCTCCTGATTGGATTCTTTCTTGCCGCTGATGGTGAGCCTCGCGGGCTCCAAACTGATCTGGATATCGCCTGGCTCAAACCCAGGCACTTCCGCTTGCACGTGAAGAGCGTTATCCGAATCGGTGATGTTGACGTGCACCGGATGAATGAACTGTTCTTCGGCGTTGAACCAGTTTTCCAGATCGCGGCCGGAAGCGCCGTCTCGTTCAAACATTTCGAATGCGCGCCTCGCAATTTCATCGTGCATGCGAATCATCCGTTCCATTAGAGTCCGCGGTTCGACCACTCTGAGCGAACCACTCGATGGGGCCCTTTGTACTGCCGTGCTCTTTTCCGCCATTTCCCTGCTCCTTTCTTACTTTGCCCGCCGTGCAGCGCTTCTCGAAGAAGACTGCGCGGCGACCGATCTTGAGCTGCGCTCACAATTTTCTACTTCGGGCAGTTGGCCGCCGATCTAGGTTGCCGACGCTGCCCAAGATCCAGAAATACTCTTGCTGATTGCGAATGTCAAAAGTGCGTACGGCTGGACTTGCATTCGCACGGCGAGCGCAGCTAGTCTTCGCGAATTCATCGCCGAGCCCGAAGGAAGGCTCTACTACAAAACTGTCGATTGACAGCGCATCCGATGGTTGTAACGCCGCTTAGTTATAGAAAGATCATGCCAAAGACAAGCCGCGGTTGTTGCACAATGACCGGGACACCCAGCGGCAACGGTTACGTCCAATTTCGCAAAATGAGGGGGCGCGTATGAGCCATAATCAGAATTTCGAGAACCACGCAAGATTCTTCCCGCTGTTTCACTTTGTCGTTGCGCCTATATTCCTGCTCAACATTGTGTGGTCGATCGTGCAAGTGGTTCGCCACGTTTCGTTCGGGACGGTCGTTTCGCTGCTGGTTGCCATCGCGTTGTTCCTGCTGGCCCTGGCGGCACGACTTATGGCGCTTAAGGTGCAAGACCGCGTGATTCGACTCGAAATGCGACTGCGGCTGCAGCAACAGTTGCCGTCCGAACTGCGCGCGAGAGTTCCTGAATTTACCCTCGACCAGTTGATTTCGCTGCGTTTTGCCAGCGATGCCGAATTGCCCTTACTCGCGCAAAGAGTTCTCGACGAGAAGTTGACCAGCCGCAAGGCGATCAAGAAGATGGTTCGCGAATGGCAGCCGGACCTGCTGCGGGCGTGAATCGGCTTCGGCCACATCGTGAATGTTGAACTTCAGACGCGCGGAAACTAGAGCCCAGAATCATTCAATTCGGATCGCTCAGACTTGCGCGGGCGCAAGATCGCGTCAATTTCTCCACCCACCAGAAGGGCGATGCCAGCCATATACATCCACAGCATTAGGATAATCATGGAAGCGAGATTGCCGTACGTGTCGCTGTAGTTGCTGAATTTGGAGACATAGAAGCGAAGTCCCATGGAGGCGAGCGCGATCAGAGCGGCGGCAACTACATTGCCCGTCGAAATAAACCGGAACTTAAGATTTCCGTCGGGGCCCAGCCGGTAAATCACGGCAAGAGCCAGCAGCAGGACGGCGACGATGATGATCCAGCGGAGAGTGGCGAAGAAGATGAGTAACGGCTGGCTCCATCCGATGGCCGACGCCACCCACGACTGAACTGTCCCTGCAAAGATCACGAGCGACAGGGATCCAGCCGCCAGCAAAAAATAAAAGAGCATCAGAAGGATCGCCGTCCCCCGAGCCTTCCAGAACGGCCGGCGGTCTTTGACGTGGTTTACGGTATTGAGTTGCTCCATGATCGCGTAAACGCCGGTGGATGCCGACCAGAGAGTGAAGACCAATCCGAAGGTCAAAAGCGCCGCCGATCCTTTAGACTCGACGTACCGGGCGGTTACCTCGAAAAGGTCGGCGGACTGCTGCGGCAGAACCTGGCGGAGAAGATCCATTAAGGCCTGCTGCAGGTGGGGTATGGCGAGGGAAGGAAGCAGCGAAAGGGTAAAGAGAGCCGCCGGGAAAACCGCAAGCAAAAAAAAGTACGCAAGAACGGCCGCACCGTCGAGCACGTTGTCGTCCCGAATTTCACGCCACAAATCCCTTGCGAAATCCATCAACCGCCTGTGAGACGGAGTGTTCGTTGTGGAATAGCTCCTCTCCGGGTTGAACAACAATATCTATCCGCGTACTCGTTCCTCACAATCTTAGCCTCGAAAGGCGATGACATGAACCGGATGATTCTAGCGGTGCTCCAACGAGGCCGAGTGCTTGAGACGCAGGCGGCGCCGTAGCGGACCAATGTTTCGCTCAATTGATGCAATTGTTTACGGACGTGGGAATGCGATATCTCGCTGGAGAATTCTCTTATTGCTTCGGAGTAAAAGATGCAGCGGCGTCGAAAATCGTCCGCGGGCGAGCCATCGATTTGGAGAGATTTGGTCGGGGCGTGGAGATTTGAACTCCAGACCTCCTGCGCCCAAGGCAGGCGGACCACTCAAAACAACCCTCTTGCTTTGAGTGTTTCTACTGAAACAAAACAACTTAGTCATGGTCGCAGCATGTGGCTGGCTGTGCGCGAATGTGCCCATCTGTCTGCAGGGTGGGCACAAAAGTTGGCACACTCGGGTGGGCGCCCAAGTCGAAGCAAGGCAACGGCCCTGATCGGAGCTTGGCGGATTTTTTCTGGCCCAAGCTGGCGGGCGCAACGCGGCTGGAGCATCGAAGACATCGCAAGCAAACTTCTTGAAGCCAGCGCAAAGGCCCAAGAGCGCGCGCGGCTCCGCGACGAAGGTTATGCGCTCACTACCGCGCAGAACGCCGCCGCCGTGGCAACGCGCGGCCGACAGACGGGCAGGGGATAAGCACCGAAGACATTTCCACTGACACGCCACATTGCCTCTGCTAGTGTTCAAACGCGCGGTACAATGAGAAACTTGAGAGCGAATGAAGGCTGACCCCAAAACAACATGCTTTGACGTGTTCGAGCAGTGCGTCCTCGCCGTCCAGGCGGGCGAGCTCATCGAATCCGTAAGCGCCAAGGACAAGGAATTCCACTTCCAGAATTGGTTTCAAAAGCGTCTTGAGAAACTGGCCTTCACTTTGAAGGCTCGGGTCGCAATACGTATCCGGATTTTTGCCTGGTCGAGTACACCGAAGGATATGAGATCAAGGGCCTTGCATGGCCGGGCCGTGAGCGCGACTACGACTCCAACAGCCAAGTGCCCACCGGATATCACAACGGACGGCAAATTTTCTACATCTTTGGCCGCTATCCGGCGGATCTGTCCACGTACGCAGATCAGGGTAACGGCCGCAGACAATATCCAGTGGTCGATCTCGTTGTGTGTCACGGCGACTTTCTGAACGCGGACCACGAATACATTCACAAAAACAAGAGCGTAAAGGGATTCGGCACGTACGGCGACATCATGATCCGCGACCGCAAGATGTATGTCGCGCCCACGCCGTTTGCCCTGACCGAAGGGACCACGGGACTGCATACGCTCATCGTGCCGGAGAGTTTTGCTCCCGATCCGCGCTTCGTGGTCGTCGGCAAGCTCACCCGCACCGAATCGGAGACGCTCGTTGTCGGCTATGCGTTTGACCTCCGCACCAACGAGCTGAAGGCCGAGAAAATTCCCAACCCACGTGCCGGCACCGAGCATCGTTTCACCGCCTATCGCTTGAAGTCGCAAGCGCCGAAACCTGTTTCTATGGTCTCTCGCGCCGCCATCTTTGAAGCGGTTAAGGAAGCGGAAGAGCAGGAAGAGGAATGAATCCACTCGCAACCAAACTTGCTTTCGCCGATGAACGCCAGGAAACCGCTCTTGAGCGTGATTTTCCCATCGTGGAAGTCAGCCAGGTGGCGGAACATGAGAGCTGGCGCAAAGAGATCAATCGGCCGCTCTACCATATTCACAAATGGTGGGCGACACGACTGGGATCGGTCTTTCGCGCGATTACCCTCGGGGCGCTCAGCCCGAAGCACACGCAGATATGGGATGTTTTCTATCACCGCCACCACCTCAAGGGAAAGACCGTGCTCGATCCCTTCATGGGTAGCGGCACGACTCTCGGCGAAGCACTCAAGCTGGGAGCGAATGTCGTCGGCTGCGACATCAATCCCGTGAGCACATTTCTCGTGCGCCAGTCACTTGCCCGCGTGTCCGAGATCGCGCTTCGTGACGCGTTCGCTCATCTGGAGCGCACGGTCGCCCCCGCTATTCGACGCTACTACCAAACAACGGACCCGACCACGGGGGAGCCGATTCCTGTCTTATACTTTTTCTGGGTGAAGACGGTTCGCACTCCCGATGGCGAGACCATTCCTTTGTTTGATCGCTATGTTTTTGCGCAGGACGCCTATCCGAAAAAGAAACCCAGGGCGCAAATCGTCTGCCCTGAGTGCTGGGACATCATCGAGGATCGCTACGACAGCACTCGCCTGGTCTGCTCAGCCTGCAAGCACGCATTCAATCCGCAAGAGGGGAGGGCTTCCGGCCAGCATGTTACAGCCACGATTGGAAAGCATAAAATCAAAGACTTGCTCCCCGCAGACGGATCGCCCTTGCCGCACCGGCTTTACGCGATGATGGCACTTCGGGCGAACGGCGAGAAAGTCTACCTGAAGGCAAGACCAGAGGACCAGGCGCTCTATGCCGAGGCCGAGACTAGGCTTGCCACGGAAGACCTTCCTTTGCCGACCCTCACTGTCAGGCCTGGTCACAATACGAACCATGCGCGAGGCTACAATTACCTTCATTGGCGCGAGTTCTTCAATGCGCGTCAATTGCTGTGCCTTGGTCTTCTGCTGAGAGAGATTCGCCACCTCGAAGACCAGGCGGTGCAGGAGCAGATGCTTTGCCTGTTTTCCAGCACTCTCGAATTCAACAACTTGTTCTGCAGCTTCAAAGGGGAGGGGACGGGCGCTGTGCGGCACATGTTCTCCAACCATATCCTGAAGCCCGAACGCACCCCCCTTGAGAATTCCGTGTGGGGCACCGAGAAGAGCAGCGGCACCTTCAGCACCTTGTTCGAGTCGCGCCTCATACGCGCCAAGCGCTACCTTGATGAACCGTTCGAGGTGACACCCGACGCGAATCCGCTGGGCGAGAAGGGCCAGGCGCGCAAGATTGTCGCGAGCGACCCCATCGACGTGCACCAAGTGGGTTCGTGGGAGGAGTTGAGCACGGAAGAGCAGGGGGCGCTCATATTGAACGGCGACAGCGCGCGCCTACCGATACCCGACGCGTCCGTCGATGCGGTCATAACCGACCCCCCCTATTTTGATTTCGTTCACTATAGCGAGCTGAGCGATTTCTTTTTTGCATGGCTATCGCCGGTACTTCGTCATCGCTATGGGTGGTTTGACCGGCCGGACTGCTCGGATTCCGGGGAAGTGCAGCACAAAGACCCTCGCACCTTCGCGCGCCATCTCTCGAATGTGCTTTCCGAATCCCGCCGTGTTCTTAAGGATGCTGGCGTACTGGCCTTTAGCTTCCATCACTCGCGCGAGGAAGGGTGGGCCGCCATTTACGAGGCAATTACGGCTGCCGGGCTTGAAGTGATCGTCGCGCATCCCGTGCATGCGGAGTTGCGCGCGTCCAGTCCCAAGACTGCTGCCAAGGACCCCATCAGCCTCGATGCGATTCTGGTGTGTTGCAAACGCACTTGCTCGAACGCCGTAGCGCTGGACATGGACGCCGTGATCCAGCGAACCTTGCTTCTTGCCAAAAAATTATCGGCTGCAGGAATGGAAATCTCATCGGCTGATCGCTTCGTAATTGCAGCTTCGCAGACGCTCATATCCGCGCCGGCCGAGCAGCTTTCGTTTGAAGGGATTAAGGCAAGGCTTGAACTTGTGCGCCAGCGTCTGGAAACTGAATCAGTGCCAATCCCCATCGCTTCGGGGGATTCCGCACCAAACGTGCTCCATACCGGACTGGTATCATCTTCCTAGAAAGCGCTCAGACTGTCACTTCGTCGCGCTCAAGAAGTAGAACTCCTGGTTGTCCTTTGCACCAAATTCCACAAGCATTCCTATTTGGACGCCAGGGCCGCCGTCAATTGTGTTGAACTGCACATGGTCTCGCTGAATCTCCTTGATAGGACCTCCCTTAAAGGGACGGCTTGTGTCCTGCGTCTTTGCAATGAGCGTGTCGCCGACCGTAGGAAATTCTCCAGCCACCGCAGAGACAGCGTCCTCATATCTTTTCTGCAATCCTTCGGTATTGGGCAAGAAGAACCAAATAGCTTTACGAAGCATGAATTCATCGTGCGCAGCAATAGGTCCCGGTAGACTCGCTTTCAGTGATTCTATAGCAAGCGGCAAGGTCTTCAAGTGATGTCGAACTTCCAATAGCTCGGCGAGAGCCTTGCCGATTGTCCGGCGGTCTTCGCGACTGGTCCGAATTACAGAAGACAATTCATTGAGGCCGAATCCAACTAGAAGACCAGCAAGTGTACCGCCTATTCCGAGAATGGTAAGCCAGAAGGGGAGCGACCCGACATCGGCAGGAACGGGCATCGTATAGGCGTTGTACCACGACGGGGCTAGTCTGAATAGCTGTTGTCATCTGCTATACCGTCACCGTGAAACTGGAGTTGAATTTCTCGTATGACAAAACCTGGCAATCGACGCGAGCCTCAGTAGCAATCTCGCGAAGGCGCATCTCCTGTGGCCAGTCGTCAGTCACGAAGCACCCGCAATACGGTAGGTAAGCTGCCATCATCAAGTCGTTTCGCCCCGCCGAAGGCTTCCCGTCCTGAAGTCTGAGCGCCCCGTCGTACCAGGCCATCACGAGACCGTAGCAAGCGCAGCGGAATGGCGGGCAGACTTCCATGAACGCTTTTATCTCGGCCTCGGTCGGCGTGCTGCCCGCGACATAACGATAAAGCTCACGACCGATGCCCCAGAGCACACCTCCTTCCAGCGTGGCAATGGCGACCGCCTCGTGATAATTTGTTGGGCGTTTTGACGGGTCTTCTGCCAGGATTGCATCGAGTTTCGGGCGCAGCTCCTTCCACATCTTCTCGAACCGTTCCTCCACCTCGAATTGTTCCTTCCTCTGACTGACGCAGAGCTCGTCTGTGAAGTCGCGCTCGATAATTGCAAGCTCGTAGATTCCTGCTCTCACGTTTATCTTCGTCCAGTCATACTGCGACGTATTCCTGAAATGCTCCGAAATGAGCAGTCGGAGAATCCAATGAGGCGGCCAAATACACTGGCCCGAAGCGAGCAGTCGCTGGCACCGGGCAAGAAGGGCCTCCCTACGCACTGGATTCTTCCTCACAGGCGTAGAAAGAATTTCGTCTGCGGTCATCGCCGGGAGTCGGACATCGAAGCCGCACTGCAGCGCCTTCATCAAAGTCTCGGACTCTGTGCCGCCGTCCTCAAGCGCATTGATTACACTCGTATCAAACCCGATGTTTCGCATTGCAGACATCGCCCTTCACCATTGCGTGAAGCAACCAGCCCCAGACAATCCCTCACTGCTAACCCGAGTTCGCCGCTCTCTAAATGTAGAACTTGAACTTCGGGCTTCGTTTAGTCACCGTTGGGTTAGACACCAGTATTTCCCCGACTGCATCCGAGAACCCGATTGTGACTGGTTCAGAGTTACCGAACTTACAGGCGTTGTAATTGAGTTTCGTAAGAGCAAGTACGTCGCGGGCAACCTGCTCGATCTCAGCCTCTCCGTACTGGATATCAATTTTCAGTGGCACTGGCGTCTCCCAACCGGGATACGTTCGAAGCCGAGGAATGAAACCTGATGCCCACAAGTATCCAAGCCTCGGCCCCGCGTTCAGAAAACTTCCGCGCACAACCGGACGAGTGCCTTCACGGAAGAGGCGCAATCCACCGAAATCTTTTCGAATGCGAATGCCCGTCAATTTCACACCAGATGGACATGCTGACGTATATCCTCCGAATTCTTCGCGGTTGATAGCTGAGCGGCTGTGAAGAAAAATCTCTTTTAGTGGTTTGCCCTCAAGGTCTTGATATGTTTTCAACGCCCCGGCCAAGAGCCGCTGAGCGGCACTAGCTGACAGATGGAATTGATTTCTCTCAGGGGAATACCACGGCCCATACTCACCGAGAAAAACCACCCCGTCGCCAGAATCCAGAAACATCAGCCCCGCGCAGCAGGCTGTTCGGTTTCCTATTGAAAGGTCTGTTCTGCGAAAAACGATGCCGATATAACAGACGCCTTCACGTGCATCGGCAAGTCGCCAAGGCTTGCCACCAGCCTTGTAATACATGGTCGTCAGAAGATTCCAAGCTACGTCCGAAGGAGGCGACTGGAAACGAGGACGATTCTCGGGATTCGCTGCCAGCCGGGACTCTCTGATTATCTGTATGGGCACACCAAACTCCATGGAACGTGCTTTCAGTTGTCGGCGAAAATCTACTGAGTATTGGTAGATCGCTGGGTCATAATTATTGAAGAAATCTGTTTGCCCGCTGGCTCTCAGTTTTCTTTCTTTTTTCGAAACACCCTCGCCAATTCCTCCGGGAACATAGGACTCTGGACGACAGTTCTGCCACACGATGTCCGGCACGACGCAAACCAGAACACCAAATTCCTCATCCTTCTTTTGCGTCTTCTCGATGGCACTTAGGTACTGTTCGACGAGTGCCGCCGCTCTTTTGCTTGGGTCTTTGTTCATCGAAGATTCATTAAGCCTATCGGGGTCTAATTCGTTGACCCACGCAGGCTCACGGGGTAAGTCTGAGCAGAATGCGGCCTCAAATCCGGGAAACACCGGCCACAGATGAGTATCGAAACCATCGCCGGGGTAAATCGCCCCTCTTGAAACCTTGCACCATTGGGTGAAGTCTCGAACCCCGGAGGGAGTTCCGATGAGTCCAATAGTCAAATTCTTCGGATGCGCTGAGACATCCAAGCCGTATGGCCCAAAAAGAGAGAGACCATCGTGTGGGTCTTCTAGGAACTGCCCGTGATGGAATTCGAGCCGAGGTTCGTCAAGCAAAGTTACTCTACTGGTCATTTCCGTTATCTTCCTGTTCTTTTTCCCCGTCCTCGGTCAACTCTAGTACCGTTTCATCGGCTTCCTCTGATTCTGGTCGGCTTGGCTCAAGCATGGACTCGTCAAGAGCGTAACCAATCTGGACAGAAAGTGGCCGTTTCGTGATGACCATTTTCTGTGAGTCTCCATCGCCGATCTGAATTGTGGGTGCATCAGCAGCTAAAAACTGAAGAATTGCCAAGGTGCGGGAGAGCCACTCGTAGTTCCACCACGCCCGGCAGATTCGCTTCCGTCGCCGCTGGGCGGGTTTCTCTTCCAGTGGTACGCCATCAAGTGTCGTGAGAAACAGGCGCACACGAATCTCTACGAGGCTCCCAATTTCGTGGTCGAGCCATACTCGCGTGTATGGAGCTAAATGATAACGGCAAGATTCCTTGCCAGTGATCGTGCGAAAGTTCCGAACACCCACAGTGCGAACCCACGTACGCTTATTGTCGTAGCCATGAAATGCGAGTCGATTGTTCGGAAAGAGGGAGTCCGGGAAATAGCAAAGACTTCCGTCAGGTGTGAGTTCCAACCCTCGTGCCACACAACGCGACCTCACCGATTCATTGAAGACGCGAACGGCTACTTGCCGGATGTTGACATCCCCACTTCTCGCGGATTTCCAGTCGGTGATCTTGCCTCGTTCTTTGAGTCGATACCGTTCCACAATTCCGGCTGGTGGATAGACAAACGACCAAAAGATGTCGCCTTCTCTTGCATGAGGCCACAGTTTCAAGATTTCGAACCGCTGTTCGTTCGACAACCCGCTTTCCATTTCAAACCGATAGATGTCCTTGGGAAGTTCGGTTATTTCCGCGACGTTAGTCCAAAGCCGCTCCTCTTTCGGGATGACGAGGTCGTGCGCTTCGAACCAAGCGGCAGCCGCTGAACGCCCATTGGCAAAGTCCCTCGGGGCGTTAGACGTTCCAAGCAGCTTTAACAACTGGACGAGACCCTCGGCCCAACTGAGATGAAAGGATATGAAAGTGAGGTCGGAAACCATCCAATCAAGGTCACTCGGACTTAGACCGTCAAGGTTGATGGGGATTACAAAGTTCTCTTTCCGCTCCCTGGCTAAATTCAGGGCCAGCGTCCGCTCTTTCAACGGATTTGTCTTCTTGACGGAATGGCGTGAGAGCACAGCAAGGAATCGAAATGTGCGGTTCTTGATGGCCTCGTCGATATCTCGGGGATAAGACTCACCGCCGAGCAGCTTAATCCGATCACACCATACCCTGTATCCCTCGGCTGTGAGGCGCAGCGCCAGCCACTCCACAAAGGGCCAGTCCTCCGTCGCATAACTGATAAATAAATGGTCACGCATCAGCTAGAATCTTATTTGACAGTAGGCCCTAATTGCTGAAATCTTTCAACCTATCGGTCTGTGGAAGAGGGCTGATAGTGTGGGAAAATGCGATTCATGTACGACCCTTTTGAGGCATACACAGTAGGCTGCCTCGGCGAGGAAAATGTTCGTGGGATACGCTCTATAGGGCCAAGCATGAAGGACGGAACTGTGTGAGAACCTATAATTAAACTCAGGTAGTGGGTCAGTTTGAATCCACGGTCCATCTTCTGCGCGAACGCATGATAAAGGACATTATCATGCGTGACTCTTTCGCTGCGCGGTCACTATCGAGATGCGCGTTTCCCGAGGCCGAGCAAAGCGGCTGGCTACCGCAGAGATTTCTTTGCCACCGGAGCGGACGACGACGTTTCGGCCAGAAGAAGCCAAGCGTTCAGTCCGAATTCAAAGCCGCTGGCCGGTTTGCTCTTTCCGAGCACCTGCCCTGCCTCCAACGTCGCTGCTCCATGCAGCAGAGCCCAGAGTGCGACCGCAGCCTCTCTCGAACGCGTCTCTCCGGTCACGCGCTGTACCTGTTCGACGGTAAAGCTCCAGAGGCTCTGGCGAGCCGATTCCGCATGGTCGGGCGTATGAAAGCTCATAGAGACTTCATAGAGATTACGATTGTCCCTTGCAAATTGAAGGTAAGCGCCAGCCATTTTGCGAATTGCTTTCGCTGCAACCAAGCCATGCGCGGCTTTTCGCAAAGCCACTTCTAATCTGCGGGCGCTTTCATCTGCTAGAGCTGCCTCAAGCGCTGCCCGGTCCGAGAAGTAGCGATAAAGGGCGTTCGGCGCAAGGCCGAGAGTCGCCGCAATGTTCCGAAGGGACAAATCGCGGATGCCACCGCGCGACAACTCCTCCAAGGCAGCTGAGAGTATGGCATTTCGGTCTGTTTTGGAAGGGAAAGGCATGTGGACAGTGTACACCTTGACGCGAAGGAGGCTAAGGTGTACGGTAAACACTATGAAGATGTGCAGTGACCATCTTCGACATTTGAAGGAGTGGGCATGGCGAATGCTAAGGATGTTGTCGTAACCGGAGTATCAACCGGCATTGGCCTGGAGACAACAAAGCTACTGATCGCGAACGGCTATCGTGTTTTCGGCTCGGTACGGAAGCAGATCGATGCTGACCGCCTTCAGAAAGAAATTGGGGACCGCTATGTTCCTCTCATCATGGACGTCACGGATGCGGATGCCATTCAACGAGCAAGTGAAAAAGTAGGTGCCCTACTCGGCTCGAACAGGCTGGCTGGACTGGTCAACAATGCCGGCATTGTTGTCAGTGGACCGCTTTTGCATTTGCGACCGAGCGAGTTCAGACGTCAACTTGAGGCCAACATGATCGGCCCTATGATGGTGACGCAAGCCTTTGCTCCGCTGCTTGGTACAGACAACAAGAGAACAGGTCCAATGGGGAGAATCGTAAACATTAGCTCCACGGTAGCAAAAGTTGTACCACCTCTCCTAGGTGCGTACGCCGCCTCGAAGTGGGGATTGGAAGGCATGTCAGAGGCCCTCCGACGCGAACTGATGTTGTTCGGTATCGGTCTGGTGATCATCGAGCCTGGCGCGGTCAACACTGCCATGTATGACAAAGGCGAAAAAGAGGACCTGAACGAGTTCCAGTCGACTCCTTATTGGGAAGCGATCGAGAACTTCCAGAAATATATTGTGAAAGAGGGGCGTAGAGGTTTGCCCCCTGCGCGATTGGCAAAAGCGGTTTATGTGGCCCTGACGGCCGCGAAACCGAAGCCCAGGTACGCAGTTGTGCCACAGCGCTTGAAAAACTGGACACTGCCCAGACTTCTTCCAACTCGAATGGTAGATGCCGCAATTGCAACGCAGATGGGATTGATCAAAAAGTAGCGGCGCGAAGGCAAATGCGCACGATATCGATGCCAATAAGTTGTCTTATCGTCAGTAATCCAAGCGAGGATGGCTCTTTGGGTTCATAACCCAAAGAGCTTAATTGTCGTATTTCGAAGCGTGGGTTCGAACTGATCCACTACCTAAACTCAACTTGGCGTGACGAAGCGAACCGCAAGCTGCATAATGAGACTATCCCATGTTCAAAGCGAAGACCGACAGGATCAAAAAGCTCGCGGACAAATATCCCGACCGAAATACGGAGCTTCAGAAAATTCTGGATGCACCGACGAATATTTATATCGACTATGCAAATGTCAGACCCTGGTCCGAAAAACTTGGGTGGCATGTTGATCCCAAACGATTAAAGCAATTTCTCGATTCCTTCGACACGATTCAATCAATCAAGTTCTACCAGGGGACTCTCGTCGGAGACGCAGAATCGGAACGCTTTATCAAAGAGGTGACGGGTTTCGGCTACGAAGTGAAAACAAAGCCAGTTAAAATAATGCGGCACTCGATCAATGTTTCGAGTATCCCTACCAATTCGCCCGACATCTTGAAGAATTTCATCCGATGGCCGCTCCTCAAGAACTTAAAGCTTGAGGCTATTGAATATCTGAACAACCATCTCAGGGAACTCAACAAAGCAGGACAAACCCACCTCGAAGATCGCAAGTGTAATTTCGATGTCGAAATCGGGAGAGATATCCTCCTCGACTTTGGGAGGAAAGTTGTCGAGTCCTTCGTTCTCTGGAGCGGCGACAGTGATTTTGCCGACCCTCTTGAACAGTTGCTCACAAACGGGAAAAGGGCATACGTCTTCGCAACAGCGCGAAGGGTAGCAACTGAACTCAATGCCCTGCAGGGAAAGGGGTTATTCATTTACGACATTCAGAAGGTCAGGGATTTCATCTGCTGGAAGAAGGAGATGAGCCAGCCGCTATAAAAGCAAAGAGGGCCCTTTGCAGGGCCCTCAAGCGTTAGAATCCTTAGATCTTTCGATCTGCTCCTATTGTACTCAGTTCTTCCCGGATGTCAAGGTCTGATTTGCTTTTAAGAGCAAAGTACAAGGGCTGAGCGATGCTTCGCGAGGGTAAATCGAACTCAGATCGAACCTCCTTGTGATACAGGTGCAGATTTTTCCTTTACACCATCGAGACCCTGATGGAGATCACCTCGCGACCCGAGACTGTAATACCGCTGGGAACAATCACTCGGTGCCCTAACTTTTTTGTTTCACAAGTAAGTGTAGAATCAGTTGCTTTCCGAGAACGCTAACTAGATGTCAACAGATCCCATTTTGACGCCAGAGAGCAAGTTTCCGTTGGGCCAGCGAATAGCCCTGCCCGGCCATTTTCTGGAGCCGGTTACGCTGGAGGCGATTCGATTCATCGGCTCAGGATACGAGTGCCGCGTCCGTCTGAGCGATGGGTCGCCGGATGAGGCCATCCTCTCATTGGAAGAGGCTGCTGCGCTTGTTGGCCGGGTGGTTACAACACAGGCCATCGTGCACCCTGCCGATGCGGAAAAGCTACGCCTCCTTGTGGAATCCGCGCGTATCCGACTGGCTTACGCTCACGACTGTCAGTTTGCCGTTAGTCTTTCCGGTATCCGCACCCTGCCGCACCAGATCGAAGCGGTTTACATGAAAATGCTGCCGCAGCCGCGACTCCGCTTTCTGCTGGCAGACGATCCCGGCGCTGGCAAGACGATTATGGCGGGTCTCCTGCTCAAGGAGATGAAGCTGCGCGAAGCCATTGAACGCATCCTCATACTCTGCCCCGCTCCCCTAACGATTCAATGGCAAGATGAATTACTAAGGTGGTTTGGCGAACCGTTCGAGATCATTTTCTCTGCCGTTGACCAGCAGCAACTCGTAAACCCGTGGCAGCGTGCGACGCAGGTAATTGCGTCGCTAGACTATGCCAAGCAGGACGATGTCCGTGAGCGCGTTTGGCAGCAACGCTGGGATCTCGTCATCATAGACGAAGCCCACAAATGCAGCGCCTACACGAAGAGGTCTTCCGGTCGCGGTGATGAGGTTGAGAAGACACGCCGCTACCAATTGGCCGAGCGCTTGGCCGCCGACGCCGACCACCTGCTGCTTCTGACAGCTACACCCCACCACGGCGATGACGACCGCTTCAGTCATTTTGTCCGGCTGATCGATCCTGACCTATTTCCAGAGCCTACTCGGGTGGGTGAGCGCGCAGGCGAAATTCGGCGCGACATTCTCAGTCTCGGGGAAAACTGTCCTTGGGCGCTGCGTCGGCTGAAGGAAGACCTCCGTGACATCGACGGTCAGCGGCTTTTCCCCGACCGTCACGCACACACTGTCACCTTCCGGCTGAATCATGAAGAGTTCGACCTGTACAAGGCCGTCACGGCCTATATAAACGAGTTCTTGCCTCAGGCAAGCGGACGCAAGAAGCAGAGTGTAGCGCTGGCTCGCACTGTTCTCCAACGACGCCTTGCCAGTTCAACGCAGGCCATCGCTGAGTCGATCCGCCGTCGGTTGGAGAAGCAGGAGGGTCTCCTTGAGGAGTTGGAGTCTCTATCACCTTCACAGCGGGCGAAGCGGCTTGCACAAATTCAAGGCCGCCTCGCTGATGCTGAGCAAGATGAAGATGATCTTGACGACGCCCAGCGCGATCTCCTGACCGACGAATTTACGACGGCGATTGAACTCGACCAACTTCGGGCCGAAATTGCTGTGCTTCGGGATTTGCTGGCGCAGGCACGCCGCGTGCGCGACAACGCCACTGATTCCAAACTCACCGCGCTTCGCGATTGCCTGGCGAAAGCCGAATTCAACGAACTGAAAGACGGCAGAGGTAGATTGCTCATTTTTACGGAGCACCGCGACACCTTAAATCATCTACTCGACCACCTGAACCGTTGGGGATACTCGACCTGCCAAATTCACGGTGGAATGAATCCTCACGAACGGAAGCGGATGCAGGAGGACTTCCGTACGTCCCGCCAGGTCTGTGTCGCGACCGAGGCCGCAGGTGAAGGAATCAACCTCCAGTTCTGTCGCCTGATGATTAACTACGACCTCCCTTGGAACCCAACGCGCCTGGAACAGCGCCTCGGTCGTATTCACCGCATCGGGCAGGACCGCGACGTACACGCCTTCAACTTTGTCGCGAGCGAGTCCGAAGAGGGCCAGCCAATCATCGAAGGCCGCATTCTTGAGCGGCTGCTACAGAAAATGGAGCAGATGCGAAACGCACTGGCGGACCGCGTTTTCGACGTGATCGGTGAAGTTCTGTCGTTGAACGATATCAATTTGCCTGAAATCCTCCGTGAGGCCGCGAACGACCCTAGGCGATTGGACGAATACCTCGACCAGATTGAGCGTGTTGACCCCAAACGGTTGCTTCAATACGAGGAGGCAACGGGTATTGCTCTGGCACGCGCAAACGTGGATTTTTCTGGTTTTCAAGCGGCGAACGCCGAAGCGGAAGAACGGCGGCTGATGCCGCGCTACGTCGAACAACACTTCGTGAATGCGGCTCGCGAGATAGGTCTGAAGGTTGAGCCTCGTGCTGACGGCCTATATCGCGTAGAGCACGTCCTGGCCGATTTACGCTCCGACCGGCTTTCCGCCATTCGGCGACTCGGCAAGCCCGAGTCCTCGTATCGCAAAGTTACATTCCACAAAGAGCACCTAGAGATGGATCAGCATATTGATGCCGTCCTCATTGGACCAGGGCATCCACTATACGCCGCAGTTGATGAGCGCTTGAATGAAATGCTCGGCACACTCACAGCGGCTGTCGGTGTATTCGTGGATACGAACAGCGATGCACCTTACAAATTGCACTTCTTCGAAATGGCGGTTCGGGGCCAGAACACGAAGGGCGAAGTCCAAACTCTTCTAGGTGAACTGGTCGCGGTGAGGGAGGAACTCTCGAGCGCCGAAACGCGCTTCTCTGTAATTCCAGCGGATACCTTGCTCGATCTGCCTGCCCACCCTGCTGCTCCAGAAAACCTCGTGCCCGAAGACACCTCACAGGCCGCGGACTTTCTGAAGAGCACTTATCAGACCGAACGCCGCACCCAGTGCCAGCAGGAACGGCAACACTTTGTCCACGTGTGCCGCGATTACCTCCAGCAGTCGTTTGACGCGCGGGTCAGGGCAGCCCAGGACCGCGTCATGAACTTGAGGGCGCGCGAGATGCGCGAGCCGGATGTGGCCATTGCCCGTCAGCGTGCCGACAACGATCTGGCCGATCTCACCCGCACACGAATCGAACGGCTTGCCGGGCTGGAGCGGCTTACCCTCGCCAAGCACGGACCTGTACGCCACGTCGCTACAGCCTTAGTATTGCCTAGCACACGCTCCGTCGAAGAACAGATCGGTGCAGCGCTCGATGACCTCGATCCTGAAGTCCGCCGCATGTCCGAAATCGCTGCCGAAGATGTCGTCATCGCTTACGAAACTGCCCGAAGGTTCGAATGCGAGCGGGTCGGACATTTGAAAATTGGATTTGACGTTCGCAGCATCGGCCCCGCCGATCCTCAGACGGGCTATCGCGATCCTGTCACCGGGATTCGTCGCATCGAGGTCAAAGGGCGTAAGCGCGGTCAGCCTATTCGACTGACCACGAACGAGTGGTACAAGGCGACTCAGCTCGCAGATAGCTATTGGCTGTACGTGGTCTGGAACCCACTTGAAAATCCCGACTCCGAGCCTTTGCGAATACAGAATCCCGTGAAGCATCTCGATCACGCAAAACGGGAAATCATCGCTGCTAGATACTATGACATTCCGGCAGATGCGATAGAGAAAGCCGCTCGGTTGAATACGAGGGACGAATGAAGCGCAAGACGCGCTCATTGCTCGACCGGGCAAGAGAATCACTGGTGCTCGGCGTTGAGCTATTCAACCGTCCTACCGATGCCGCGCGAGCGCCGGGTGTTCTTCTTATGCTTGACCACGCTTTTGAAATGCTTTTGAAGGCAGCCATTTTCGAAAAAACCGGGCGAATTCGTAATCAGGGCGAAAAAAAGAACTATGGTTTTGAGAAGTGCCTCAATGTTTGCCAATCGCAACTGGGCGTAATCAACGACGATCAAGCTTTGATTGGCCAGCACTTGGACCCCATGAACTATGCTGGACCGGAGCCTGTTGCCGCCGCCGCTGCTGCGGCCCAGGCACAATAGACGAATTCTGAGGACACGACGTGAGCGCAGAGGACAAACGCCTAATTGAGGATTACCTCCCGATTGAGGACATCAGTGCCGAGGCATCCAGTGAGCCTCGTACCAAAGGGCACATATCGACGCTCCATCTTTGGCGCGCGCGCCGTCCGCTGGTTGCTTGCCGTGCGGCTGTGTACGGTGCACTCGTACCGAAATCTCAGTTTGTAGTGAACGGCGGAACTCCTACAAATGATGGAGAAAGTGGACGAAAGGCCGCGAAGAAATTCATCAAAGCATTGTGCCAGTATCCTGGTTTGCCAGGGGTCATTGAAGAAGCCAAACAACAAATTCTGGTGGGCCACGCTGAACGACTATCACGCGACTCTGGACGGGAGATCACCACAGCTGACATTGAGGACGGACGCGCACCGCGTCCGCGAGTGCTCGACATGTTCGCCGGTGGCGGAGCGATTCCATTGGAAGCAGCTCGATTAGGTTGTGATACGTACGCCGTCGAACTTAATCCGGTCGCTCATCTGATCGAGCTATGCACAGTCACCTTCCCTCAGCAATTTGGGACAACTCTCGCCGACGACATCGAGAAGTGGGGGCGAAAAATTCTCGATGATGTTCATGGACAAGTATCCGACCTCTTTAATTCTTTTCCTTCAAGAACTGCGTCGAAAAAGAGTCAACGAAGACTCTCTTATACAGGCGGAGTCCGCCAGGGCAGTGAAGAGGCCGAGAACCTTTCGATTGTTGCCTACTATTGGACCCGGACCGCACCGTGTCCCAAACCGTCCTGCCGCGCAACAGTCCCCCTATATCGGCAGACATGGCTGCGAAGAAAGGAATCGGGGTTTGTCGCCCTCAAGCCAGAGACCGACCGAAAGAAGAAACTTATGCGATTCCGCGTTGTCGAAGCGGACTCCGAGTCTGCGCTGGACTTTGATCCTTCAGAGGGCAGTGAAGCTTCTTCGACCGTTTGCCCATTCTGCCAGACTGCCCTGGAAGGGGCCTATGTCCGTAACTATGGTGAAGCCACGGGTTACGGTCAGCAGTTGATGTGCGTAATCGCCTTGAATCCAGAGGGCACTGGAAAGCTCTACTTCACTGATGAGTCGCTGGCCGATCATGAAGCGGAAAAACAAGCTATTGCGGAACAACGCGCCCGTGCTTTGGAGGAAGAACTTGGCAATAGTAGCCTTGATGAAGAAATTCAACCTACGGGAAATGCAGGGCTTGATACCGGGAACAGTTACCTCTATGGCATACGAACCTTTAGGCAGATGTTCACTGCGCGCCAACGACTGACGCTGCTAGTGATGGCCCGCGAAATAAGGCGCGCCCATGATTCGATGATTCAGGAGGGCATTCGAGCGGAACGTGCGAAGGCTATCACAACGTACCTGGGGCTATGGCTCAGCCGCCTAACAGACAGATTCAATACGTTGGCACGCTGGAACAATGTCGGAGAAAAAATCGAAAGCCTATCATCAATGAAAAGATTTGCGATGATGTGGGACTATCCGGAGTTGAACATCTTCGGCGGAGGAAGCGGGGATGCTTGGAGTAATCTGCAATTCACGACGGCTGTCATTCGACAAGAGTCAAACTATCACAATCCTGTCAATTGCAGCCGGGGGTCAGCCACCGAACTACCGTTCGACGACGGTTTTTTCGATGCTGTGGTGACTGATCCACCCTACTACAACAACGAGAGCTACTCAGAGCTTGAAGGTGTCCGCGGTTCCGTTGGAGGTGGGCGGCAGTATGAAGCATTTTAGGCCACCTGATCCAGCGAGGTCGCTTGATTTTTCTTGGCGCTCGGATCGAGCGCGGCTTTGAGCATCCACAGGTCCC
>JBOGMW010000150.1:0-17051 GCA_050746805.1 Candidatus Acidiferrales bacterium | reverse complement strand
GGGTGGAACCAAGATGCCAACACGAGCGAAGAAAATGCACTTGAGAGAGCGCGCCAGAAAATCCCGCGCCGCCAGCACTAGCAGCAGAAACACCATCCGCAAAATCGACATCTTCACCCACATCTGGCCCAAAGCGTTCCACGAAAAGCTGCTGCAAACCACCGGACAGATGCGCGACATGCACCGCCGCAGCGAAGCCATCCCGATGATGACCAATCTCGACGTGCGCTTCCAGGTGATGGACAAATTCCCCGGCTACCAGCAGATTCTTTCGCTTGCTTCTCCGCCTCCAGACGCCACCGGCTCGCCCGACGACTGGCGCGAACTGGCGCGCCTGGGTAACGACGGGATGGCCGAGCTCTGCCAGAAATATCCGGACCGCTTTCCGAGCTTCCTCGCGGCGGTGCCCATGCGCGATCCAGAAGGCGGCGTCGCGGAAGCGCGCCGTGCGATCCGTCAGCTTGGCGCCTGCGGCATCCAGATTCCGGCGAACGTCTCCGGTAAATCGCTCGATGCGCCCGAATTCCGTCCCGTATTCCAGGAGATGGAAAAGCTCGGCAAGCCCATCTGGATACATCCGGCGCGCACCGCGAATATTCCGGACTTCGCGACCGAGCAGAAGTCGCTGTACGAAATCTGGTGGACCTTTGGCTGGCCCTACGAATCGAGCGCGGCGCAGGCGCGCATCGTCTTTTCCAAAATGCTCGACGAGATGCCCGGACTGAAATTCATCATCCATCATGCCGGCGGCATGGTTCCTTTCTTCGAAGGACGGGTCGGGACCGGCTGGAGCCAGCTCGGCAAGCGCACCTCGGACACCGATTACAGTGGACTGCTGAAGGAACTTAAGCTCCCGCATTTGCAATACTTCAAAAAGTTTTTCTACGCCGATACCGCGACGTTCGGCTCGAAAGCTGCGGTCGAATGCGCGCTCAGCTTCTACGGGATCGGCCACGTACTCTTCTCTTCCGACGCGCCGTTCGACCCCGAAGGCGGGCCTATGTACATCCGCGAAACGATTCGCGTAATCGACGCGCTCGATATCTCGCGCGCCGATCGCGAAGCCATCTATTACAAAAATGCGATCAGGTTGCTGGGCATTAAATAGCGAGACTTTCGATGCGGGGCTGCGTTGCACCCTGTGACGGGTGTCAGTGTGCCCGATCGTTTATTTTCTATGGGTTGCGTGCGTCTTTACGCGAATGGCTGCGCCGGGTAAGACGCCCGAATGCCTGATCCGCGGAACGCGCAGCGTTTCCAGGGTATCCCTATGCGGATTACGCGATGACCTCAACAGCGCACCATCCTTCCGGTGTGGAGAACGCAACAACAGCAATTTTCGAAATCCGAAACGATGCGTATCGCGTAGCGGCTGTCCGCTCATGTGCATGCACGATCGAAAAATCATGTCGGCGCGTCGACTGCTAAATTTGTTCGGTTTAGCGCGCGCGTTTTCGCGCATCGCCGAAGCGATCAATTGAGCGCTTTCTTTGTGACGCGTGTCGAAGTTTCGACGATCTAACGACCGTACTTTCAATTAGATGTGTCGTCGTTCCAACACCGTAATACGCGTTGTGGATCGATAGGCATATTGACATACAATTACGAGGTCGATACATTCCTCGAGGGAATTTTATGGAAAAAGCCAAAGTGAAGGTCTCGCCGAAATTCCAGGTTGTCATTCCCAAATCCTTGCGTGAAGAACTCGGCATTGAGCCTGGTGAAGAATTGCTCATCTATTCGTTGGATGGTTCGCTCTACCTGGTGCCGCATCGTCCAGTGAAAGAGTTGCGCGGCTTGGCCAAAGGCATGCGCTGGAAAGAGGAGTACCGTGACCACACGGAGCGCTTCTGAGCTTTTCGTCGTCGATTCGTCCGGTTGGCTCGAATACCTCACTGAAGATTCCAAGGCCTCTGCTTTTGCCCACTATCTTGAATCCGAATCATCGGTGTTGGTACCTTCGTTGGTGATCTTCGAAGTCTACAAGCACCTGGCAAAGCATCGCGGCCGCACCCTCGCCGACCGCTTCCTGTCCCAGGCGCTCCATCATCGCGTGATCCCTTTTGACGAAACGGTTGCTCTCTCCGCTGCCCATCTCAGCGTGGAGCACCGCCTGCACGGACTTGCCGCGATCCTCTACGCGACCGCCCGCGTCCACCAAGCGCACCTCGTCACCGCCGACACTCACCTTCGCGGCCTTCCGGGCGTGATCATTCCCTGATCGCCGCTCACCGGCTCGACCGCCGTCGCGAATTTCCGGTCGGCAGTTTTAGCTTATTGGCGTGAGGCGACCATTGTTAAACTTAACGCGCCGTTTGGAAGGAAGGTAAACGTGAGTGGGGCCGCGTAAAAAATGACTGCGCCCAAAGCTGCGCCCGAACTGATTCAGTACCTTCAGCTAAAACTTGCCGCTCTGGGTGAAATACCCCCAGCCGGTACCGAAATTCCCTTCCTGGAACTTGCCCAGCCACTCCTGCGCAGTTACCACCAGCGCGAGCGCCTCTTGTCGGACTATCTGTGTCCAGCCGATGCGCGTATTCAAGGTTTTCTCGATGAACATCTGCGCGAAGGCGGCCCGCAAACTACGCCGCGCCTGCCGTCGTCCACGTTCATACTCGATCTCGCGGGTCTTGCGCGCGTTCTTTCTCTTCCGGCCGAGGCGCGGAGTTTTTCCTCACCCTACTTGCGCAGTTACAGCGTGCCGCAAGGCGTGTTACACAATCCCTCGAACGACCGCCGCACCACCAAAGGCGTGTTCCACATCGCCGAGGGTGGTTTTCCGATCGCTGCCGATAAGAGAGCCGTCCCAAAACGTACTTTCGCTGCACTGCTGGCCGCCGCCCTCGACCCGCCTTCTGAGGTCTTGGCATTGCCCTTCACCGCCAACTGGCCCAAACCCTCGCGCCTGTTTGTGTCACTGCTCCTGCGCCCGCTCGTTTGCCCGGCCACCGGAGTCGATGCCGAGAAGACCATGGAAATCCGTTTCTTCGTCCCCGGCAGCCTGGTCAGCAATCTCGATTTCGTCGAATCCATTTTCGGCAACGGCGGCGATCCTCATCTTCCAGAAAATGACGCCGCTCTCGACGTAGCCCACTGGACCGGCCACACCGGCTGTGTGATCCTCGCGCCGCACCTCACCACACTCAAGAAATCCGCACTCAGCTTGCCGCGTTTTGAAGATGCCACCGACCGCCAGCGCCGCGACGGCATGTGCTGGCGCGATCCGGACGAGCTTTACAACAGCGGCTCGCCGTTCAAAATCACCTGCCGCGACCAGCATGGCGTGATGGTCACCATCATCGCGGACAATTACTTCGGTTACTGCAAGAAAGAAGTGAAAACGCAGATCAGCTACGCCGCCAATCTCTTCGGGCTCTGCGAAGAGGAACACGCAGGCGGCGCCATCGCTTTTGCCACCTACGTCCTCGGCCAGGACTTCTACGCCGACCGCACCGTCAGCCTGAAAAAGGCCACCTTCGGCCACGCCATGAGCATCCTGGGCGAGATGGTCGAGCGCTTTCCAGAAGGCTACGCCGTGGATCGCCGCTTCCCGGGCGTTTACTACGTTCCGGACGATTCCGTCTTCGCCGTGCGGGAAGGTCACGTCCAGTGGCATCACGGCGGCGCGACTCATTTGCTTGCTCTTCGCCGCTCAGCGGTGTACGTGCTCCCCAACGGATTCCGCATCCGTCTCGAAAAGCAGTCGGAGGGCCCGGCATGGCGCCTGATCGGCTCGCGCCCTAGAGGTACGCTCTGCCACAAGCCCTGCACCGTCTCCGGCGGAGGCAAATCCGAAATTTCCAAGTCCATCGCCGGCGCGCTGCTGAAAGGTCCCGTCTACGTCCGCGACTACCACCGCGATATGGACGAAGTCGCCGCCATCTTCGATCGCGATTTCTCGGGCGTATACAAATCTCGCCTGCCGGATGCGCGCTCGCGTCGCCCGATTCTCGGCCCGGACCGCACCCTCGGCTCCGTCATTCAGTTGCTCACGCCTTCTCCTGAATACACTGACGAACATAACGAATGGCTGCGCCGTCTCCCGCAGACCACTCGCCAACTCCTGTTCACCGTCAAGCGTTACTACCACCCGGAGTGGGGCGGCGACTGGCGCTCGCATTTCACAGTCGATCGCGTCAACGGCTTCCTTGGCCACGAACTGAAATTTGATAACGAACCGCTCGTCAGCAATTACCTGCGCGTGGGCTACGATCCTGACGGTTCCTGGCGCATCTTCAAATTGCGCCCCGATTTTCATCCTGCCGAGAAAGTCCAGGTGGAAGACGACATCACCGCCTCCGTCGTGGTTCCCGCCGCCACCCTGAATGACCTCGACCGCGAGAACAAGGCGGAAAGCGTCAAGCTAGTCGCTAATTGCGAATGGCTGCTATTCCAGCGGCCCGACGCTGCCATCGACCCGGGCGTTGACCATCAGGCTGAAGCGGACATCGCCAGCGCCGGCACATTTCTATCGAATTACGAACCGCTCACGCCAGACGACGCTCGCGCGCTCGTCGATCGCGTGGTCGAGTTTGACCGCTTCACCGCGCCCATGAAGCGCCTGCTTGAAAGTTTCGTCGAAGCGACGCCCGCGAATACTCATGACGCATTTGTCGTTGCTTCATCTCGCCCGCGCCTCGTCAATGGCAAGCCTTCGCTGAATCCCCGTTATCTGCAAAAGCGTCCCGATCTCGCCTCGCCGCGCGAAACCTATCTCGCCGAAATTGCCGCGCGCCTCGAACGCGAGGTTCCAGCCGGACGCCTGGTCCACTTTCCCGTCAACTCCGTACTTGCCGGACGCCGTAACAGTCCGCCTGATCCCGCCGTCGGCCTGCCGCCGCTGGCCGTCTACAGCCCGATCCATTTTCAGGAGCTGCCGGAGCTCTTCATGGAGTTCATCTCCAGCCTCACCGGCAAATCTCCGGCTACTACTGGTTTCGGCAGCGAAGGCGCGCTCACCAAAGGTCCGTTCAACGCGCTTTGGCCGGTTGTCGATCTCAACAACGCTCTTGTCTCCGCTATCCTCACCGGAGACAACGGCTTTACCACTTCCGCCGGCTACATCGGTCCGCGGTTCCGCGTCGATCACGATGTCAGTCTGCTCGTCCCCGAAATCTGGTGCCGCATGCGCGTCCACGAACGCGCTCCGCGCTTCCTGATCGACCACGGCTATCTCGAAAAAGTGGATGACCTCGTCCTGCATGGGCGACACGTTCTTTCCAGCCGCCTCGGCTACCGCATCACCACTCTTTTCGTCGACCATTTCCTCGGACGCATTTTCGAGACGCCCGACGCGGTCTTCCCGCCCGAGTTCTTGCGGCCGGAGCTGCAAAACCTGCAGATGTTTTGCGCCGGAGTTGACGCCATCGTGGAATCCCAGCGCACGGTAGCCGGAAATTATTTCGACGATGGCAGCGTTGATGCCGCCTGCCCTCCCCTGCGCGCTCTGCTGGAAATCATGGCTCACGGAGCCTATCGCGGCATGGACGCGAATCATCCCGGCGTCCGTTCGATTTTTACTCGCGAAGCCCTGCTCGCAAGTGATTGGTACCGCGAGCGCCTGCGGACCAAGCAAACGCGCGACGTGGCGCTTTGGCAGCGCCATGTCCGCGCTCTCGAAGATTTCCGCGCCGCGGGGCAGCAATCGCGGAACGGCTTTGAATTCGACAGCCGCTACTCACTGGCCCGCGCGCAACTCGCTCGTGTCAGCGCTTCCGCTTATCTCGATGAACTCGTCGGCACCATTGGGGCGGACCCGTTTCATCGGCAGATCTCTCCGTAGCGGACCGCCGCCGCACGGTCGTCAAAACGCGCGACTACATTTTCACCAGCTACTTCGAAAGATAACCAGCACCCAATCGAAGCAGACCCGCCTCTCTGACCGGTCCGTCCAGCGAACAGTTTTTTACTCGCATCGGACAGTCGGTCCACAGCATCAGATTCCCCATTCAAGGAGGCGAGCATTATGGCAACCGCTAAAGTCGGAGTAGCGCCAATGAAGGCCGCCCGGATTGCGAAGCCCGGCGGAGACTTCCAGATCGTCGAGAGCGAAATTCCCAGCCCAGAGGCAGGGCAAGTTCGCATAAAAGTGCATGCCTGCGGTGTCTGCCACAGTGATGTTCTTACGAAAGAAGGCGCCTGGCCCGGCATTCAGTATCCCCGCGTTCCGGGGCACGAAATTGCCGGGGTGATCGACGAACTAGGCGCCGGTGTAACGTCCTGGAAGCAAGGCCAGCGTGTCGGCGTGGGCTGGCACGGCGGCCAGGACAATACTTGCCCCTCCTGCCGCCGTGGGGATTTTCGCAATTGCCGCAATCTGAAAATCCCGGGCATCAGCTACGACGGCGGCTACCAGCAATACATGATCGCCCCCATCGAGGCGCTCGTCGCCCTGCCGGACAGTCTTAGCTTCGTCGAAGCTGCGCCGCTTCTCTGCGCCGGCATTACTACGTATAACTCGCTGCGCCACAGCGGAGCCATGCCCGGCGATCTCGTTGCGGTGCAGGGAGTCGGCGGCCTGGGCCACCTCGGCATTCAATTCGCCAACAAGTTCGGCTACAAAGTCGCGGCCATCGGGCGCGGCCCGGAAAATGCCTCGCTCGCGGAAAAACTCGGAGCGCACGTCTACATCGACAGCAAAGCCACCAAGCCAGCCGAGGAATTGCAAAAGCTCGGCGGTGCGCGAGTAATTCTCGCCACGGCTCCAAGTGGAAAAGCGATGTCCGAGCTAATTGACGGCCTCGGCACTAACGGCAAGCTCATGGTCATCGGCGCCGCATTCGACGCGATTGAAGTCACGCCTGTTCAGCTCATTTCCGGAGTCAAATCGATTCAAGGCTGGGCCGCCGGAACTCCAGCCGATTCCGAGGACACGCTGCGCTTCGCGGAGCTATCTGGAGTTCGTCCCATGATCGAAACCTATCCGCTCGAAAAAGCGGGCGAGGCATTCGAGCGCATGATGAGCGGCAAGGCGCAGTTCCGCGTTGTGCTCACCATGTGACGATCCGGCTACCGTCGTCATCCTAAGCGAGCGGAATGATCGAAGGATCTCTCTTCGAATTTGAGGAGCCCAACCATGCGTCCTGACATTGTGCCCGGAGGAACCTTTCCCGACTACCAATTGCCCGATCACACCAACACGCCGCGCAGGCTCAGCGAGTTGCAGGGCGATGACCCGCTGATCCTCACCCTCGCGCGCGGGCACTACTGCCCAAAGGAACACCAGCAGCATCGGGAACTCGCCGCGTTCTACCCCAAGATCGCCGTGGCCTATACCCAAGTTGCCACCATCTCTACCGACGACCACCACACGCTCCAGGAGTTCCGCGCGTCGCTAGGCGCGGAATGGGCCTTCCTTTCCGATCCCGGCAGAACTGTCCAGAAGGACCTCAACATCCAGGAGTACACTGATCCCGAGCACAACCCGATGATCCCGTATACGCTTGTGCTCAAGCCGCGACTGGTGATCCACAGCATCTATCACGGCTACTGGTTCTGGGGACGCCCGTCGATTTCCGATCTCTGGCACGATCTCCGCGCCGTGACCCGCGAAATCCGACCCGATTGGGACCTGAGCGCCCCTGGACTTCGCGAGTCTTGGGATGCCGGCGACCGCTCGCGCTTCCACGGGTGGAACAAGCGCCCATCGAAGGGCTAAGCCTGACGACAGGATAAAGTCGAAGCGCTTTGCGGAGACAATCATGACAACTGTAGCGCCTACAACCCGGCCACCTCTGCCTCCTTTCACTCGCGAGAGCGCCATTCAAAAAGTCCGCCTCGCCGAAGATGGCTGGAATACGCGCGACCCGGGGAAGGTAGCTCTTGCGTATGCCATCGATTCTCGATGGAGGAACCGTTCCGAATTTATCAACGGACGTGACGAGATCATCGCGTTTCTCACTCGCAAGTGGGCCAAGGAGTTGGACTACCGGCTCGCCAAAGAAGTCTGGGCGTTCACCGGAAATCGCATCGCCGTGCGCTTCGCTTACGAATGGCACGACGATTCAGGCAATTGGTATCGCTCCTACGGCAATGAAAACTGGGAATTCAACGACGACGGATTGATGGCCACGCGCTTCGCCTCCATCAACGACCTTCCCATTTCGCAGTCCGATCGCAAGTATCACTGGCCGCTCGGTCGCCGCCCCGATGGCCATCCGGGCCTAAGCGAACTAGGGCTGTAAGCAAGCATCCGACTCGTGAGGATTGAACATGTGACCTGACATTGTCCCCGGTGCAAAATTCCCCGACTACGAGCTTTCCGACCACACCGCTAAGCGCCGCAAGCTCTCGGAACTTCAAGGGCAGCATCCCATGATTCTTGTCCTTAGCCGCGGCGGCTATTGCCCGAAAGACCGTCGGCAACCCGAAGGCCTCGTTCAACTCCACCGTGAACTCGAAGTCGCCTATTGCCGTTTGGTCACCATCAGCACTGACAATATCACTGATACGAACGAATATCGCACCGGCATCGGCGCCCATTGGCCGTTTCTCTCGGACGCTGGCCGCACCGTTCAAAAAGACCTCGATCTCGTCGAATACACGGATCCTGCCCACAATCCCATGATCCCGCACGTGATTGTTCTCGAGCCCGGACTCGTCGTTAATAAGATTTACAACGGCTATTGGTTTTTTGGCCGCCCCACTCTGGAAGAGCTCCGACAGGATCTTCGCGCTGTCTTGAAAAAATGCCGGCCCGACTGGGATATCACCACGCCGGAGATGAAGGCCGCGTGGCAGCAGGGCCACAAGGAGCTCTTCTATCCTTACGGCAAGTCATACGCCCAAACTCTCGGCGAACAGGATTAGAAGCGTTCGCCTAATCGCATTTTGCCGTGGCGCCTTCGCTCGCACGCCCTATGTGGCAATTGGCATTCGCTCGCTTGAGCCCCCTTCGTGCCTCTGAAAAATCGAACTCCCGCTTAACATCGCGGAGCAGTGCTATTCTTGCGCGTGTTTGCCCGCAATCGTTGTATGCGTTACCCACGGGCGAGCTGCCCGGGCGCTCGATTTCCAATCGACGCGAAAGGAGAACTGCGATGGCTGCTGATCTGAGTGCCGAAAATCAACAGGCTTACGCGGGTGACGTTCAATCCGACCGCCGCGACTTCATAAAGGGTGCCGCAGCGGCCGGATTGCTAGGCGCTGCTGGAGTGGTATCGGCGCTTGCACATCCAGAGGAAGCGGCGGCACACGCAGCCCAGCAGGCGCAGACTGCCGAACCCGATCTGAAGCCGCCTGCGGGAATGTCGCCACACGGCATTCCTGACCTTCGCTTCCCCATCTGCTACAAAGACTCCATCCCCGCCGCCGTTCGTGTGATGACGCAATATTTTGCCGCCCTCGGAGAGCGCAACCTAAAAGCGATGGCGGACCTGCTGCACTTTCCCTTCGGCACTTTCGAACGCACTGACGTAATCGTCGTTCAAACTCCTGGCGATCTCATTGCCCACGCGCCCGCATCGATGAACATGACCGAACACCCGGAACGCTTCACCGGACACGATGGCTACCTCCAGCCCGGCTGCTACGACGTTCTCGACGGCATCGAAATCTTCAATTCCAATCCTATCGCCGTGAATCTCTCGCTCAATTACAACCGCTTCGGTCCCGACGGTCATAAGCTACTGCGCTGCCAGGGAATTTATTGCGTCACTAACAACGACGGCAAATGGGCGATTCAGGCCATGTCCACCATTTTTACGCCTGCGCAAATGTTGCACGTAGAATATCCCGATAGCGCCGCGGAGGCCAGACGTCTCCGCCAGGATCATTGCCTCGCGTACATGAATAGAGACCAGCAGGCCGTCTGGGGCCCGATTCGCCAACTCGGCGTGAACCTCAGCGTCAGCGCCGGAGGTCCAACCTGGGAACTCGCGCCGCAGGGCGGCTTCAAGGCCCTAAAAGCGATTCAGGTCAATGGCGTCAAAACGCGCCTATCCGCCGTGAACTACACCCAGGAAATGCTCGACAAGTTTCACGTCGATTTCGCCGGGTATCGCACTCTGTTTGCACAACTCGGGATGGGAAATTGGGGATGGGATTTTGCCGACGCGCCGCCCGGAGGCCGCATCCTCCACGCCGGTGTGGAAAAGGTCCACGCGCTCCAGGGTGCCAGCCGTTACACCACCTCCGGCGAATACATCAACGACAGCGTCGAATTGGATGTCGTCACTTACAAAAAAGGACGCTGGGGGCTCGCCGGCCTCTTCGGGTACATGACTACCCACGACCGCGCCAACGACCTCCGCACCTGATCCGCCGTGCCCCCCGGTAAGCGCAGGAGCGGCAATTGGAGTTTGCGAGGAAATGACCTATGGACGAGGTGAGGCGGGCATGTTCTTCACCAGCCAGTCGGTAGTCTGTCGAGCGTAGGACTCCGCGAGTGGCCCGGGCGTCAAGAAATGGCTTGCGCCCTTAACCCAAACCAGATCGCGCTGTGGAGAGGCCGTCAGGCTGTCGTAAATTTTTTGGGCGTTCGGTGGGAGGGCAAGTTCGTCCTTGTCGCCATGGATCACCAGCGCCGGAACTTTGATCTCCGGGCCGTATTTGACCGAGCTGGGCGTCCCCGGATCGCTCGGCGCTCCGAAGAAGCTGATCAGCGCCTGTGCGGTCCCCATCACCGATACGCCGCCGGGAAACCAGTTGTCATACGCCACCGGTTGCTGTCCCTTGCCTTGCGCCACCAATTCACGCGCCTGCTTGAGCGTTTCCTCAAGTCGGCGCTTGTCCGCCTCGCTGCTCCGGAGCTGAAACTCCAGATACGGCGATGGGATCGAAGCGACGAAGCCGACGGCTTTCACGGCGGGGTCGCCTCGCTCGGCCACGTACTGCGCCATGCGAGGGCCGCCGAGGCTGATGCCCAAAATCGCTATCCGCGCGTATCCCTTTGATTTCGCGTACGTCACGAACGCGGCGATATCCTTCACAGCGTCGCCATATTCCGCGTACGCGTTGTTGTACGACGCGCGCATGTTGGAGAGCAGAAACGCGTAGCCGCTGTCGATCAGGTCCTTGGCAAGCGGCGAGTAGTCATGCGCCGGATACAGTGCCGCGCCCGTGGTGCCGCCGGGCACCAGGATCACCAGCGAATCGCCGGCTCGCTGCGGCTCCCACAGCAGCCCGTTCAGCGCAGTTCTATCTTCCGCCTCGACTCGAATCAGTTCCAGCTGGCTTTGCGATCCCGGATTGCGTGTGTCTGCCACGCCGCAAACTATATTCCATTCATGCCCGTCCGATCAACGTCGCTGTGCGGCGCCACACCACCTCCGGCGAATACATCAACGACAGCCTAGAACTCGATGTGGTCACTTCCAAAAAGGACGCTGGCTCCTCGCGGACTCTTCGGCTACCTAACCACCCACGACCGCGCCAACGATCTCCGCACCTGATCCGCGGCCAATGTTGAGGGACGCCGGTAAACTGAGCAGCACAACGATGCGTTATGGTTCTCGCGATACAACGAAGAGGCGGAGCGTCAGGCTTCTCGTATTATGAAGGGAGGACCGGACCGATACTGCCGCAGCAGCTCCAGGGAACTGTGATTTTTACTAGAATTCAGCCCATTCGAACGGAAACATCTTCCCCGCCGCCTGTGCGCCTAGCTTTCCTCCCGCAATCTCCACGGCTCGCGCCAATACCGGATCTCGCCCAACCGCTAGATCCTGTATGTTGGAATGATCTCCTCGTCCGGCGTGACGCCGACGCGTTCCAGGCTTCTGCCATCTTTCATGATCAGATCGGCTTCTGTGACCGAAAACCCGTACGAGATCACCGTTTGCACCCCCTGCGTGTATCCGTACTCGCGTGCCTCCATCACGTTGCCCGAAGTAGTATCGCCCAGCACCACGCCGCGATGCTCCAGTTGTATCACCCTGGCAAACAATTCCGCCGCCGAAGCGGATCCACTGTCCACGAGCACGATCACCTTCCCTGTAAAAACTCGTCCACCCGCTGACTTGGCTACAAGTGGCTTCAGTTGTTTGCGCCCCACTCGGTTCGCAATAGTCACATCGTGGTCCATCACATCGCCGACCATGCGGCTTAGCGTATCAGTCGTCCCGCCCGGATTTCCGCGAAGATCGAGAATAAGAGTCTTTTGTTTACGGGCAATATCAAACAGGTGGTCGACCTGGTCGCCTTCCAAATCAAACTCGGGCATTTTCCAGATCATGATGCCGTCCATCTCCACATGCCGCTGCCTAACCAACTGATTTGCGTCCTGCCCCTCCTGAATGTATTTCCACACATCGCCACCACCACCTTGCCCCGTGAAATCCAGGACGCTCTGTCCCTGGCGAAACTTCGTCTCCACAAGCACTCTCCGTGTCGCCCCGTTGGGATCGCGCACGTCGAGCTGCACCTTGGGCTGCGGCATCAGAGCGTTAAACGTGTACGACAGGGCTTGAAAATCCGCTCGGTTCACCGAATACGTGTCAAACGCCAGTACCTGATCGCCCAGCTGCAGTTTCTTGGCGGCGTCCGTATCGGGACGAAGCCGCGAGATGTACCCAGTGTTGCCGATCAGTTGAATGCGGAAGCCGTAGTCCCACTTGAAAGGGCGCTGCGGCGGCATGAAAAACGTGTGGCTGTCGTTTAATCCCGATAGAAAAGCGGCCACCATCCGCATTCAAGTCTGGCGCGGCCTTGGCGCGGTCCTGGTATTGCCGGTATCGGGCGTCGAGGTCGATGCCGTGAAATTTCGGGTCGTAATAGTATTTTTTCACTGCCTCATGAGCGTCCTTCAGCATGCCCAATACTTCATCTTGGTCCGAGCGATTCATCTTCTCTTGCGCGCCCACGGTCCGGGGTAGGCAGGTGAGAAACAAAAACAAGGCGGTGCTCAGCAACACAAGCGCGAACTTCATAGATGGACGAAAAGGCATAGCACACCCCACATAAGATCGTTTGTGATTCTCATATACTATAGGTCTCGTATGTTGTTCAACTAAGTACCTAAGCAGCTGAGAAAAAGCGTAACGTCCAGCGACCCAAAGTAGCGGATGAAATCCTCTCCAGAACATGCTAGGTTAAATGAGGTTTTTTAGGCGCGTGGGCCATGGGACGTGACAAGGTAGTTTCGGTCGCAGTCGGAGCGGGCGGCGCTTTTCACAGCTCGCCTCGGAATTCGGCCGACTCCCATCTCACAT
Source organism: Candidatus Acidiferrales bacterium (assembly GCA_050746805.1). Lineage (GTDB taxonomy): Bacteria > Acidobacteriota > Terriglobia > Acidiferrales > UBA7541 > Palsa-295. The sequence goes on along the minus strand of JBOGMW010000150.1, from coordinate 3,903 downwards.
CTACCCGAGACTGCCGGTCGAGTAGAATCGTATCTAAGTTGCTGAAAACAAAGGGCCGGGTATCGCTCTACCCGAGACTGGGCGTGACGCAAAGATCGCGCCAAATTTCGCGGTCAAACGACGCCGGAAATACCGCAAAATACCGAAACGAAAACTAAAATGGACGCCATTCAAATCACTCTGCCTGACGGCTCGGCGCGCGAAGTGCCCAGCGGCACCACGGCCGCGCGAATTGCTGCCCAGATTGGACCGCGCTTGGCGAAGGACGCTCTCGTCGCGCGCGCCGATGGCGACCTCATCGACCTCTCGCGCCCGCTCGATCGCGATGTGAAGCTATCCATCCTCACCGCCAAAGATCCCGAAGCGGTGCAGGTCTTCCGCCATTCGGCCGCGCACCTGCTCGCCGCCGCCGTTCTGGAGCTTTATCCGGACGTGAAGCTCGGCATTGGCCCTCCGATCGAAAACGGTTTCTTCTACGAATTCGTCCGCGACCAGGCCTTCACTCCCGAAGACCTCGAAAAAATCGAGGCCAAGATGCGCGAGCTTGCCTCGAAAGATATTCCCAACGAGCGGAAGCTGATTCCCAAGCCCGAGGCCGTCGAGCTCTATCGTAACTCGAATCAGCAATTCAAATGCGAACTGGTCGAGGAAAAAGCCGTCGAGCCGATGGTTTCCTTTTACACCACGGGAAAATTTATCGATTTTTGCCGCGGCCCGCACATTCCGTCGACTGGCCGCATCAAGGCTTTCAAATTGATGAGCGTTGCCGGCGCCTACTGGAAGGGCGACGAAAAAAATCCGCAGATGCAGCGCATCTACGGAGCTTGCTTCGTCGATCAGAAGCAGCTCGACGAATACCTGCATCGCCTTGAAGAAGCCAAGCGCCGCGACCATCGCAAACTCGGCCAGGAGCTCGATCTCTTCAGCATCGAGGACGAAGCTGGCCCCGGCCTGATCTTCTGGCATCCCAAGGGCGGCACGATTCGCCGCATCATGGAAGATTGGCTGCGCGACGCACTCGTTCGCCGCGGCTACGATCTCGTCTACACGCCGCACATCATGCGCCTCGATCTCTGGAAGACCAGCGGCCACGCCAATTTTTACCGTGAAAATATGTTCGGCCCCATCGAGGTCGAAAAAGCCGATTACCAGCTCAAGCCCATGAACTGCCCAGGCCATATTTTGATTTACAAATCGCGCCTGCGCAGCTATCGCGAACTTCCCGTGCGTCTAGCCGAACTTGGCACCGTCTATCGCTACGAACGCTCCGGCGTGCTTCACGGCCTCATGCGCGTCCGCGGCTTCACGCAAGACGACGCGCATATCTTCTGCATGCCCGACCAAATCGAAAAGGAAATTCAGGATTGCGTCGAATTCGCTTGGGAGGTTCTGCGCGTTTTTGGCTTCAGCGACTACGTCGTTGAGCTTTCCGGCGGCGATCCGTCGCATCCCGAAATTTACGCCGGTACTCCCGAAGAATGGAAACGCGCCGAGGATGCGCTTACCAGCACGCTCAAACGAATGAACGTCGAGTACAAATACATTCCCGGCGAAGCCGCCTTCTACGGCCCGAAAATCGACGTCAAGCTCGTCGACGCCATCGGCCGCCCCTGGCAGCTTTCCACCGTGCAGTTCGACTTCAACCTACCGCGCCGCTTGGATCTCGAATACGTCGGCGAGGATGGCAATCGCCACGCGCCGCTGATGGTCCATCGCGCGCTGTGGGGTTCCGTCGAACGCTTTTTCGGCGTCCTGATCGAGCATTACGCCGGAGCGTTTCCCGCGTGGCTCGCTCCCGTGCAGGCTTCCGTGCTGCCGCTCAGCGAAAAATTCATGGACTACGCTCGCAGCGTCACGCAGCAACTCAAAGACGCTGGTTTCCGCGTCCATCGCGACGACCGCAATGAAAAGCTGCAAGCCAAAATTCGTGACGCGCAGTTGCAAAAGATTCCGTACATGTTGGTTCTTGGCGGCAAGGAGGCCGAAGCTGGCACCGTTTCCGTCCGCCATCGTTCGCGCGGCGATCTCGGCCCGCGCCCCGTCGCCCAATTCATCGCCGATCTGCGCCAGGAAGTAGATTCGCGCGCCCTCGACTCTTCGGCAGCGACGGCAAAATGATTCGCACTCGCGTCGCAATCGCTGCGGCCACAGCCGCGTTCGCGCTTGCGATTGTTTGCTCGCCCCTTCTCTCCCAAAATTCGCCGGGCGGCGATTGGACGGCCAAAACTTTTCCAGCGGCATTTGAAGATTTCTTTCCCATCAAACTCGCCGAAGGCGATTTCATCGCCGTTCGCGTCCATCGCAGCAATCTCAACAACCTCCGCGAGTATTCCATCGTCTTCGAAGACGCGCAGGATTCGAAGTCGCTCCGTGCCGTGCTTCGCGAAGCCCTAGGTAGCTCGCTATATCAACAGCTCGCCGCGCTTCACTCCGCGCAACCCTCCGCGCCCTACACCCGACTGAAGCACAGCCTGAAAATCGGAGTGTGGACGCTCTCGCCGGATCGTTGCCCCGCGGTCTCCTCGCAATTCAAAGCTTTTCAAGATGTTCAATTCGTCCGACCGCGCGACGAAGACGAGCCCCAAGAAAATCCCGTCCTCTACGAATTCAACGAAACGTTTGCCGGCGGCGGTTCCGTTCTCGAATACATGGACAATCGCGCCCTCCCTCGCTGGGCCCGCGCCACGCACGATGCCCTCGACGCCTGCATCACCTCGGGCAGCGCCACCGCAAACTGAATCCCAATGACAAATAATCCTGGTTCCGGCTGGCGCGACGCGCCGCGGAGGCAAATCTGCATCTGCCCTTGCGAGACTGCCAAAAAAGTTATAGTTTCCAGCCCTCGGGGGTGGATTCACATGAAAACCAGCCGCTACTGTGGAACGCTCTGCTTCGCCTTGGTCGCCGTGCTTTTTGCGCCCGCCAGTTCCCGCGCCCAGCAGCTTCCCATCGCGCCCAGTCCCGCGCCGGAGTGGAGCCCTTCCATCGTGAAGCCTTGCGATCGCGCTTGCCTCGTCAACATCATGGATGGCTACATGAGCGCCATCTTCAACCACGATCCATCGCAGTTGCCCACACTGGCGCGCGACGTGCGCTTCACTGAAAATTCCGCGCAGCTCAATATCGGGGAAGGAATGCTGTGGCGCTCGAAAGTGGAGCCCACCAGTTTCAAGATCATCGTGGCCGACCCGGTTTTCGGCCAGGTGGCGGAGCAAGCTCGCGTGAAAATCAATGGCGAGGATTCGCTGATTGCCGTCCGCTTGAAAATCGATCGCGATCAGATTCAGCAGATCGAGCACCTCTATACACGAGGCGTGGACAAAGCCGCGCTCCCGCTGCTGCAAACTCCGCGCGCGGCGCTTGTGGATGACGTGCCGCCCTCCGAACGCACGCCGCGGGACGTGATGATCTGGGCGGCCAATTCCTATTTCGACGCCCTGGAAGGCGATGACGGCAAGATCGGCGCGCTGGCCGACGACTGCGTGCGCCACGAAAACGGCTATCAGACGGTGAACAATCCTCCCCCGGGCGGCCGCATGATGCCTTCGCCGAATTTGCCCAACCCGAATACCACGCAGGGTCAGTATCAATTGAAGATGAGCATGATGACCTGCTCCGCGCAGATTTCCACCAAAGTCCTGAACTTTATTAAGTTTATCCGTCCGCGCAGAGTGCTGGTCGTGGACGAGCAGAAGGGTGTCGTCGCCACATTCCCACTTTTCGTGGAAGACGGCACTCGTCGCGGCGCTCCTCCGAATTCTCCGCCGGCCATGATGCTCAATCTGGACACCATGGAGACTTTTGGAATCCGTGGCGGACTGATCCACCAAGTCGAGGCTTTTCCGTTTGTCACGCTTCCCTACGGTCTAGGCAATGGTTGGACGGAAGGCTCGGGCCACTAAC
>JBOGMW010000149.1:0-11368 GCA_050746805.1 Candidatus Acidiferrales bacterium | reverse complement strand
TCCGTCGGCCGTGGGACCGACCGAATCGCCGGCGTTATCTCCGGTGCAGTCGGCGATGACGCCGGGATTGCGGGCATCATCTTCCTTGATCTTGAAAACGATCTTCATCAGGTCAGAGCCGATGTCGGCAATCTTGGTGAAGATGCCGCCGGCGATGCGCAGGGCGGCCGCGCCCAGCGATTCGCCGATGGCGAAGCCGATGAAGCACGCGCCCGCGTAGCTCACCGGAACGAACAGCAGAATGATCATCATCATCAGCAATTCCACGCTGATCAGCATCATGCCGATGCTCATCCCGGCCCGCAGCGGAATCTCATACAGGGGGAATGGCTTGCCGGGAAGGCTTGCGAACGCCGTTCGCGAATTCGCGAACGTGTTCACGCGAATTCCAAACCACGCCACGCCGTAGCTCCCGCAAATGCCCAGAACGCTAAACGCGAGAATTACAACCACCGAAGTAACCGAATCGCGCAGCAGCACCCCGAAGTACAGCAGAATCACGGCCGCGATGAACAGCCACAGCAGCACCAAAAATTTACCTTGGGTGATCAGGTACGTTTTGCACGTTTCGTAGATCAGCTCGGAAACCTCGAGCATGGCTCGGTGCACCGGCAGGTTCCTTAGCCGCACGTAGATGGTTAAACCGAAAGCCAGTCCGAAAAAGCAGAAAAGAATTCCCCAGACCAATAGGAGGTGGCCGTTGACGCCCAAAAAGTTCACCTTCGAAAGGTCGGGCAGTCTCAAATCCGCTTCGCCGCCCGCGCTTTGCGCGCGAACCACGCCCGCATTCAATAGCGCGAAACTTAAAATTGCAGCGCAGGCGGCCAACACTCTCTTACCTTGACCGCGGAACAGTCCTGCGGCTGCGCCTAGGGTGTCCATCAATAATCCTCCGTCGACAAGTTCATCTGGGGATACTTGGGCGTTCTTTTGGGAAGACCTTTCGCCGAATACCACCGCAGCCGGGATCTCGTCCGTCCGCACCTGCAACTTTGCCTTCCCAGCCCGCAAATGCTTCCGTCCCTCCGGTGGAAGACTCTCTGAGTGAGAGCCTAGGTGCGAGAAGTCGCTTTACGAAGATACGTTTCTAGCAGGAATCGCCAGTTTCGTCAACGCATCCCACCACGCATCCGACTGCCCCGCCTGGTTGGGGTGAATTGCCCCAGTGCAACTCGCGGTGCCCCCGGCCACCGTTGCGCGGGAAAACGGCTAACGCGGACGCCCGAAAAAGAGTACGTATCCATCGGGGTCGGTCACCTCGAAGCCTCGCAGCCCGTCGTGTGTATCCGCGAGTGGCTCGCTGAAAGCCGTGCCGTGTTGAACGAAATCGGCGGCGAGTGCGTCAGGGTCCGATGCGTGGACAAATGCGTCCCATCGCATCGAGGGATGGCGCTCCGGATTCGGCGGCGGGCTGACGTTTCCGCCTGATTTAACGAACAGTTGTGCGCCGTCTCAGCGCACGATGGCGAAAAAGGGGCTTTCCCCAGGCTCGCTATACGCAAGTTCGAACCCGAGTTTGTCGCGATAGAACGCGATGGCTCGACTGACGTCACTGACGATAAAGAACGGCGACATCGCTTCCGTCCTCGGTCGCGTCACGTCTCGTCCAGGCGTGTCCATGCTTTGCAACTCTGTCGCATTGTTCCCGGCGGCGGGCATTTGAATTGAGCGGGCGCAATATACTCGATCGTTTTGTGTGCGGTCAAACGATTTGCGCTTGCTCCGTTGCAGGGCAGTGCGAAGCCGCTTTGGGATGCCATGCTAGAATCCTGCGATGGCCAATCGCAAAATTTCTCCTGGAGGCACCATCAATGGCGTCGTCGAGCTGCCCGGCGACAAATCCATCTCGCATCGCTACGCAATCGTCTCCGCGCTCGCTGAGGGTCGCAGCGAAATCTCGAATTACGCGTCGGCGGCCGATTGCCGCAGCACTCTCGAATGTCTTCGCCGCCTTGGCATTGAAATCGAGACCAAGCAGGGCGTAGTCCACGTCTCCGGCAAGGGACTAAGCGGCCTGCAAGAGCCGCGCAAGCTGCTCGACGCCGAAAATTCCGGCTCTACGATGCGCATGCTCGCAGGCGTTCTCGCCGGCCAGCCGTTCCGCTCCACGCTTACCGGAGACGAGTCCCTTCGCCGCCGTCCCATGCGCCGCGTGATCGAGCCGCTGCGCCAGATGGGCGCCGAAATTCAAGGCGATCAGCGAGATTGCGCGCCTCTCGAAATCCGCGGCGGAAATCTGCGCGCCATCGACTACACTCCGCCCACTCCCAGCGCGCAGGTAAAATCCGCGATTCTTTTCGCCGGGCTATACGCGGACGGCGTCACCACCGTCCACGAATCCGTCTGCACGCGCGACCACACGGAAATCGCGCTGCGCGAGTTCGGCGCCAATATCGACGCATCGCGCGGCACGATTCGCATTCATCCGCGCCCGAAACTCACCGCCCGCCGCTTGATCGTCCCCGGCGATCTTTCCGGCGGCGTTTTCCTGATGGCCGCCGCACTGATTCTGCCCGAATCGTCGCTGATGCTTCACAACGTGGGTCTGAATCCCACGCGCAGCCGCGTGCTCGATTTCCTGATTTCCATCGGCGCGAAGATTCACGTCCCCAATTTGGCCTCGCGCGATGGCGAACTGGTGGGAGACGTTTCCGTGCAATACGCCCCGCTCGCCGGCGGTGAAATTTCCGGCGCGCAAGTGGCCGAAATGATTGACGAGCTTCCCATGCTGGCCGCCCTTGGCCCGTTCACGGAGAAGGGAATTGAGATTCACGACGCGCAGGAATTGCGCGTGAAGGAAAGCGACCGCATCGCCACTCTCGCCGCCGGTCTTCGCGCCATGGGCGCGCGCGTCGAGGAATTTCCCGATGGCCTCTTTGTAGCAGGACGGGAAGGGCTCGCGGGACGGGCCGGACGCGAAGGACGCGCAGGACGCGCAGGACGGGATGGGCGCGACGAACGCGAAGAACGCCCTTCGGGAAAATCGACCGCCGCGCCCCAAGGTGCCGCGAATGCGCCGGAAGGTGCTACAAACGCGCCGGAAGGCGCTACAACAAGGTTGCGCGGCGCAACCGTCAATCCGCATGGCGATCATCGCATCGCCATGGCGCTCTCCGTCGCCGCGCTCGGCGCCGAAGGCAAAACCACCATTCGCGACGCCGAATGCGTCGGCGTCTCCTTCCCCGAATTTTTCGACACCCTCGAACGCCTCCGCGGCGCCTCCTAGCTTCGCGCCCGTTCGGTTTTGAATTTTCGGGTGCCAGGCTCGGTTTTGAAACCTGCGGCTTTTGCTTTCCGTACATGTAGCGGGCGGGCGCCGTTTGCGCGGCTCGTCCCGAGCAGGCCGGGAGATCGCGAACGTGAAAAACATGCGTCGCGATGTGCCTGGCTTTGATTCTTCGGGTGCCGCGTCCTTCGCGCAGTTTGCGAAGGGTGCGGGTTTTGCCTTGCGTCGTGCCCCTCGCTCGCGAAGGGATGCTGCGCCATTTCTTTTGCCGCCGCGCACGCGGGTCAGCGGTGGGCCTTCGTAGCACTTTCTAAATTTGGTTCGCAAGGCACGCTTCACCTGCGGAACTCTCTTTGCTGGTCATCTGACCCGCCGCGGCGGACCACGAATCCCTCTTCGATTAACCTGCGTTTCATCCTATTCGTGCCGCAGCGCCACCATCGGATCCACGCGCATGGCCCGGCGTGCAGGGATGTAGCAAGCTAGCAGGGCCATTGTCAAAAGCACCGCAACAACCGCCGCAAATGTTAGCGGATCGGTCGCGCTGACGCCAAAAAGCATCGATGCCATGAACCGCGTCAGCGCGATAGAAGCGACCAAGCCCAGCGCAATCCCCCCGAGCGCCATCTTCCCGACATTCCCAAGCACGTCGCGAAGGATTCGCTTCGGCTGCGCCCCCAGCGCCATGCGAATCCCAATCTCATGCGTGCGAGTCGTAACCGCGTATGCCGTCACGCCATAAATCCCCACCGCCGCCAGGATCACTGCGAGACCCGCGAACAGCCCCAGCAGAATGGCTGCGAAGCGCTGCTGCGAAACTGACTCCGCCACGCGCTGGCTCATCGTTTCCACGTTGTAGACCGCCTGGCCGGGACCGGCCGAGTGCACTTGCCGCCTCAGCACTCCGATCAGGGGCCTGGGATCGGATGTTGTGCGCACCACCAGCGTCGCACCGGGATAGTATCGAGGATAATAAACCATGCCTTCGGATAAAGCGGCGAGGCTCGATTCACGAACCGTGCCGACCACCCCCACAATCGTGAACCACCGCCCGTGATTATCTTCATATCCGATCTGCTGCCCGACGGGATTCTTGCCACGCCAGAATCGCTGTGCGAAAGCCTGGTCGATCACCACAACCTTTTGCGCCGACGAGCCAGGCGCCCCCATTTCCGCCTGCGTGTAGATGCGTCCGCGCAAGAGCGGAATCCCCATGGCGGCAAAATAACCGGGCGTCGCGTCCACCCATTCGGCGTGCGGCTGCGGATCATTCGGGCCGGTCTGATAGCCGCGAATCGAAAGAAGCGCGCTAGTTTCGTCGTGAAAAAGCGGAGGATCGAATGCGAGCGCCGCGTGCCGCACGCCGGCCAGGGACGACACGCGATCCAGCAAATCGTCGGCGAACGCCCGATAACGCGCGATATTCACGATCTGCTGGGGTGGCGAAATCCGCAGCGTTACTACATTCGTTGGATCGAACCCGGGATTGACTTGCATCAGCTTCGCAAGCGTCCTCGACAGAAGTCCCGCCCCCACCAGCAGCATACAGGTGAGCGCGGCCTCCGAGATGACCAGAGCGCGCTGAAAGCCCTGGCGCTGGCCGGCCGAATGGCCTCCGCCACCTTGCTTCAGCGATTCCGGCACGTCGACGTGGCTAGCCTGCATCGCCGGCGCCAATCCGAAGATAATCCCAGCAAGCGCCGCGACCGCGAAGGTAAATCCCAGCACGAGTGGACTGATTCCGATCGCATCCTTCTGCGGCACGCTCGCAGGCGCAAAACGAACCAGCAACCGCACGCCCCAGTACCCGAGCGCAACGCCGCACCCCCCCCCGCAAATCGAAAGCATCAGACTCTCGGTGAGGAGTTGCCTTAGGACACGGCTTCGCCCCGCCCCGATAGCCGCTCGCACGGCCACTTCGCGCGACCTCGCGCTTCCCCGGCCCAGCAGCAGGCTCGCGATGTTTGCGCACGCAATCAGCAGCACCAAAAACACAGCGCCGAACAGCAGGTTTAGCGACTGCTCCACATTCCCCACGAGATCGCTCTTCAACGGGCTCACCAGAATGCCGAAGCCCTTGACGATGCCCGCGTGCATACGGTCGTTTGCAACCGAAGCGGTCACCCTCGCTGCTTCCACGCTCATTGCTGCACGGGCTTGCTCGGTCGACACGCCAGGCCGCAAACGGGCCCGCATCTGATAAACCAGCGACCAACGCTGGTCTTCCGTGAAATCCTTAGGCGTAAGCCCCATCGGGACCCACAGCTGTGTAATCGGATCGATGGCGGAGATCGATGCGGGCTCTACCCCGATCACCCGATACTCGATCCCATCCAGCCGTATATTTTTGCCGATCGCGCGCGGATCGCCTCCGAACATACCCCTCCAGAGGGCAGCGCTCAGGACTGTCACATGCGCATTCGCATTCAAGTCGTCGGCCGAAACGAACGTCCGCCCGAGAATCGGTCGAATCCCCAGCAACGGAAACAGGCTCGCCGTCACGCGATTGGCGTTGAGTCGCTGCGTTTGTCCGCCGGCCGTGACGTTCAACCGTTGCCGGCGAAGCAATGCCGTCGACGCAAACACATCGCTGCGAGCGCTGTAATCGCGGAACTGCAACACGGAAACAGGGGCTCTGGGAAAATTGATGCTGGGCAGGCTGTCGTAGATCGAGACGACTTGATTTGGTTCTGGAATGGGCAGCGGCCGCAACAGCACCGCATCGACGACGCTGAAAATCGCTGTATTCGCGCCAATTCCAAGCGCGAGCGTTAGGATCGCTACAGCAGTGAACTCCGGATTCTTCCTCAGCATCCGGAGCCCGAAGCGAAGGTCTTGCAGCAGCGTGTCGAACCATGCTCCAACACGTACCGCTCGCACCTCTTCCTTTACCTGCTCAACGCCGCCAAGCTCGATTCGCGCTACCCTCCGCGCTTGATCGGGCGGCATTCCCTCTTTGATCTTTTGGTCCGCGAGCATCTCGACCGTGGACCGAATCTCGTCATCAAGTTCCGCGTCGATTTGCTGCCTGCGAAAATGGCTCCGCAAGAAACTTTTCGTGAGTGACAGCAGGCGCATCGCAGTACTCCCTTCAGGACGCTTCCAGCGCCCGCGCAATCGCTAGCGAAATCCGGCCCCAACGTTCCGTCTCACTTTCGAGTTGCCGCCGCCCAGCTTTGGTCAGGCGGTAGTATTTTGCTTTCCGGTTGTTTTCCGATTCGCCCCAAGAAGAGCTCAGCCAGCCTGCCTCTTCCATGCGGTGCAGGGCGGGGAAGAGCGAGCCGGGCTTCACTTGAAATGTTCCTTTGGTGATCTGTTCGATGCGGCGGGATATTCCTAGACCGTGCATTTCCTTCAGCGCCAGCGCTTTCAGGATCATCAGGTCCAGCGTGCCTTGCAGCAGGTTCGTCGGTTCGTTCCCCAACAGCGTCCTCCTATAGACCGTCGATGCGAATATATCGCTCCACATATCGAACGTCAATAGGAGAATTCTGCTGGCTAGTTTCGCTCACGCTTCTCTGCGATTCTCTCCTTCCGCGCCATCGAAACCGTGAATCTGGTCCGCTCGCTCCCGCCCCGCCTAGTTTTGTGGGCCATGGCTCTAAGCCATGACAAAAAGACCCGGCGCGCCAGCGCCCTCCGAATAGCCGTTTAGGGGGTCGGACCTTCAGGTCCGACATAACGTTTTCGGTGCCCGATCGCCTTCCACTTGCGGGATATTTTCTCTGTCGGCCCGAACGGGCCGCCCGCAATGTGCTTTCGTTGGCTACGATTTCGATATCTATCTCACGCCTTTACACCTGAGCTCTGCGTTTCCGGCTCGCCGCCCTGCTCCTCCCCATCGAACCTCCCGCTCGCCCGGCTCAGCTCCGCCGCATATCTGATCTTCGTAGCATCATCCTCTCGCCGTATCTTCCCGCAAATCCGTATCAGCGACTCCATTTCCCGGCTGTCCAGTTCGCCCATCAAGGCCCGCAATATCCCCTCCTGCTTCGGCAGCACTTTTCCGATCAGCGTCTCTCCTTGTGGAGTCAGTTCGACCGTCCCCACTTGCCGGCCTAGCCTCGGCTTGTCCCGCCGCTCCGTCGGCAGCCGGCTCGCTCTCACCTCCGCCGCGGGCAGGTGCGTGATCCCCCGGCGCACCCAGCCAAACTCTTCCGCCCGTTGAATCGTTACGAACATGCTCTCCCGGGTGCGTCCCAGCTTTGCCTCTGCCTCGCTCAGCTTCAGCTGCCCGTTCCGGTGCAGCAGCACCATCAACCGGAACTCCTCCCGCGAAAGGCCGAACACATCCAGCGGCACCCGCAGCTTCGCCTCGATCCAATGCGCCGCGTCGGTCAGCTCCAGGTACGCAGCCCACGCCAGCCGCTGCTTCTTCTTGGGTGGTTGTCGCCGCAGGCTTTTCATACTCGCCTCCAAACCGTTTTTGCGTCCAATTCGGCCGAATCTGTCCGCAATGCGCCCGCTTTAGCGCGGTCTAAGCTGCGCTTTTTGGTGCAAGCTGCTTACAGCAGTTGCTACACCAATTTCCCGCGCTTTTATTAGCCTTCTTAGGATCTGCTTGGAGTTGTGAGCGTTACCGATCGGAGGATGCTTTATGCAGGTGAATCGTCCCGTAAGTTGTTGCGATGGTGATTTTCGGGCCGCCCGCGGCTCCAACTCTGCCTGATATCTGTCCGCTCGCGTCGGTATTGGAGAGGTTCAGTTGCCCGCCGCCAAAATCGCTTTCCACGTCGCCGCCGCGTGAAATCGCCGCAATTTCAAACGCTGACTTCGGCGGCAGCGTCACGTCCACATCGCCCGAATCATCCTTGATATTGACGTCCTCGCGCGGGGGCGTCGATAGCGCCACTTTGATATCGCCGTGCGCGTCAGCAATGTCCAGCTGTCCGGTCGCGTTTTTCACATCGACGTCCGTATTGTGCGTAGCGATCTTCACCGGCCCGCTCGCGGCCGAAATACTCAGGTTGCCCAAATCCGTTTCGAGTTTTCCATCAAGGTGCTCGACGGAGAAATTTCGCGAAGGAAGCGCGCAGCGAATCGTCTGCGACACATTCTTCGCCCGAATTGTTCCGTAAAACGGCCCGTTGACCGACGCGTTGCCGCTCACATCCGAAATGTTCACATCGCCGCCGCGTCCTGTGACGCTCACGTTCCCCTTCGCTCCGGAAATCCGCGCATCGCCTCGCACCATATTGACGGCCACATCCCCGCCCGCGTTCTGCACTTCGATATCACCGTCGCCCGAGTGCGCCTGGGTGTTGCCTGACATATTCGCGATGTGAATATCGCCGTGCGACGTGCTCGCGGCCATGCTGGCGCTCGCCGGCGCTTGCACCGCCAAGTCAATGCTGGCCCGTCTTTGGCTGTCAAAACCCGGAAGCGGACCCACGCGGTAAAGTCCGCCGGAGGCGCTGACCCGCACGCCCGATTGTTGCAGGGCGCGTTCGGCGGCGGTTTCGCTCAGTCCCCATGTGGTTTTGTGGGCGCTCACCAGCAACTGATTTCCGGTTCGCCCCTGCACGGCAATATCGCCGCGCGGAATATTGATGGCCACTCGCGCGCCGCCGGGAAGCGTCTGAGGTGGTAGCGTTTCGCTGCGTGTGTACGACGGCCCAATCTGCGGCATGTCGATATTGAAATGCGGCACTCGGTCGCGCACCCAATCGCGAATCACGAACCCGCCCAGCACGATCACCAGCACCACGATCAGCGCCGCTTCGCCGCCCGAGACCGCCGCGGGTCTCGCTTCTCCCCGGCGCTGCGCCAGCATGTAATCGAATATCTTCGCCACGCCCCACAGGATCAGCAGAACCGGCCAGTACAGCACGATGATATGTCCCAGCCGCACGCCGGGATAGAAGATGTCGATCAGGAAAAGGACGCCGATCGCAACGAGCAGCAGGCCGGCAAAAATCGAGCTGCCCCGCCTTCTTCCGTTGCTCACCGTGTCCTCACGAGCCGTGTGATCCGATATGGCCTTCGTGCGAAGCCGCCGCTTGCGCCAGCAGCAGGATGCCGACGATCAGCAGCAACGCGGGCCAAAGCGTCGCGAATCCGTACCGCGTATATTCTCCTGCCAGAAAAATCACTCCGATCGCGATCACCACCACCGGCCCCATCAGGCTGCGAATGCGGCAGCGCGCGCACCTGCATTTCGTTCCGGTCATCTCCGCCATGTAATATCCCCTACCTGTGCGCCTTCAGCCGGTCCGCAAGCAGCCAAACTCCCAGCACGATCAGCGCAAACGGCCACGCCTTGCCGAACCAATCCCATTCCAGCAGTCCGAAATTTGCCAGCAGCAAGAACACGCCGAGAAAAATCAAAACAATCGCTCCGGTGGGCCGGTGCGCTCCGCCGCCGGTCTCCGTGGCGGCCGGATCGGTCGCCATAGCCATGGGTGCAAGGTGCTCCCGCTCGCGAGCTTTCGCCGTCCGGTACGCCTCAATCGGCATGTAGAAGTAAAAGCATCCCAGCGCGATTCCCAAAAACGCGTGATATCCCGCCGAAATATCCTGCGTCTGCGCCGCGATCATTCCGCCAAAAATGATTACGTGAATCAACGCCTTCAGATACTCGCCGTTGTACACGGCTCCAAGTCCGGGAATAAATCCCAGGGCCAGCGCCGCCCCCGGATGCGGGCCTGATGCCGCCGCGCTTGCCACCGGCGCTCCGGCGGCCGGCGTCCCGACCAGCCCGGCAAGGCATGGCTCGCAATAGAGCGCCCCGCGCACGTCGCGGGTGCACGCCGCGCACATCGCTTTTCCGCAGTTGCGGCAGTAGCCGCTTGCCTGAACTTCCGTGTGAACGGCGCAGTTCATAGGGTTCTCCTGTTCGCCGCACTCGGCGCCGTTTCGCCGGACGCTGAATGCAGCATTGCCCATTTCATGTTGAATCCGGGAATTCGAGCGTCTACTTCACGTCCGGCCGCCGGATCTTGGTGTTCGCCTGTGTTCGGTCGCTGACGGTTTGGAGCCGGGGCAGTCTGATTTTGCGGCGCGGACGGTCCCGCTTGCGGCGCGGCCAGCATCGCGCGGATTTCGTACACCACGCGCAAATCGTTGACGAATTTCTCTCCGCGCGCGTACGTCAAATGAGCCTGCCGGTTGCCCGCGCGCGCCAGGTTTAGCGGATTCAGATCGCTGGGCCGCAATCGCCCGATCCGCGGGCCCGCCGCATGAGCCAAAATAACGAGCGTAAACGCTACCGTCGCGATTCCCATCGCAAATCGCGGCTGCCAGATCAAATTGAACCATGCCGACGCGCTGGCGATTTCGTGCCGGCCCGTTCGCGCGCGACTGGTCTTGTTGATTACCCGGTGCGCCAGGAACGCGGGTGCCCGCGCCAGCTCGATCGCGTGCATTTGCCCGACCAGTTCGCCCACTCGAGCCAGCATCTCCGCGCAATTCGCGCATTCCGCTGAATGCTCCGCGCACGCCTGGCGCTCTTCCGCGGCGAGCGCGCCTTCCAGGTAATCGCTCAGCCGCTCTTCCGTTAATGTGCAGTTCCAGTCCATTTCCGTTTCCCGTTAATCCGCCCGCACTCCCATGTCCTGCAAAATGCGCGCCAGCTCGATCCGCCCTCGATTGATTCTCGACTTCACTGTTCCTTCCGGCACTTGCAGGACCTTGCGGATCTCGACGTACTCCATTCCTTGCAGGTCGCGCAAGATTACCGCTTCGCGCAATTCCGGCGAAAGCCTTGCCAACCCCGCCTGCACCTGTTCACTCAGCTCCGCCGCTTCCGCCTTCTGGTGCGGCGTGCGTTCATCTGAATGTACTTCGTGAGCTTGCGATTCCTCGTCGATCGAATCCGTCAGACGGTCGCGCCGCGTGCGCCGGTAATGATCCACCAGCAAATTGCGCGTCACGCTCGTCAGCCAAGTGGCGAAAGCTCCGTAAGACGGTTCGTAACTCCCCAGCGTGCGGTACACGCGCAGGAACACGTCTTGGCTTAAATCTTCCGCAGCAGCCGCGTTCCCCGTGAACCGGTAGCACAGGTTATAGACACGCCGCGTGTGTCGCCGCACCAGATCCTCCCACGACGGACCGTGCCCTCGAACGCATTGCTGGACCAGTTGGGCGTCGGGGTCCAAACGTCCTCAGCCTCGTAGCTTCCATTACCGCTCGGCCTCAATCTAA
>JBOGMW010000148.1:0-9818 GCA_050746805.1 Candidatus Acidiferrales bacterium | reverse complement strand
TCCACCCGGAGCGGGCGTCGCGTCCGTCCGCATTGAAGGCGAGCGCGTTCAAGCGGTCACGCCTCGGGTGACTCTTTACTTCAACGGCTGGACCGCCTATTCGTGCCCCACCATGCCTGCCGCCGGGATCAAGCTCGATTTCACGTTGCCCACCGGCAAAACCGTTGAAGTCGCCGCCATTGACCGCTCGTTCGGCCTACCCTCCGTTGGGGCATTTCTCTCGAGCGCGCTTCCACTCACAGCGACGCCTTCGCAAGATGGCGATGTCACCGTCGTGTCCCGCCGCGTTCAACTATTCCCGTAGGAGTCCCTCTGAGTTGCTGACCTCAGGTTTGGCGCAAAGTGTCGTTCCACTTGCAAATTGAAAGTGACTTTGCTATTTTCCGGAAAGTGACTAGGAGGGCCAAGACTGCGCGTTCTGGATGCCCGGTGAGCGTGTCGCTCGAAGTTCTCGGCGACCGCTGGTCGCTGCTGATTGTCCGCGACCTGATGGTGCGCGGTTTCCGCACCTTCAAACAGTTCGAGGGATCGGGCGAGGGAATCGCCACCAACATCCTGGCGGATCGACTTCGAAAGCTCGAAGACGGCGAAATCATCGTAGCCGAGCGCGATTCAGACGACCGCAGGCGCGTCGTCTATCGCTTGACTGAAAAGGGAATCGACCTTGCTCCCGTAGTTCTGGAATTGCTTATCTGGGGCGCGCAGCATCAGGAAACCGAAGCGCCCTGCGCGGTTATCAACGCGATGGAGCAAAATCGAGCGGCCATCCTTGGCGAAGTTCGCCGCCGCTGGGTGGCTGGCGATGATCGGCCGCTGCAAGTTAATGGGCGATGGATCTGGTCATGAGAAAAGTTTGACCAACGGTCGAGCCGTCGCGAGTTGGTTCGACGAATAGCTGAATGCAGTTGGGATCCGGTTTCGATGGGTGGCTCGATAGGTGCGAGGAGTTCAGATGACAACTTTGACGCCATATCTTTTGTTCGATGGAAATTGCCGCGAAGCTATGGAGTTTTACAAATCTTGCTTTGACGGCGAGGTTACTATGGCGAGAGTCAAGGACTCACCCGCAAAGGACCACATGCCAGCCACCCAGAACGATAAAATCATCAATGCGCATCTCGAGAGCGGCGCAATCGCTATCTCCGCATCGGACTGGCTGCGGCCGGATCGTGCTCCGATTCGCGGCAATACCGTTTGCCTTTTCCTGAGCAGCGGAACGTACCAAGAGCTGAAGGCTCTATTCGAGAAGCTTTCCGAAGGAGCAGATGTCACCGACCCGTTGAAGGAAATGTTTTTTGGCGCTTACGGTGCGCTGAACGACAAGTTTGGCGTGCGGTGGATGTTTCAATCCAACGAAAAAGCCGACAAATAATTTTCATCGGCGGCCAAAAGCCCGTATCACCGAATGAAGAGGAGAGAACATGAGCAAGGTGCGCGTATTAGTAGGTACCCACAAGGGTGCGTTTGTTTTGTCGTCGGACGGCAAGCGGAAAAATTGGGACGTGAGCGGTCCGTTCTTCGCTGGTTGGGAAATTTTTCACATGAAAGGATCGCCGGCCGATCCCAATCGCATCTATGCTTCGCAAACCAGCGGGTGGTTCGGCCAAATCATTCAGCGTTCGAGCGATGGAGGCAAAACCTGGGAAACTCCGGGCGGCGGACTCAAGCCTCCGACTGACGGCGGCGGCATGCCCACAGGCGAAAGCAACAAATTCGCCTACGATGCATCTCCTGAAACCGGCACGCCACTCACCACCCATCAGTGGTACGACGGCACCCAGCATCCCTGGGAATTCAAGCGCGTCTGGCATCTCGAGCCCTCGCTCAACGATCCGAATACCGTTTACGCTGGTGTGGAAGACGCCGCGATCTTCAAAACCTCGGACGGCGCGCAATCCTGGCAAGAGATGCCTGGCCTTCGCGGCAATGGCACAGGTCCGAAATGGTCGCCCGGCGCCGGAGGCATGGGCTTGCACACGATTCTGATCGACCCCCAAAATCCGCAGCGGATGTACGTCGCGATCTCCTCCGCTGGCGCGTTTCGCACGGACGATGGCGGCAAGAGCTGGAAGACCATCACCAAGGGCCTGAAATCGAACTACATGCCCAAACCCGAGGCTGAAATCGGCCACTGCGTTCATCGTATTGCCCTGCACAAATCGCGCCCCGATGTCGTCTTCATGCAAAAACACTGGGACGTGATGCGCACCGATAACGCCGGCGATCAGTGGCGCGAAGTCAGCGGCAACCTGCCCACTGATTTTGGCTTCGTGATCGATGTCCACGCTCACGAACCGGAAACGATCTACGTCGTGCCCATCAAGAGCGACTCCGAGCATTTCCCCATTGATGGAAAGTTGCAGGTCTATCGCAGCCGCACCGGCGGTAACGAATGGGAGCCTCTAACCAAGGGTCTTCCGCAGCACGATTGTTACGTCAACGTCCTGCGCGACGCCTTGGCCGTCGATTCGCTCGATTCCTGCGGCATCTACTTCGGCACCACCGGCGGCCAGGTTTACTGCTCGCCCGACGCTGGAGACAACTGGGCGCCGATCGTCGAAAATCTCCCAGCCGTTTTCTCCGTCGAGGTGCAGACGCTGCCATGATTCGGGTAGTGCTTCCGGCGCATCTCCGAACCCTCGCGAAAGTCGATAGCGAAGTGCAGGTCGATGTCGCGGCTCCGGTCACGACGCGCTCGGTCCTTGACGCTCTCGAAGCCCGCTACCCAGTGCTCCGTGGCACCATCCGCGACCATGTGACGCAGCAGCGCCGTGCGTTCTTGCGCTTTTTCGTCTGCTCCGAGGATTGGTCTCTCGAATCAACCGATGCGCCGCTGCCCGAAGCGGTCGTCAGCGGCGCCGAGCCTTTCTTTGTCATCGGCGCCATCGCCGGCGGATAACTGGCGTCCAAGAGCCTTTAGCCTGCCTGGCGGAGACCGCAGGATTAACCTGTGAAGCTTCACAACGCTTCCTGGCGCGCGGAGTTGCAAAACACGGGACGGAACCGTCTGAACTGCGCCAGCGGGCAAGGCGGGGAACTGGGCGCGGATTTCAGGTGACGCTGCGGACGCGAAGTCCGCGTTCAACAAAGCCACCAGCGATTACTTAGCAGGCGGCGGCTTCTTAGGCGCGGAGCAGTTCAGTGATGATGGCTTCGCGACGATTGCGCGCAAAATTGTCGATGTGATTCAGCAAGATGGTATAGGCGGCGAGTGCGAGGGCGGCAAACGCCAGATTGATCGCTACCGCGATCCAAAATTCGCCCAAGTAGTGCCCCGCCGCAAACGATAGCGCAACCAGACCAAACACCAACCCTTGCGCCACGAATCCGACAAGAACCGTGCTTCCAGCGGCGCGTTGCTTTCCAAATTTTCCGAAATCGATTTTTTTTGGGGCAAGCAGCGAAAGGCAATCGCCGACCGCGAAATTCACCAACACGGCGAACAACAACGCCGCCAGCGTGGCCAGCACGATGCCGAGCGGCGTTGGGCCGAACATGAAGCGGGCGGCGATCCAGAGCACAACGGTTTCGAACGCCATAATCGCCGCGTGCACCAGATTCTTGCCAAGCAGCACGTCGCGAAAACGCACCGGGGTCACGTAGTACATCTGCACGCCGCCGCCATCCGCGCCAAGCGAGTTGTAAATTAAATTCGTAAGAATCAGCATCGCGTAAGCCACGGCGGTGGGGAAGGCGTACGCCGACACCACGAATGGTATGGGGTGGTAGTGGGGCGACGGATGGGCTCGCACGGCGCCTGTGGCGGCGCGATCCAGGCGGATTATGAAAAGGATCACGATGGGCATCGCCAGAGTGAAAAACATCGGGCTGCTGCGGGAAAGATAGCGAAACTCCTTTTCGAACACGGCAGCGACCGGACCCGAAATTCCCGGTAAATGCCAACCAAGGCGCGCCGGGCGAGCTTTTTGCCCAGCGACGGACGGCGCGACGGCTTCGCTGATCGTTTCGCCCTGGAATTGCGCGCGCAAGCGAAGATCGAGGATCCAGAGACACGCCACGGCATAGGCGCATAAGATGGCGAATGCGGCGACGGCTTGGACGAAGTGGTACTGCGTCGCGCTCCCCAGCGTGACGGCGGCAAGGCCGGGCGGAAACAGGCGTTCGGCAATCAGCAAGGTCGCTGCATACGAAGACAGTTCACGGTGCGCGCCGTGGCCGAAGCGGGCGATCAGTGGTCCGATGAACTGGGAGCTGATGATTAGAAGAAAAAACACGATGCCGAGGATTTCGCGGCTTTTGCGGCGTGCCAGCCAGCGTTCGATCCATGCGAAGATCGCGCGGTTGAGCAAGACGTTGAACGCCACGAATGCCGCCAGAACCGCCACGGACCAGGGCAGCAATATCGGCGATCCGATGCCGATGCCAACGACCAGCCCGAAAACCCAAACCACGGCCACGAGCGTGGCCGGGTCGAGAGCGCCGTACGCCATACGAATAAAAAAATACGAACGGTAGCGCAGCGGGAAGCGCAGGAAATTCGTGGAGTCGAAACTTTCGGTGAAAGCCGTGGCCATCACCGGGAAAAGCTGCCAGTAAAGAAAGATGGCCCACAGCAGCACCGCCAGCCATTCGGTCTCGTTGTGCGAAACGAAATACCAGGCTCCGGCGCCGAACCCGAACATCCCTCCGAGGGCGGCAACCGCGAAGCCAAAACCCATCAGCGCCCAGGAAACGATTTCCAGGCGGCCGCGAAGGGTGCGAGCGGAGTTGAGAAAAACGCACCAGCGCAAGCGCGCTATAGCGGCGAATTGGTCGCGGATTTCGGGCCATGCCCCAGACGCGAGGCCCGCGCTCAGCCGAGCCATGAAAGTTCGCTTTCGGAGATGCGCGAACCGCCCACGATGCGGAGGAAAAGTTCTTCGAGCGTTAGCTTTTCGCCGGGAGCAACGGGCGCAGCGAGCGAATCGCCGCCGGGCGAGGCAATAGCCGCTTGCGCCTGCACTCCGGCGCGCAATTCCTCCAGCGAACCCTGCGCCACCAGGCGGCCATGGTGAATAATCGCGACATGGCTGCAAAGCCGCTCCACGATTTCGAGCACGTGCGATGTGAGGAAAATCGTGGCTCCGCGCGCGATCATGCGCTGCAGCATAGCTTTCAGAGTACCGGAAGCGATGGCGTCAACACCTTCGAAAGGCTCGTCGAGAAAAAGTATGCGCGGGCCGTGTATCACCGCGGCGGCGAGCGCGAGCTTCTTTTGCATGCCGTGGGAATAGTCCGCCACGAGCGCCTTGGGCTGATCGGCGAGCTGCATGAACTCGAGCAACTCCGTGGCGCGCTGCGAAGCAACGCCGCGGCCCAGCCCGTACATGCGTCCCACGAAGTTCAGGTATTCCGCGCCGGTGAGCCGGCCAAAGAGCGCCATGCCTTCGGGGACGACTCCGATTTGGCGCTTTACTTCCACCGATTCGGCCAGAAGATCTTGACCGAGAATTTCGATGCGTCCGGAGGTGGGCGCCAGCAGGCCGGTGAGCATTTTAATGGTGGTGGATTTGCCCGCGCCATTTGGGCCTAGGAAACCGAAAAACTGCCCGGCAGTAACGCGAAGATTCACGTTGTCCACGGCGAGCAACTGGCCAAACCGACGCGTCAAATTTTCGGTGGAAACGGCGGTGATGTCCATCGGAGTGCTACGACTGTAACATAGCCTCGGTCGGAGAAAGATGGCGGCGTTAATTGGCAGACCGCGTGTCGATGCGTGCAATATGTGCGGAGGCGTCCGTCGGTTTCCCGTGCCTCTGAACGATCGAACTGCGGCCATCCGCCTCGTTACCTGGCACCTGGTGTTTCGGCATCACTGGTTGCCTTGTGAAGCTTCACACGCCCATTCCCGGAGCCGTCGAAGACCAGTTTGCGAAGAAAATCGTCGCAATCGGCACCGTGCGGACACTGCGGGTCAGAAATTTTCGAATCGCTTTACTTGGTTGATTGAATCCATGCGCGGTCCAGATAGTGCGTTTCGCTCGCGTCTCGAATGCGCATGCAGGCGCTCTCAGGAGTGAAATCGCGCTGCGGAGTACCAAGCATCTCGAATCCCACCATGAATTTCTTCACGGTTGCGGACCGAAGCAGCGGAGGATAGAAGTGCGCATGAAAATGCCACTCGGGATGAGCCGCGCCGTCCGAAGGAGCTTGGTGAAATCCCATCGAGTACGGAAACGGGACCTCGAACAGATTGTCGTAGCGAACCGTGATTCGCCGGAGAATATCGCCGAGAAGAACCCGTTCCTCCGAAGAGAGGTCGCCCATCGTGCCGAAATGACGCTTGCTCAACACCAGAGTTTCAAACGGCCAGACTGCCCAGTAAGGCGTCAAAACGACAAAGGCCTCGTTTTCGCATACGAACCTCTCGCCAAGTTTCAATTCCAATTGGAGGTAATCGCAAAGCAGGCAGGAGTGGCGCCCCTCGCGGTATTCTCGAAACGACGCACGTTCCTTGGTGGGTTGATCAGGTACTGCGGCCGTGGCCCAGATCTGGCAATGCGGATGGGAATTACTGGCACCCATCAAGGCGCCGCGGTTTTCAAAGATCTGAACGTGGCGTACCCAGGGCATGGCGCCCAGCGATTGAGATTGTTCGGCCCAGGCTTCGACCACCTCCCGCAACTCGGTGCTCTGCATCCGTGGAATCGCCAAGTCATGGCGGGGCGAGAAGCAAACAACCCGGCAAAGGCCTCGCTCGGCATGGGCCACAATCAGCCCGGATTCATCCACGATCTCTTGGGCTGCATCTGGCAGCAGAGCGGGGAAATCATTGTCGAAGGCAAAGGTGCTGCTGTATTGAGGATTTCGGTGGCCGCCTGCGCGCACGTTTCCGGGGCACAGGTAACAATCAGGATCGTAAGCAGGCTGAGATTGTGGTGGCAGTTTTTCTACCTTGCCCAGCCACGGTCGTTCGCTTCGACGGGGAGATACGATCACCCATTCGCGCGTGAGCGGATTGAAGCGGCGATGCGGAGTTTGATTCAGTCCTGAACCGGTCATGGTCTAGTCCGACGAGATTCCCAGTCGCAGATGCAGCTGCGACACGCGTGGTTCGAATTATCCACTCAACTATGCGTTTCGGTCAGCCTCTCTCGACGATCCCATCGTTGGGCATCCTCACATCCAGGTCAACGGGTCCGACGCCGCCAGACGCGGAGCACACGTAGATATCGGGCCGGCGGCCCGTGGCGGCGAAATACTGAGTAGAAATGCGCTTCCGGAATTCAAGCGTGTCGTCCGCATTCACGAGGTTGATGGTACACCCGCCAAATCCACCGCCGGTCATTCGCGCTCCGTACACACCCTTTTCCTTGGAGGCGAGATCGACCATGAGATCCAATTCCGCGCTGCTGACTTCGAAGTCATCTCGCAGGCTGCGATGGGAATCCGCCATCAACGTCCGCAAGGACTCGATTTCACCGCTTTGGAGCGCATCGGCAAATTTCAGCACCCTGGCGTTTTCTGTGACCACGTGACGGCAACACTTGTATATTCTTTCGGTAAGCCGCTCCCGAAAACGGTCTAACTCCTCCAGCGTCACGTCGCGCAAAGCTCGGATGTTCGGCAGTACTTGTGCAAGAAGTCGCACGCCATCCTCGCATTCGGACCGGCGCACGTTATATTCCGTCACGCCCAGATCATGCTTGACCATTGTGTTGCAGATTACGAGATGGACATTTGCCGCCAGGGGAATGGGACGGTATTCGAGCGAGCGGCAATCGAGCAATAGCGCCTGTCGTTCCTGGCCGTAACACGCGATAAATTGATCCATTACGCCGCATCGCGCGCCGACAAATTCGTTTTCGGCGCGTTGGCATAGCAGCGCCAATCGAGTGCGATCGATTGTGTACCCCGCCAGGTCTAGCAACGCATATCCCGTGGCCACTTCAAGCGCCGCCGACGAACTTAAGCCGGCTCCTACCGGAATCTCACTTCGGATGTAGATGGCGGCGCCTCTGAGGAAGTATCCGGATCGCGCAAGCAGAAGGCCAACCCCTTTCGGATAGTCGAACCAGCAGCCCGATCGAGAAATCCCGGTGCCGTCGACGTTGAATTCGGCGATACCTTTGTAATTTTCCGAGCGCACAACGATCTTAGCGTCGCTAAGGAGATTAGCTGTGACGAAGCACGAGAGGTCGATGGCAACCGGCAGGACGAACCCATCGTTATAGTCGGTGTGCTCGCCGATCAGATTCACCCGCCCGGGAGCACGGTAAGTCCGCGGGTGCGCTCCAGACGCCGTTCTAAAATTTTCCTGCGGATCGAATACGCCTGTCATGAAGGTTCATCGCGCATCATCTTCCGAGAATGCCGTCAAACGGCCCTCAAGGGTATCATTTCACGCCGGAGGCGCACTCATGAGTGTCTTCGCCAAGCTATAGGCCGTGCTCGCCGAGCCACCGAAGAATTGGGATTGCTTCGGGTGTCTCCAGGCTAATCAACCTCTCGCTCAGATCGCAGTGACGATTCTGGTTGTACTCGCGCCGTCTTCTGCTATCTCTTGTGTTGTGGCTGGCATCGGGTTGCATGTCGTATCTGTAGTAGATTTGGCGGAGGGGGTGGGATTCGAACCCACGAGACCCTTTCGGGCCTAACGGTTTTCAAGACCGCCGGAGTCAACCACTTTCCTACCCCTCCTCGGGTGGCTGCCAGAGACATTGTAGCCTACAGCTCCAGAGTGTGACAGCTCGTCGGCTCATTGCGATTGCGAACATCTCTCTTCCGAATTCGCGGGCGTTCCCGGCGTGCGCTGATGTTGTCCGTTACGAAAAACTCTTCTGGAAATTCTCGTCGAGAGGCGAGTTTCCAATTGAAATTTTATGCGGGCTCGCCTTAATCTGTGTGCCGCTCGATGAGATCGAAAATCACTCCGTTCCTGCTTGCCGCGCTCTTGATTGCCAGCCCCGCGATCGTGCGCGGCCGGGCGCGATCGGTATTGGCGGCCAACGCTTCGTCGCAGACGATCCAGAACGCGCAAGCGAACGCCTATCACCTGGCGCGCATGCGCAATCGAGCCATGATCGTGCAATTCTTCGAGGCTGGCTACCTGGTTTCGGTGCCACCTGAGACGCGAACCTACTATTTGCACGGCGTTCCGACGGACTATTCGTATTTGCGACCGTGGGCGAAGCGATTTCTCGATCAAATTAGTCGCGAGTATTACGCCACCTTCCATACACAGCTTCGTGTGACCAGCCTCGTCCGCACCGTTTCGCTCCAGCAGAGGTTGGCGCGACGAAATTTCAACGCTGCGGAGGCCACCGGCGATGATCGGTCGTCGCACCTGACCGGCGCGACTCTTGATATTTCCAAACATTCCATGAGTTGGCGGGAGAAAAAGTGGCTGCGGCGCCAACTGGTCGAACTGGAACAGAGCGGATATCTTTACGCTGTCGAAGAGTTCAGGCAGCCATGCTTCCACGTAATGGTCTACCCGAATTACCGTGATTACGGCCGGAGGCCGGCCAGTCAGCCGCTCGAAGCGAATCGAGTGAACTGAGAGTTCGGCAACGCTTCGTCGAGGAGACAATCGGCGTATCACGCGGCAATAGCGCCGGTTAGCTCACGCTCTCAGCACAATTTTTAGGTAGACATTGCGTCAAAACTATGGCACACTGAGCTTGCGTTTGTTGCTCTTGTAAAACCTTTAGATTTGATGGAGGGGCTGCAAGTCCACACTTGTAGCCCCTTTTTTGTTGGGCTAAGGGCGGTGGAAAAGCACCAAATAGCTCAAAGACAGAAATGAGAAACACAGTTGAGAGAACAAGGAACAGTGAAGTGGTTTAACGCCAGCAAGGGCTTTGGATTCATCCAGC
>JBOGMW010000147.1:0-10323 GCA_050746805.1 Candidatus Acidiferrales bacterium | reverse complement strand
GATGGAAACGAGTACTTGATGGTCGCGCCCTTCCATTCGCGCTTGTCGATATAGAAGCGGCTGCGGTCGCAGTCGGAGCAGGTTACAGTTAGCTCGCGCGGGCCGGACCAGCGGATGCGAATCGCGCCCCGCCCCTGTAGCGAACAGACTCCTGCCCCCCGCATTCTAGGGAGGAACTGATACCATGCGGGGTGGGCTTGATCGATCTCTACAAAATACCAGTCCCCGCCAATCACTGCGCTCCCCTCGTCCAGCCCTATCAGCGCGGTGAGATGGCCGTCGCTAGATGTAATTTGCTGGACTGGCTGCGGGACGCTGTGGCCGCAACCCGGCAGCACCAGCAGGCACAGGGTGGCTGCACCGAGTGCTAGGCGCATTGCGCCGCACTTCATTGTACGCAGCCTGCTGATTGGTAGGCATATCCAGCCGCGATTTCTGCGGAGTCCGCAGGTTGATCTCCGAATGGCGGCGTCAAGAATGGGACTCCCGCCCCTCCGTACTGTGGTTGCCGATTTCTGAGGCCAGAGGAATATTCGGCATCGAGGCGACCGAAGCGAAGGATGTGTCCCAATCCTGCGGCGCTCTGGCAGTATCCTAGGCTACCCATCATGGCGCCGCACACTGCCCCGAAATTGAAGTTGCCAAAATCCGTATATTCCGGATGCCCAGGGTCTTTATAATCCTCAGTGCCGCCGGTGCGGAATTGGTCATAGAGATAGGCAGTTTCAGCTCCAAATTCGCCTGAGGCGGCGTCTGGGTTGTCAGTGTTGTTGACGTGCTGCTGGGCGGCTGCAATGTTCGCATTAACATTTGTCGTTGCAGGATGAGTCGGGACGGAGCACCGCCCTTTCAGGTTCGCGTAAGGCGACGCAATATTTAACTGGCCGATCTCCGACAGACCTGTCGGGCCCCAGAGGACGTGTTCGCCCGGAACGAAGACGTCCGAGCAATTGGCGAAGACCGTGACGCTGTAAGTTCCGTTTGCATGCGAGTCAGTGGTCGTCGGGCCGCAAACCCACATGTGCCCGCCCGGATCCCGGAGGGTTAGCGGATTGTTCGTCACGTAGCTATATAGGTTGAGCGTTTGCGGGTCGCTAAAATTCGCATAGGGGACGTTATCGGGCGACGGAGACCAGTCGGGGGACATGAAGCGGCCCAAAGCGGAGGCGAAGTAGCGGGCGTTGGCGTCGTCGAGATTGGTTTCCGAATCGCGCAGGTAGTCGGTGAATTTCTGGCTTTGGTCGCCGGTGGCTCCGCACGAGATGATTTCGCCGAACGGGTAGTAGTCGTAGCACGCAGCGACGCCGGGGGTGGGATAGCCGGTCAGTATGCGCGTGGAACCAAGATGATCGGTCTGGGTGAAGTAAACCGTGCCGTCCGCGTATTCGGCAATTAGTTTCCCGCCCAAATAAACGAAGTCCCCAGCGCCTCCGCTCCACCCGTTGCATGGCTCGCACCACTCGCTGTTCACGCGCCCGCTCAGATCGTACGTATATCCCATGTTGTTCGAGCCGATGATCTTTTGCGTGCGGCGGCCCTGCGCGTCGTAAAGATAACACGCCGTTGCCGTCGAGCAGGTTCCCTTTGTGCCGTCGACCTGAATGATTCGATCTTCGGCGTCGTAATAATACGTGTGCACGCCGTCCCACGTGAGGTTGCCCGCCGCATCATACTGATACGTGGGGCCGGGAAGCTGATTATTGCCGTTGGCGGTCTGCTGGAACGTGTCGCAAGTCCCGCCCGTGGCCGTTTGCGCGTCGCGGTTCCCCCAAGCGTCGTACGTCCATGTCAAGCCGGTGCATTGGTCGCCGGGAGCGGACATGGTAGCCAGCCGGTTCATCTTTCAAGAGTGGAACAGAAGGCCAAACGGGTTGTAAGGAAATGCCGAATCGATGTGCGCAGTAAATTGACTGGTTGAAAAGAGCAAGGTCGAAGGACTGTCCAATCCACCAGGGCCGCTTGGAATATGAAGCGTTGGACCATAGCCGACGATGTAGGTCCACCAGTTGATCGGATAACGTCCGGGCGAGACACCATCTGGTTGATCTTGTGGCGGAACAAAAATGTCGATGTTAATCGTGCCGCCGGGAACTTGCGGGTATGGGAAAGGGGCGAATTGACCGGTGCCGACATCCGCAGGCGTAAAGTTGTCTCCAAATTGATTGTTAACTGCGTTCAGGATTGGCTGTTGGCACGCATTGGGTGACGAGGGCGGAGTTTGCGGCGGTCTTGAAACTAGCGTAACCCACTTATCAAAACTGAAACTGCGACGGCCCCGAAACAAAATGCCAGCACCCAGACGATGCGCTTGTTCCGCACTGAGAGCAGGCCCAATAATAAAGCTCCGCACGCGATTAACCCCCACGGCCAAGTTAGCGCCGCGTGCTCGGTCCGAACCACGTCCGTTAAAGGCGAACGACTATCCGAAATCATAGTGGGAGGAAAATTAGGTGCGATGGAATAGAGAACAAGTGCCCAGACGCACCCGATAAGACCCGAAACAATGTAATCGCGCGGGCCAACTTTCATTGCTGGCTCGTAATCATGGCCTCGCATTGCACGATCAGCATCAGAACCAAATTTTTCGTTAATTCGGCTAGTAAACCGAGTTTGCCCTCCGGCGCGGGCTGACGTGAGGCCCACATCGGGCAGCACAAAGTATATCGCTCCCCACGGCGGAATGAAGCGATGCAGTTTAAGGCGTCCCATGGCTGGCACTAAAGACGCGCGGCACTTTGTCACCTGCCCAGGCTCAACGCGGTGCCACTTCCAAAGTCGGCGATATTCAAGAGAGTCTCCTAGTAAACGAACTTCAGCAGCCGTGAATCCGAACGCTGCACACACGAACAGTATTAAACCAATCGCGACACTCGGCCAATTAACGGGACCAGCCACCATCATAGAGCCAGCGATGGTGAGAATTGCTGGCAGCGCGTACTTAATCGCGAATCGTTTTCCTCTGTATGCAATACCGTCATCGACTCCCGAATCGATTGTTGCTAGCCTGTGGATCATATCTAGTCTCCCCGACGATCACTGGGTGCAAAGCGACGTGACGCCAGAATTTTCGTATAGCATTGCACCACCTTCGCCTCCTGCGCCAGCGCCAACCGTCCCCGTGAATTGCCACGTCCCGCCGCTGCTCACCCCAAAATCGCCTCCGCCACCGAGGACGGCTCCGCCACCAGCGGCCCCAAGAGTGACCCCCCAACCGCTTAGCTGCGAAGGACTCTGGGCATCAGATACGGTAAACTGGAGCCCGCCAAAGGCACCTAATCCGTAGGTCGGCCCAACGGGTACTGTGTTTGCTCCCACAGTAGTTAGAAAAGCAGGTTGCCCGTTTGGGCTAACGATTAGGAAGCGCGAAACAGCTCCAGCACCACCGAGAATATACCCGGCTCCCGCTGAACCGCCAGCTCCGATTCCCACCGTCTTGCCAAGCCACGTTGATACTTTCCCAAGCACACTTATTTCGGCTTTCTGGAGGAAATTCGGCTCTGCGCAAGGTGCCTGCGATTGCGGCCCGGACGGCCCGCCGGTGCCGCCTCCGCCGCCAAGGCCGGCGTAGGGCGCTGGAGGGGTCAATGACGCCACCGATAAATAGTTTATGTTACCGTAGAAGATGTTAAACCATAGTTGGCAGAGCAGATCGCATCCGTCGCCGCCATTCACTGTCACCGTGTCGGTGCAGTTGTTCCCCTCGGCATCACAGGTGGTGAGGCCAAACGGGTCGACGAACTCAAGTGGGTTATTGCGGACGTAGCTGTAGAGGTTGAGCGTCTGCGGATCGGTGGGGTCGGCGAAGTAGAGCCCGCTTGGGTCGGGGGACATGTAGCGGCCGAGGGAGGAGGCGAAGTAGCGGGCGTTGGCGTCGTCGAGATTGGTTTCCGAATCGCGCAGGTAGTCGGTGAATTTCTGGCTTTGGTCGCCGGTGGCTCCGCACGAGATGATCTCGCCGAATGGATAGTAGTCGTAGCACGCAACGATGCTGATCGGAGTCACAGAGCTGGTCAGTAAACGCGTGGAGCCGAGATGATCGGTCTGCGTGAAGTAAACTGTGCCGTCCGTGTATTGGGCAAACATTTGCCCGGCCAAAAACACGTAGCCGCCTCCCCAGCCGGTGTATGTGCCGTCGCAGGGCTGGCACCACTCGCTGTTCACGCGCCCGCTCAGATCGTACGTATATCCCATGTTGTTCGAGCCGATGGAATGGCATGGAGAAATACTGATCGAAATCGATCCAGTTGATTAAAGATCGCGGAAAAGCTTCGGAGATGCAGAAGCTCCACGCTCAACAACCCGAGCGTTGGGCACCCACAAGTTCAAAACCGGAGGCTGGGGCACCCAGCAGCCAAAACCTCAAAACCGGAGGCTGGGTTACCGTCCGAGCCTGTGTGACAACGGAAGCAAGAGTCGAACCGCCAATCGGGAGATTGGCGTTCCCGGGGCGAAGATTTCCTCAGTGCAAACCCGTTCGGACCCCCTACAAACCATTTATTAGGCAACCACTAATGCTGGGCGGAGGGCGGCGGAGTGGGCGGGGCGGAGGCTGGCGCGGGCTGGGAGTCGAGGAAGCGGCAGACATTTTTTACGGCGTTGCTGAGGAGGACGGTTTCGGTGGCGAAGATGGTGTCGCCGCCGTGCTTGATGACCATCAACCGGTAGCTGCCGGACCAGCCTCCGGCGTAGAGCATGAAGTCGGAATGGCGCGGATTGGTGGTTATGGTGACGTTGGGGCATTTTTCGTTGAGGTGCTTGATGATCTCAACGGGACCGACGGACGATTGGCGCGCCATCACGAGTTTCAGCGGGCGCGGATCGGTTTTCGGTTTCGCGGCGGCGAGACCGGCGAAAAGCAGAACTGCCATTGTTAGTGCGACTTTTCTCATGACCGCACTCCTTGAGAATTGTTCCGCCGGAAACCTCCGGCGGGCGCCCATTTCCGAATCCATCATTTAGAACACCGCGCCGGGACGAAAGTTGCTTCGATCCGAAGCTAATGTGCCGCAGCTTGACATGATGGCGGGGCGGCAGGAGACTTCGCTGGTAAATCGAACGAAACGAGGACGGCCATGGCTACTTCCCCGATGAAAGGCGCGGCGGGTTCGGGTCCGTCGCCAAACGAACAAATCATGCAGCTATCGACCGCATACATGGCCCCGGCATGCCTGTACGTAGCGGCAAAACTGCGGATCGCGGATCAGCTCGCGAGCGGACCGAAAAGCGTCGCAGAGCTGGCCGGATCGGCGCGTGGGATCCACAAAGGCTCGCTCTATCGAATCATGCGAGCGCTGGCGAGCATGGGTGCGTTCACGGAGACGGCCCCGCGCACGTTCGCGAACACGGCACTTTCCGAGTTGCTACGCGAGCACGTGCCTGGATCCATGCGCGACGTGGTGCTGTTTATGGCGAACCCGACGCATTTTCGCGTGTTCGCGGAAATGGAGCACGCGGTGAACACGGGCGAAACGGGCATCAAGCGGCTGACTGGACTCGACGCCTTCGATTTTTTGCGGCAGAATCCCGCGGAAGAACAGGCCTTCAACGCGGCCATGAGCGGCATGAGCGCCCACTACGCGCATGCGGTGCTGGAAGCCTACGACTTCGGCGATCTCGGCACGATCGCGGACATCGGCGGAGGACACGGGGCTCTTCTGTGCGCGGTTTTAAGGAAGCATTACGGACTGCGCGGCATCGTGTTCGACGCGCCGCATGTGGCGGCCGGCGCGGCGCCTCACATCGAATCGATGGGCCTGGGGGACCGCTGCCAGGCTATGGGTGGCGATTTCTTCAAAAAAGTGCCCGCTGCGGATAGCTACATTTTGAAGTCTGTGATTCACGACTGGGACGACGAGCGAGCCATCGCGGTGCTGAAAAACTGCGCGGCGTCTATCGGCGGAGACAAGGGCAAAGTGCTCCTTCTGGAAATGGTGCTGAGTCCCGGCAACGAACCTCATTTTGGAAAGTGGGTCGACCTCGAGATGCTGCTGATGGCCGGCGGCCAGGAACGAACGGAAGCGGAATTCGCGGAATTGCTGGCCAAGGCGGGACTGCGATTGACGCACGTGGTGCGGACCAAATCTCCCGTGTGTGTGATCGAGTCGGTGAAGGCGTAGCGCCAAGACGCGCCTTGCGCCCCGGCGCTGTGCCCCCCTTTGTCTGCGACCGGCCTGCAGCTAGTGGTGATTCTGGTCGTCACGATCGCGATGGTCGGCGTCGTGATGGCCGTTGTCCTGATGATCTTTTCTCCACTGCCAGTATTGGCGCTGCTCGTCCTGGTTGCGCTTGCGGAAGTCTCGATCGCGGCGGTGGGTTTCGTGCTCCCAGTTGTGGTAATAGATGACTTCTCCGTTGTTCCAGTAGTGGTAGGTGCCGTCGTCCGGATCGTACACGCGGTATTCCGCGTGTGCGGCGCAACCGATCATGGCTAACGGCGAGAGCAGGAGCGAAGCGAGAACGAGATTTGGAACTGCGCGTTTCCAGAATTGGACCATGAAGTTTCCTCCTTGTGAGGCCCGCGATCTAACTTCGCACTTGCCGCACGCTTCATTAGGTGTGAGCTTCGACTCCTCGTTAAATCCCGAGGAGCTGACCGCGCGAACTGGGTACTTTTTCATTAGATGCACGGCATTTGCGAGGTTTCAGGGCGCCCAGGTATCTTCGGGAGCGGCAAACTAAGGATTCACTCGAGATGTGCGCCGAAAATTTACTCGGCGAACGGACTTTCGGTGATTTCCCGGATCTTTAGCGCCAGCCGCTGCGTTCGCGAAGCGCGGTGATGTGCGCCACGTGATGGCGGCCATGCCAGGCGTAAAGAGCGAGATTAGGGTCGAGCGTCACCGGCCCGAGAATGGGATGAACGAATTTGCGCGACCAATCGGAGGGCGCGAGGGAGCGCAACAGCACCACCCAGCGCTTGTGCAGATTTTCGAGCAGCGCGAGAGAAGTTTCGACGGGAGTGTCGCGCGAGTCGGCGAGTTGCGCCCAGCGGTCTTCTTCGTAGGATTTCACCGCGGGCTCGTCTTCGGTGAGCGCGAGTTTGAAACGCACGTAAGAATTCATGTGGCTATCGGGAAGATGATGGACGACTTGGCGAACGGTCCAGCCGCCAGGCCGGTAGGGAGTGTCGAGTTGCGCGGGCGTGAGTCCGGCGATGGCGGCAGAAAGATGCGCCGGAGTTTCGGCGATGGCGTCAATGCATTCGCCGCGCTGGTCGGGAGAGAGCGGCGCGGACGGCCGATGAAACTTCCCTATCGGATAACGTAAATCGGTTTCCATAGAATGACCTCGCGCGCGGAGTGCGACGACACTTCTAAAAGTTTCGCAGCGTGCCGCCAGTGTGGCGCGACGTACGCGCGGCGGCAAGTTCCAAATTGGCGGCGTGGAGTTTCGGGACTACGGGCGACCGGATCGGGATTTCGCGGCTTCGTAGAGAGGTGAGAGTTCGCGGAGGCGCTTGACGGTTTCGACTACGCGCCCGGCGACGTAATCAACATCGTCCGCGGTATTGAAGCGGCCAAGACCGAAGCGGATGGAACTGTGCGCTAATTCTTCGGGCGTGCCGAGCGCACTGAGGACGTGACTAGGCTCAAGAGTGGCCGACGTGCACGCGGAGCCGCTCGAGACGGCGACGTCGTTGATGCCCATCAGCAGCGCGTCGCCCTCCACGCCGGCGAAGCTGAGGTTCAGGTTGCCCGGCAGGCGATGCTCCATCGAGCCGTTGATCGTGGTGTCGTCTAGTCGGCTGAGGATGGCGTCTTTCAATTTGTCGCGCAACGCTCGCATGCGCGCGCTTTCCTCCAGCATTTCTTTTGTGGCAATTTCGCAGGCTTTGCCGAGGCCGACGATGCCTGGAACATTCAGCGTGCCGGAGCGGAGGCCGCGTTCGTGCCCACCGCCATCGATCATGGGCGCGAGTTGCACGCGCGGATTTTTGCGCCGCACGTAGAGCGCGCCCACGCCCTTCGGGCCATATAACTTGTGCGCGGAAATGGAGAGCAGGTCGATGCCGTCGCGCTCCACGTCCACGGAAATTTTGCCGATGGCTTGCACGGCGTCGGTGTGGAAGAGCACGCCGGCCCTCTTGGCGATCTTGCCGATTTCGGTAATGGGCTGCAGTACGCCGATTTCGTTGTTGGCGTACATGATGGAGATCAGGATTGTTTTCGACGTGATGGCGCGGCGGAGATCGTCGAGAACGATGCGGCCGTCTTTCGCGACGGGCAGATAGGTGATTGTGCAGCCGGAACTTTCCAGGCGCTTGCAGACGTCGAGCACGGCCTTGTGCTCGGTAGCTTGCGTGATGATGTGATTGCCCTTGGCGCGATGAAATTCGGCGACTCCCTTGAGGGCGAGATTGTCCGATTCAGTGGCGCCGCTGGTGAAGATGATTTCCTTAGGCGAGGCGTTGATCAGGCGGGCAATTAGGCCGCGCGCGTTTTCGACGGCTTCTTCGGCCTTCCAGCCGAACTCGTGATTGCGGCTGGCGGCGTTGCCGTAGTTTTCCATGAAATACGGCAGCATGGCTTCCAGCACGCGCGGATCGACCTGCGTGGTCGCGTGATTGTCCATGTAGACGGGAAGCTTCGGAGCCATATGGGCATTTTATGCCGCGGCAGGTCAGGCGTCCAGTTGGCGAGGTAACGGGTAGTGGTGGTGTTGAGCGGGATTTCCTTGTTGATGCAATGCAGGTGTGGGGGGTACCTTCCCCATTTTAAGTCGGGAGGGATAACCCAATGCGCCGGATCGATTTGGCATGGTATCCGCCTGTCGGAGTGTTTATCGCGCTGCTCGCTCTCATGAGTGTTTTAGTGCCAATTTTTCGAGACTTGGCAACAATGGGACAACGAGAAAAAGCGCTGCGGACTGTGATCTTTTTTGCGCTGGTTCTGCTTGAAATTAGGTCGATCTATTTCGATAGAGCCAAGCACGACAGAGAGGAAGCAAGCGTTCGACTAACACAGCTTGAAGGGTTCAAGTCCATAGCCGATGGAATTAATACTACGAGTATGCAAAATCAGCAGCAATTCGCCAGCACAATGAAACGCTCTGACGAAATCATGCAGGGGGTCCAAGATAGTATCAATTCGGTTACAGGGGGCGATAGCTACGCGTATGTAGTTTTCGGCAATTTAGAGCGGGCTGGAGCCTTAATCTCGGTCGCGCATGGTGGTAAATATCCGCTCCATGACGTAGACGCAAGAATCACTGATCCGAACAAGTTCAAAGAGATGATCGCAAACAAAGTTCCTATGTCCATGAATAATCCATCCGACATACACCTACACGCCGGGAATATCTCTGCAAATGCTTCACGTCCGATGAGGACAATTAAATTCGGCGGTACCGATCGGCAGGATTACAACATCTTTTTCTATGGGCGAAATGGTTTTTGGAGTGAGCGGGTACGCATGCGGTGGATAGATAATAAGTGGGTATCCGCTGTAAAAGTATTAGGCGCTAACGGACGAACCGTTCTTTTTGAGAACGTCGATCCCACGTTTCCACGCAAAAACCAAGAGGTAGACTGGGATTAGGACACAAGGACTTCCATTCCCGAAAGACGCTATTACTAGGTAACGACGGAGAAACGCTACCGGCTGCGGATTTTGCTAAGCAGGCGCAGCATTTCGATGTACATCCAGACCAGGGTGACCATGATGCCGAAGGCGCCATACCATTCCATGTACTTTGCGGCTCCGGCGTGCACGCCGCTTTCGACGAAACCGAAATCCAGAATTAGATTGAGCGCGGCGACGATCACGATCACCACGCTGATACCGATGCCCAGCGGGCCGTTGCTATTGAGCAGCGGCACCTGATGGCCGAACATTCGCAGAACCATGTCCACCACGTACACCAGGAAAATTGCTCCGGTGGCGGCGATCACTCCGATGGTGAATTTGGGCGTGGCGCGAACCAGGCCGGATGTGTAGAGCATCAGCATCACTACCGTGACGCCGAAGGTGA
This sequence comes from Candidatus Acidiferrales bacterium, assembly GCA_050746805.1. Lineage (GTDB taxonomy): Bacteria > Acidobacteriota > Terriglobia > Acidiferrales > UBA7541 > Palsa-295. Next base: position 354 of record JBOGMW010000147.1, on the reverse strand, counting down.
GGCCGAGCGCCTGGATGGCGATGCCGGGATACGCCATGTTCAGAGCTGCGGAAATTCCGCCGAGCGCGAGGCCTTCGCACAGCGCGTAGGCCGGAGCGGTGACGGGCGCCCATTCCTTTTTGAAGATCGTGGCGATGGCGAAAACCAGACCGCCGATCAGTCCGCCCCACATCCAGGTAGATACCGCTTGGGGCTGCGAGTGGACCAGCCACCAGGTGTACGCAGCGGTGGCCGAGGTGCAGAAGAGCAGGAAGCCGGTTTTGTTCACGGTGCCCTGCAGCGTCATCGCTTCGCCGGAGACGGCGACATTGTTCTCGAATGTTTTCGCGTTCAGCGCGGGATTCGAAGTTTTGA
>JBOGMW010000146.1:0-3341 GCA_050746805.1 Candidatus Acidiferrales bacterium | reverse complement strand
CGTAGTCTCTTTCGAGCAGCTTCTCCGGCAGCACGATAGCTGCCCGGCAAGCTCCTACGGTGACGGGGCCGGGAATCTCTGGGGAGATCAGAACGCGGAGGCGGTTCCCAGGTGGCCTGCCAGACGGAGCCATGGCGCGGCGGCCCTCTTCGACGAGGGAGCTGACGCGCGCTGGAGCGACCGACGGCGACGCCCGGCTGCTGATCTGGCGCACGCGGCGCCAGGCGCGGGCGAGCCTGACGACCTCAATGCCAAGGAACGCGGCGTAAGACTGGAGGCTCGCGACCAGCCGAGTCGCTGCGCCATCCGGTGGTCGCTCCGGTAGCAAGAAACCGGAAAGTCACGGAATCCCGCGTAAATTAGCAATTCGCCATGGACAGAGAGAGCGCGACTTTACCGTTCAGTCGGAGCGTCGTTCGCCCGCAAATCGCCGAGCGCGTATTGCGTGCCGGCGAGCAAGTGTTCGAGATAGACCGGCATCTCGTACATGTGTTCGTCGTGGCCGAGAACTTCGATGAAGACGCGGCCTTTGCCTTCGCGGCGAATCCAGCTCAACCCGTAATCACCATCGGTGCGTCGTGAGGCGGCGGGTTCCTTATCCTTGTCCTCTTGGCTCATCTTCGAATAGTCGATGCTGGTGAGCTCGTGGACGTTCTTAAGTGAATAGGAGTCCTGAGCCATCGTGTACGTTTCGTCGTGAATAACGAATTCCCGCCCGTGGAACATTTGGGTGAGCGGACTCTTCTTGTCATCGATCTTCACAGTGATGACCTGCGGATACGGCCAATGCCACTTGAAGAAGCCGCCGATCATCTTGTTGTAAGCAGGCCATGTGCCTGTGGGAATGAATGATTCCGCGGCGGCCATCGCAGCGCGCCCACGTCCGCGCCCACCCATCGATGGGCTGGTGTGGTAAGAATCGACCGCCGCGTGAACGCCCGCCAGCCCTTTGCCGCTGCGGACGAAATTCAAAAGCGCTTGGCGCCGCTCGGTCGTCAGCTCCTTATTGTTCGGATCGTCAAGGAATTGGCCGGTGGTGTTGTCAAGGAAGACCAAGTCGTACTGCTTGAGATTCTGTGCATTGATGTCCGCGGGATCGTAAGTGATCGTGGTTGACCATGCGCCGGTCCGAGCGCCGAGCTCCTTAATCGTGGCTGCGGCGAGCGGGATCGAAGAGTGCACGAATCCAGCGGCTTTGCAGAGCACCAAGATCTTGCGTGCTTTTTTTGGAGTTGCGTAAGCCTTCGTCGGAAGCGCATCTTCCATGGCTACGACGTCCCAGGACCAGGGCGTCTCACTCTGCGGAATGTTAAAACCCGCGGCCGGGCGACCCATCATTCCGCGTCCTCTGCGCCCGCGGCCGGGCGCGCCAGGAGCACCGTTAGCTGCCGGCGCTTGTGGCGGGGCGGGGGGTGCAGCTTCCTGAGACTGTACTGTGTAGCCGACAATCGCAAGCAAAAATGCCCCGGCAATCGCTGTCAGGGCCTGAGCAATTCTCTTCTTCGATCCCATGGATCCTCCTTGATGCCCAATATTCTTAATCTTCCTTGAGCCCTTTGTCCAGCAGGAAATTCGCCCCGAATCCACTTAAGCCGGAAAAGACTCCTGTGGATATGATCGTCATCGATCATATTGAGCGTCCGTCAGAGAATTGACAACCGTAGCGCGATCAGCAACGCCCGCGTTCAGTTGCGCTTGAGAGTTGAGTTGAGCAGATTGGTCAGCTTTTTGTAGGCGCGCTCGGCTTCGGGCTCGTTGTATGCGGGATTGTCGGGAACGGTCCAGCCGTGGTGCGCTTGGTAGAGCTCGCTCTCGTATTGTCCTCCCCAGGCCGCGAGCGCGCGGTCGAGCTTCTCGATGGCTTCCTGCGGCATCGAACGATCCTCGATGCCGTGGCCGAAATAGAGGCGCGCCTTGACGCGAGGAAGGAGCGTGTGCGGGCTGGCTGGCGCGTCGGTGTAAAGACCGCCGCCGTGGAACGAAGCCGCGGCGGCAACTTGGTCGGGACGGACGGCAGCGGCGCGTAACGCCATCTGTCCGGAGAAACAGAAGCCGACGGCGCCAAACGCCTTTCCACTGACATTCGGCTGCTTCACGAGAAAATCGACGTACGCGGAAAGATCGCGGTCCATCGCGTCGGGCGTTACCGGACCGCGAATCTCGTTCATGCGTTTCACGAAGCGTTCATCACCCAGTTTGAAAGGGAAATTGAAGATCGGCGGCTTGCCGCTGCGATAGAAGATGTTCGGGAGAAGGACCGCGTAGCCTTCTGCAGCGAGACGGCTGGCCATGCCCCGGTTTGCATCGCGAATGCCACCGATGTCGGTAAGGTAGAGGACGCCGGGCCAGCGGCCCGCTTCCTCCGGCTGGATCAGAAAGCCATCTGCAGCACCATCCGGTGTTGGAATCTCGACTGCTTTTTCGATCATGACCATGCTCCTGAAGTAAAGCTGCGAAAGGCAGTCACAATTTTATCTGAAGAGGATCGCGGCGGAGCCAAATCAAATTGGTTACCGGAGCGCAAACGGATAATACCTCCAATCCCAGGGCGGCTGGCGAATACCCAGGGAGTATTGACCAGGATTCAGCTTGCTGAGGTCGATCCGAACCCGCAGAACTGTGTTCCCGTTTTCGATTCGAGCGATACCGCCTACGTTGGAGCCGGCCTGATTGTTCTCGCTGGCAATTCGCACTTCATATCTGCCCGGCTGGCTTCCCATCGGCAAATAGATCACTAGCCACGCCCTCTGGAGTTCAAGCGGCTTCTGTCCTTTTGGCCCCGCAGCTTGATCGCTCCGCACGGCAGAGAAATTTCTGAGGTCCAGCAGTTCCTGTCGGTACGTACGCGCGCTGGAGCTCGTCGCTATATTTTCGCCAGGCTTCACATTCGCACGACGACTGGTTGCAACCCAGACTGCCGCGCCAACGGCCGCGATAAGAAGAGCGCAGATGCTCGCGACCTTAACACCCTTCCGGCGCTGCAATCGCCGCCTGAATTCACTGAACTCCCGTGAACACGGCGAGCAGGACGTAAAGTGAAGCGTCCATTTGTTCGCTTCGTCGTCGGCACTATCTCAGTTCCGGTCGAATGACAGCCGCTAGGAGGTCGACCGCGAAACGTGCCCCGGCATGGATCCTCCCTGACGGCGTAGGATTTACGTACGACCGTGCACGTTCATGATAAGTCGGAATTAACCGGCCAACAACTGACACCTCGAAAAAATCCACCGACTTGAGGTCGGTCGGATAACGCTGCTTCCCGCCTGCCAAACGCCTTCTCCGATCGATGTGACCCTCCGACGGACCGCTGAATTATCTTGAGTCAGCTGGGCTCTTCCACA
>JBOGMW010000145.1:0-37893 GCA_050746805.1 Candidatus Acidiferrales bacterium | reverse complement strand
ACGAAGTTCGCAAGGAGTATGGGTTCAAACTCGTGGGCTACGTGGTGATGCCGGAGCATGTGCATCTGCTGATCTCCGAACCGGCGCGCGGGAATCCTTCCACGGTTCTGAAGATGCTGAAACAGCGAGCGTCGCGACGACTCCGGCACAGGCCGCGTCGCCGCGTCTCCACCGCACAGCGGTCATTCCAGTTCGCTTCGTCACCTGACGGCCTGCCGCAGTTCTGGCAGAAGCGGTTCTACGACTTCAATGTTTGGAGCCGAAAAAAGAAAGTCGAGAAGCTCGGCTACATGCACGCCAATCCTCTGAAGCGCGGATTGGTGGACGATCCCAGGCATTGGCCATGGAGCAGCTACGCGTTCTATCAGCGGCATGGAGAAATTCTGATCGAAATCGATTCAGTTGATTAGAAGATCGCCGAAAGCTTCACACTTGCAAAAGCCCCACGCTCACAAAACCGAGCATGGGGCACCCTCAGGAGCTAAGTCAAAACCTAGGCCTGGGCCACCCTCTATTTGGTGATTCCGCTCGCGAGCAGCGGTGGCATTTGAGAGACGTGGTCGCGTACAAGAATGGTTTTGTTGAGTTAGCGTACGGACGCTAATCACGCGCCGAAACGAAGAGGAAAGCAGATCCCTCACCCCGGTTCGCCAACTTCGGCGACCGGGGTGAGGGATGACAACACTTCCAAATTCGAACTGGTAACCAAGAGCCTCCGCGGTCGTTTAGCGCAACCAAGTGTCAAGATTGCCGCGCTGAAAGCCGCGGCGCTACGATTAAACCTTAACTAGCCGGCGAATTCCGCGCGTTTGCGGGTGGGATGCTTCGCGATAGCGTACGCTGCGAAAATCCGCACCCTTCGCAAACCGCGCGAAGGATTGATTGGATAAGAACGAAGGCTCCGATCGGAAGCCGCGTATGCTTCTGATCGTCGGAGGACCGAAGCAAATTCGGTCGAAAGGAGCCTTCGGATGCTGATTATAGGATGTGATTACCACCCCAGCTGGCAGCAAGTTTGTTGGCCGGACAGCGCGGCTATTTTTTCTTTTGCGGATGCTGGGAGTTGTAGGCCTGCCAGTCGAGCGAGATGACGTAGTCGTGGAGCGCTTGCACCTGCTGCACGCTGAGCACATTTCCCCAGGGCGGCATGCCGGCATTCTGCAACACGCCGCCACGGACGATCTGCTGGAAATTGGCGTGAATTTCGGGAGTGAGGCGGCGCAGATCGGGCGCCAGGCTGCGGTCCATATTGAGATGGCAGGATGCGCAATCGGCGGTGAAAAGCGCTTGGCCCTGCTTAATGGTTTGCGCGGTTCCGGTTTGCGCGGGGGGCTTGGGGAACGGGCCGAGCGGCGGGAGTAGCGGCGGCACTGGCGTTGCGCCGCCATTGAGTTTGAAGGCGAGAATGCGGCCGTCGTTTCCGCGCTGATAGGCAGCACTGTTGGGATGCGCGAAGTTCCATCCGCCTCCACCCCACGCGGCCATCAGTGCGACGTATTGCACGCCGTCGATTTCATAGGTCATGGGCGCGGCGACGATGGTGGTGCCGACGAAGATTGCTTTCAGCTTCTGGCCGGTCTTGGCGTTGTAGGCGTCGAAAAATCCATCACCCGTGCCTTGGAAGACGAGGCCGCCGGCAGTGGACATCACGCCTGCGTGGTCCCACCAATCGGTGAGCGGCACGTTCCAGACTGCCTTGCCGCGAATGGGATCCCAGGCGCGCAGGAAGGTCTTACCCGAGAAAAGCGTGGTCTGGCCATTTTCGATTACCGGGATGTAGACGAGGCCGGTTTGCGGGTCCCAGGACATGGGGTCCCAATTGTGGCCACCCATCGGAGAAGGCTCGATGTAGGCCTTGCCGTTGGTGGAATATTTGAAGGATCGCGCGTCCGCGGTTTCGACGGGGCGGCCGGTTTTCAAGTCCACGTACTTGGCCCAAGTGATGGGCACGTACGGATTGGCGGAAAGAAGCTTTCCGGTTTTGCGGTCGATGATTATGAAGAAACCGGGCTTGGGCGCCTGCATGAGAACTTTGTGCATCACGCCGTTGATTTTCAGGTTGGTGAGGATGATCGGCTGTACGACGTCGAAATCCCACTGGTCGCCGGGAACTTCCTGGTAATACCAGGCCATGCGCCCGGTATCGGGATTGAGGGCGATGATGGAGGAGATGTAGAGATTGTCGCCGCCGTCCGGGCTGCGCTGCGCGCGATTGTAGAAGGTGCCATTGCCGGTGCCGAAATAGACGAGGTTGAGTTCGGGATCGTAGTCGATGGCGTCCCAGACAGTGCCGCCGCCACCCATTTTCCAATCGCTTTTGGGATCCCAGGTTTTGGCCGCTCTTTTCAATTCGGGATTTTCGTAAGGCTTATTCGGCGGGCCGGGAACGGTGTAGAAGCGCCAAGCGAGTTTGCCAGAGTTGAGGTAGTAGGCGCTGACGTAACCGCGCGCGTCGTATTCAGCGCCGGCATTGCCGATGATGACGACATGATGCGCCACTTCGGGCGCTCCGGTGCTGGTATAGCCCCTGGCGTGGTCGACGATGGTATCCACTTTCCAGATGACGCGGCCGGTGCGCGCGTCGAGCGAGTAGAGGTGACCATCGAAGGCCGCGACGTAGACTTTGCCTTCCCAAACGGCGAGGCCGCGATTTACTTCATCGCAGCAGGCGTGCTGGTTCACACGCATGTTGTTGTGGGGATCGAAGGTCCAAATGCCCTTGCCGGTTTTGGCGTCGAGCGCGTAAACCTGGCCGATGGGGCCGGTGGCGTACATCACGCCATCGACGACGACCGGAGTGGCTTCGAGGCCGCGCACGGTGTGCGTCTTATATTCCCAGGCGAAGCCGAGGCGCGAAACGTTGGACTGGTTGATTTGGTTTAGGGGCGAATAGTAGCTCTTACCGAAATCGCGGCCGGAGGTGAACCACTGGCCGGGATGCTGGTTCGCGGACATGAGGCGCTTGAGGTTGATTTCGCCGTAGGCGCGGTGAGCGCGGGTTTGCGCGAGGGCTTTCGTGGCGCTGTGCGCGAAGATTGCCAGCGCAGCCAGAGCAACGAGCATTCCGGATGCTACTTTGAGTTTCACCGGCAGGGGCCTACCTTTCTTTCAATTCCAAGGTGTCTCCCGGGGTTAGTTTGCGCCCCAGACGGATGGCATGTTGTAGGGCACTTGCGCCATGGTGGCTTCGATCTGGAAGATCTTTCCGCTGCGGATTTTGAAAAGCTCCAGGATGCAGAGGCTGCTGGGCGTGCGAAATGGCGATACGAGCTTGCGACCGTCCGTCAGTTTGTAGTTGACAACATTTCCGCTATGGTCGAGGAAGACCCGCGCCAGGATCAGTCCTCGTTCGAGGTCCACCACTGGGAACGCGCGGCTGCGCGCGCGATCGTCATAGTAGAAGTAGCCGGTCTTGAACTGGCCTTCGCAGCCGAGATTGGTCACCGGGAAAATGTGGTACGTGGGATTGTTGGTGGACTGCATGGCGTTTTCTTCGCGGTTGCAATTGGGATCGAAGGTGGTGTGGATCGTTCCGTTGTTGCGCTGCAGCGTGTCCAGGTAACCATTGACCAGCCGGATCATTTTCGCGCGCGTGCTGCGCTGGCTCGATGGGAGCATACCTTGGAACCAACCCCTCTTCGCGAAATGATCGAGAGCCGGCGGAGGAATCAGGCCGCTGGGCCGCGCGACCACCGTTTCGATTTCCGCGATCTTGCCGCCGGCGATTTTCATGCGCATAGCGTAGGGCGAGTTCGTTTTCCCCTCCTGCACGACGTCGAGATAACCGACTTCGCCATCGGGGACATCGGCGAATTGCACGCCACCAGTGCCCATGGCGGTGATGGTGTTCCACAGGCCGTCGCCGACCTTTAGGAATACGTTGTTCTCGGAGAATTTGTAGTTCGCTGCGAGCGGCAGGCCCGCAGGCTTGTGCGCGGCTAGTGCCTTCAGGTATTGATCGAGGAACCCGTAGAGGCATTGGCGGTTGCACGAAGAGGCGGCGGCTGCATTTGCGCCTGCGTTGCGATTGCGCGCGCTGGCTGCCGGCGCGAACAGCATGCCGGACGCGACCATTGCAAGGCACGCTACGACGGCGATGAGATTTTTTCGCATGAGTCCCCCTAAATACATCGGCGAACGAAACCACCCAGGCCAGCTTGGCCCTTAGGCGAATGCGGAAGTCTACACCACAAGAATAAAATCGCAGCCAGGGATTTGGAGATCGCGTAAGCGGCCCACGAATGGTGTGAAGCGCGGCAATGCGCCTTTTTCGAATGATGGGGGAAAGTTGCCGGGTGCGGGATACGAGTCTATGATGAGTTGTTGCGATTTACGCCGGGGAACCGGCGTGCGGCAGGGCGCACGGATTTCACTCGAAAGGGAAACATGGCTAGCGGAGTAAGCGAATCGGCAGTACTCGAAGCATTGCGGACGGTGATGGATCCCGACCTGCACAAGGATATCGTGTCGCTGCAGATGGCGAAGATCGTTCAGGTGAACGACGGCGTGGTGACGCTGCAGGTGACGCTGACGATTCCGGCGGGGTGTTCGCAGCGCGACACGATCGAGAAGGATATTCGCGCGGCGCTCGGGAAAGTGTCCGGCGTGAAGGAACTGATGCTGCGATTCGACGCGAACGTGCCGGAAGGGCGGCGGATGCAGGACAAGCCGTCGATTATGGGCGTGAAGAATATCGTGGCGGTGGCCAGCGGCAAGGGTGGCGTGGGCAAAACGACGGTAGCCGTGAACCTGGCAATTGCGCTGAGGAGTATGGGCGCGACGGTGGGATTGATGGATGCGGATGTTTACGGGCCGAATGTGCCGGTGATGCTGGGCAGCACTGAGCAGCCGAAGGCGCTCGACGAACGCACGATGATTCCCGTGCAAGTGTACGGCGTGAAGATGATTTCGATGGGGCTGCTGAATCCGGGAGACAAGCCGCTGGTGTGGCGCGGGCCGATGTTGCACAGCGTGATTCAGCAATTTTTGCGCAGCGTGCGGTGGGGACAACTGGATTACCTGATCGTGGATTTGCCGCCGGGGACGGGCGACGTGCAACTGAGCCTGATTCAAAGCGTGGCGGTGAGCGGGGCGGTGGTGGTGACCACGCCTTCGATCGTGGCGCTGGCGGACGTGCGCAAAGCAGTGGAGATGTTCAAGCAGGTGAACGTGGACATTCTGGGCGTAGTGGAAAACATGAGCTACTTTGCGTGCCCGCATTGCCAGGGGCGCATCGATGTGTTCGGGCACGGTGAAGGCAAGCTCATGGCGGAGCAATTTGGAGTGCCATTTCTGGGCGAGATCGAAATCGATCCGCAGATACGCATCGGCGGCGATACGGGAAAACCGGTGGCTACGCTGGGGAAGGACGCGCCGGGGGCCAAGAGTATGTACGCAATGGCGTGCAATGTGGCGGCGCGAATTTCCGTGGTAAATTTGTTGGCGCCCGCGCCGGTGGTGGAAATTTTGTAGAGTCTTTGGATTCTGTGGATTCAGAAGATTGGGCGCACGCCTCCTGGCGAAAATCGCGGCAGTTCACACGGAAATTTCATTCAGAGAAAGCTACGCACATGAGCGAACAGGTACGAGTCAGCAAAGACGGAGAAGTTGCGATCATCACGATTGATAATCCTCCGGTGAACGCCATCAGCCCGGCGGTGCAAGAGGGAATCGAAAGAGCGATCGAGCAGATCAACAGCGATGCGTCGGTGAAGGCGGCGGTGCTGATCGGCGCGGGAAAGACGTTTATCGCCGGCGCCGACATCAAGGAGTTCGTGAAGATGACGTCAGGCAAGGCGCCGCGGACGAATTTTTTGCCGGTGCTGCTGCGGATCGAGGATTGCCGGGTGCCGGTGGTGGCGGCTATTCATGGGAACGCGCTAGGAGGAGGGCTGGAGATCACGATGGCCTGCCATTATCGCGTGGCGTCCCCGGATGCGCGCGTGGGCCAGCCGGAAGTGAATTTGGGCATTATTCCGGGCGCGGGCGGGACGCAGCGGTTGCCGCGGCTGGCGGGCGTGGCGAAAGCCGTGGAAATGTGCACCGTGGGAAAGCCGATCAAGGCGGCGGAGGCGCTTGAAACGGGCATCGTGGACAAGATAATTGAAGGTGATTTGCTGGCGGGCGCGACGGCGTTTGCACGCGAAGTGGCCAGCAAGCCGGGCCCGAAAACGCGCGAGCGCAACGAGAAACTAGGAAGCGCGGCGGAGAATGCCGGCATATTCGCGGCGGCGCGAGAGAACGTCCGCAAAAAGCAACGCGGATTGCCCGCACCGCTAGCGGCCATCGATGCGATTGAAGCGACGACCAAGATGCCGTTTGAAAAAGGATGCGCGGAGGAAGCGCGGCTTTTCGATCAATGCCTCTACTCGGAGCAGTCGAAGGCGCTGATTCACGTGTTCTTCGCCGAGCGCGAAGTGACGAAAATTCCGGATGTGCCCAAGGAAACGCCGGTGCTACCGGTGAATTCCGTGGGAATCGTGGGCGCGGGAACGATGGGGGCGGCGATCTCGATGGTATTCGCCAACGCCGGAATTCCGGTGATGCTGAAGGATGCGGATCAGGCGGCTCTGGATCGCGGACTGGCCAACATTCAGAAGAATTACGCGATTTCCGTGCAACGCGGACGGTTCACCCAGGAAGCGGTGAATGAGCGGCTGAAGCTGATCACGCCAACTTTGAAGTACGCGCATTTCGCGGATGCCGATCTGGTGATCGAAGCGGTGTTCGAGAATATGGCGCTGAAGAAGGAAATTTTCGCGGAGCTGAATCGCGCCTGCAAACCGGGGGCAATTTTGGCGAGCAACACGTCGACGCTCGATTTAGATGAGATTGCAGCGACGACGCCGCGTCCGGAGAGCGTGATCGGGACGCATTTTTTCAGTCCAGCGAACGTGATGCGGCTGCTGGAGTTGGTGCGCGGGAAGCGGACCAGCAAGGAAGCGATCGCTACATGTATGCAGTTGGCGAAGAAGATCGGTAAGGTGGCAGTTCTGGTGAGGAACGGCTGGGGATTCGCGGGCAATCGCATGTTCATGCCGTATCTGACGGAGGCGCAATTCCTGGTGGAGGAAGGCGCGGCCCCAGAAGAAGTGGATGCGGCGCTGACGAACTGGGGCATGGCGATGGGTCCGCTGGCGGTAAGCGATTTGGGCGGATTGGATGTGGCGTACCGGGTTCGCGAGGAGCGGCGGCATGCGCGGAAGCCAGGCGAGCGCGAGACGTTCGTGGAATCGAAGCTGTGCGAAATGGGACGGCTGGGGCAGAAAAACGGCATGGGCTGGTATCGGTATGGCGATGACAGGAGGGCGAGCATCGATCCGGAAGTGACGGCGCTGGTGCGCAAATGGTCGATTGAAGCGGGCGTGCCGCAGCGGAAAATTTCGACGGAAGAAATCGTGGATCGCTGCGTCTACCGACTGGTGAACGAAGGCGCGCAGATTCTGGATGACGGAATTGCGCTGCGCGCGGGCGACCTGGACACGATTTATGTGAATGGATACGGATTCCCGGCGTTTCGCGGAGGGCCGATGTGGTACGCGGACGCCGTGGGACTGAAAAAAGTGTACGAGCGGGTTAGCGAGTTTCACAAGGAACATGGAGCGATCTGGAAGCCGGCGCCGCTGCTGAAGGAATTGGCGGAAGCGGGTCGAGGGTTCGCCGATTTTCGGCGTGAAGCCGCGCACGCAGGCTGAAATTTAGACGCGTTGTATACATTGTTTCAGGCGGGCGACAGCCTCGATTCCCATTCTTTGGTTTTTTCTAAACATCAATTTTGCTTGGAGTTATTCAAGTTTTAGATGGGGATACAGGTTAGGAGCGGAGCGGGCCGGTCTGCAAAAAATCGCTGTTGCTTTCAGAATGAATTCTAGTGTATACACTCGCGAACGGAAGGCACCCAAACCAGAAATGGACGGTGACCACCCCGAGGCCCGGAAGAAGGCCCACCCCCATCTTCCGGGCAACGACTTTCTATTTAAGTTGATAGGAGCCTCGTGCATGGTGCGCGCCGAACGAGAGATGCGAGCGCCCGCGGCTTTGATTGTCAGACTTCAACGGTAAACCTTGCCGCAGATATATCCCCTATGAATTGGACCGAATCCCGCGAGAGGCCGGCTTGTTGCTGCCACGCGAGGACTGAAATTGGCTAGGCCGCAGCTGTTATTTCTTCCCGGACTGGCGTGCGACGCAGAGGTGTGGGCGCATCAGGCGCGCCACTTTGCCACGAGCACGACAACCTTGACGGCGGATTATGGAACGAGCGATTCGATCGAAAAGATGGCCAGGATGGCTCTGCGCGAAACGGGGGAGCGATTCGCGATTGCGGCGCACTCGATGGGAGGGCGCGTGGCGTATGAGGTTTATCGAAGCGCGCCAGATCGCGTGAAGGGAATGGCGCTTTTGGATACGGCGTACCGTCCGAGAGCGGCTGGTGAGGCTGGTGAACGAGAGCGTACGGAACGGATGTCGCTGGTCGAGATTGCGGAGATAGAGGGGATGCGCGCGATGGGCCGGAGCTGGATGCCGAAGATCATTCATCCAGACCGGCTGACGGACACGGCGCTGACCGGCTCAATCGTGGAGATGTTTGGACGCAAGACGCCGGAAATCTATCGCGCACAAATTGACGCGCTGCTGAACCGGCGCGACGCCACGCCAGTACTCGGGACGATTCGTTGTCCGACGCTGGTGCTATGCGGGCGCGAAGATACGTGGAGCCCAGTGACGCAGCATGAGGAGATCGCGTCACGAATCGCGGGCAGTGAGTTGAAGATCGTCGAGCGCTGCGGACACATGGCGCCGATGGAACGGCCGGAAGAAGTGACGGCGGCGCTGGACGCTTGGTTCGCGAAACTCTGAGCGGGCCGCGCGAACTGGTTCGAATTGTATTTGGCAGATCGAGAACGATTTCCAACTCCGGGGCGGTTGCGGGTTATCGGGCCCGCGCTTCGGCAATGGTGGTGATGAGCATGGCGGAGCCGGCTCCACTGTCGGGAAATTCATTTTACGAGGCTGTAATGAGGATTAATTTCGGTTGTCCTTGGCTGATTTTCTGTATACGATTGCACACATAACGGCACGGAGATTCCCGTGCAAGGGCGAAGTTCCTTGGAAGCTCCTGTCGCAAGCGCGATTGAGCGCGAATCCCAGCCGCCGCTGCCGAATAATATGGATGGACCGATGCTTCATCTCGACGAATATTGAGGGAAGATTTGCGTGGAACCGAACCGCAAAGCGAGTTTCCGCGGCCTTTGAAACTGAGCGGGCGAATTTGAGCAGGTGATCGGCACTGAGGGATTACCACTTTTTCAGACCAAAAGGAGACGAACCTGTGGGCAAGAGCTTAGAGGACATGGTACAGGCTGCCGGAAATCCGGTAAAGATGCTGCGAAATGCGCAAATCGGCGCGCATGTTTATCCGGTGGTGCCGGCGGAGTACACAAACTGGCGAGACGAACAGCGAGCCTGGCAACACAGCTGCGTGCTGTTCAATCAGTCCTATCACATGACGGATATGTACATAAAAGGACCGGACGGGCTTCGACTGCTATCGGACTTGGGCATAAATAGCTTCAAGGGATTCGTGCCGGACAAGGCCAAGCAGTTCGTCGCGTGCAACTACGACGGGTATGTGATCGGCGACGTCATCCTGTTCTATCTGGAAAAGGATCTGTTCAATCTGGTAGGCCGTCCGCCTATCCACAACTGGCTGCAGTATCACGCAGAAAAGGGCAAGTACGACGTGAAGCTGGAGCGCGACGAACGCTCCGCGGTGAGAGGTGGCGACACGACGCGGAAGGCGTACCGGTTCCAGGTGCAGGGCCCGAACGCCATGAAATTAATCGAGAAAGTGCTTGGCAAGCCCGCGCCCGACCTGAAATTTTTCAATATGGCCACGGTGACGATCGCCGGGAAACAGGTGAAGGCGCTGCGGCATGGAATGGTAGGCCAGCCCGGCTGGGAAATTTTTGGGCCTTGGGCTGACGGCGAGGCGGTAAAGGCCGCAATCGTGGAGGCCGGGAAAGAATTTGGGCTGCGGCTGGTAGGTGCGCGGGCATATTCCTCCAACACGCTGGAATCGGGCTGGATTCCTTCACCGATGCCAGCGGTTTATAGCGGCGAGAAGATGAAAGAGTACCGCCAGTGGCTGCCGGCAACTGGGTTCGAAGCTGTGTCGTCTCTGGGCGGCAGCTTCTATTCGAACAACGTCGAGGACTATTACTTGACGCCCTACGACCTGGGCTACGGCTACATCGTGAAATTCGATCACGATTTCATCGGCCGCGCGGCGCTCGAAAAAATTGCCGCGAATCCTCCGCGCCAGAAAGTGACGCTGGCGCTGAATAGCGAAGACGTGACCGCGGCGATTTCGACCATGTTCAAAAAGACGGGACGCGCGAAATATATCGACTTCCCATCCGCCGTATATTCAACGACGCCGTTTGACAAGGTAACGCGTGACGGCAAGACCGTGGGAGTGTCTACGTGGATCGGCTATAGCTCAAACGAAGGCAGGATGCTGACGCTGGCAATCCTCGATAAAGAATTCGCCGTGCCGGGCACGGAAGTTACTTTCGTCTGGGGCGAGGAAGGCGGAGGGTCGTCGAAGCCGACCGTCGAGCCGCACGTGCAGACGGAAATCCGCGCGGTGGTCAGCCCCGTTCCTTACTCGGAAGTGGCGCGCGAGCATTACCGTCCGGAGAAGTCGGCGACCGTCAGGTAAGCCGGCGCGCACTGAGTGTTTGCGCGGCGAAGAACCGAGTTGGTTAAAAAAGGGGTGCGATCTTCGGATCGCGCCCCTTCTTTATTTTGGGAGCTGCAGCGGACGTAGATCGTAGGAACCAACTTCAATGTGGTGCTGGATATGAATTTCGAGAGGAGCACCCGGCGGCTTCGCACCTACGGAACTTGAACTCCTCACCTCCCTGAATTAATCTGCGTGTGCTTTACGAGAGGGCCCGCAATGCGAAGGTTCACAGTCAAATTGGCGATCGCGGCGACCGCTTTTTTCATCTCCTGTGCGCATCCCGTGGCGGCGCAATCGAAGCGTCCGCCCGAAACGCCGCAACAAAAGGAGTGCGATCAAACCGGGAAGAAATACTTCGATAGCCTGAGTCTGAAGGGCGGCAGCCTTTTCGGTACGCACTACGACGAGCTTTCGCGCGCGTGCGAGGCGGAGTACGTGGTGATTGCCGATGGCGTGACGCGGCTTTCGATCGACAACGCATCCAAACGATCGAGCCTGGCGATGTATCTGGCTTCCGAGAAAACTGGAAAGGTGACGAAGTGCTACGTGCTCTCGACTCGCTGTGAATCCGAAGGGGTGTTCCTCACCCTCAGCGCGAAAGTGTTTCGATGGGTGACGTTCTGAATTACCGTTCTGGCCGGTAACCACACTCGGGCGATCGCTAAGGTAGGGTTCAGTCGTCGTGGCCGGCGACCACTTGCGCATGTCCCAGAAAGGCCACCAGCGAAACGCCTCCGACGATATTGCCGAGAAGGGTGGGCAGGAAGAACTTCAGGAAAAATTCAGGCCAGGTCGCGGCCCCGCGCACCACGAGAAACAGCATCTTCACCGATCCGGCGATCACGTGGTTGAATCCACCCAGTCCGATTATATAGGTGAGAATAATAATGATGCTCACGCGGGCCGATTCCGCCGCGGGCAGCAGCCAGACCATCAGAGCGATCAGCCATCCGGCAAAAATCGCCCTTACAAAGATCACGCCCCATGCTCCCTGCGCGCCTCCGCGGCTGATGTCGATCATTGATTCGTAAATGTGAGGCGAGAATATGGGCACGCGTCCGACGGTCCACGCGAATATATAAGCGCCCACGATATTTGCCGCCAGAACGATGCCCCAAAGCCGCAGCGTTGCCACGGCTGTTTTTAGATCGCGCTTGGAAAACAGCGGCAGGACCGCCGTGAGCGTGGTTTCAGTGAAAAGCTGTTGGCGGCCCAGTACGACAATGAGAAAGCCCACGCTGTAACCCAACTTGGATGCGAGCGGCGTCCAGCTTGCGTTGGGCAGATAGGCCGCCAAGAGTCCCTCGGCGATCAGGGAAAATCCCATCGAAAGGCCGGCTGCGAATCCGGACCAGGCGAGCGCGGACGAGGAGCGCTGGAGTTCGTCATCGCCTTCGCGGCGGATCGTTTCATGCACCACATGCGCGCTGATCGCCACGCGCTTCTGAACCTGCTGCTCTTCGATGCGCTTTTTCACCACTTCAGGTACAGGGGGCGGCACCGTATATTCCTTCTTTTTCGATTCCGCGCACATTCTTATTGGCACCTATGGAGTTGAGTTGTAATACAAAGGGTCCGCATCGCACCCTGAGCCTTCCGCGCAATTACTAAAGCCGGCGCGATTCTTCGATCTTTGATGGAAGCTAGTCGATGTGCAACTTGCCTAAAACGGGCGCCTCGGACGCCATCGGGGGATTATGGAGTTTGGGAGAACTGTTTCTTATCGGGTGGAAACTGCAATTCGCGGGCAGTAGTTTCGCGAGCAGACGTCAGGTGTACGGCGTCTGCTCGCGACGATCGGGTAACGGAGATGCGAGCCGCGGCTGCGACGATGGACGAGAGCCTAGGCCCACTTGTCGATCGAAACACTCCTGAGGTAGCTCATATTCGCCACCTGATAGTACGGATTTGTCTCTCCGCCCACGACCACCATATTGATCATTTCGGGCCGGGGCCAATGCGGAATCAAGTCGTCGTCCTTCAAATTGGCTGCCTGCGGGCCTCGCAACGCCATCCCGCCCGTAAACAGCATTGTTTTTGCGTCTTTCACAGTCAGCGTCGAGTGCTTCTGCAGCCAAGCGGACAGCTCTTCCTTCGTCTTGTGCCCTCGGCTGACGAGCGCATTCGCTACCAACGGGTCGAGCACTCCCAAGGCACCGAAGATCGACGTCATGGGCGCAAAGTTGGACACCAGGCCATCATCGAATGCCGGAACGGGTTTCACAGCACTGCCGAGCCCGCCCTGTCCCTGCGCGATGCCGTAGCCAAAGAAGACGCTCACGACATTGTCGCTGGCTTTGAATCCTTTCTGTACGTGGAAAGGAGTCCATGGACTGTCCTTCTCGTTCTCCGGGATAATCAGATTGTTGAAGCTGACCACGTTGCCCTGCGTGCCGAGGAACGTCTGACCGGCTTGGCCGCAGTTTCCGCAGTTTTTCGAAACCATCGTCCAGGCGCGTCCGATCGACGCGTTCACGTCGGAAAATGGCCCCATCGCTCCGATGCCATAGTTCATGTTGAGCTTGTCGCGAATAGGACCGTTGATGATGGCGGCGGTGGCGAATGAATTCGTCGAACTGGAAAGCGACGGAAGTCCGCTGGACGCGATCGCCAGTACCACGGGGAAATACGACGGATCGCATCCGGCCATCACGCAACTGGTCGCCACGTGCTTCACGGTGAACTTCCAGTTGGGATACAAGCCGCGCGCTGGCGTCAATTCGCCCACCATCTCGTCCGGATGATGGCTTGTGCCCTTCAGCATCGCATCCACTTTTTCTTGCGTCGGGATAACGATGGTCATGAAATCGGTCATGCCGTTGTTCATGTAATATTTCTGCAGGCTGTCCAAGGTGCCGGAGAATGTCGGAGGGCCGACTGACGGAGTGAACGACCCCGTTTTCTGGTTCGCTGTGGTGAGCGGCTTTGTTAGTGCGTCGATTACTTCGGGCATTAGCGGCTTGTGCGTGACCGGATCGTCGCCTTCGAGGTAGGCGTACATCTGTTCAGGAGTCTTGCCCCAAACCGGATGCGGCGTGTAGCAGACGCGGAGACTTGGCATGCCATCGTTCTGCGCGGTGTTCTCCGCGAGGTTATGAAACGCGATGGTGACCATCGGCGCCGTCGGGATTCCCATCTTTTCGTATTCGATGCAGTGACTCACGGTCGCTGGAGTGCACGTGCTTCAATGCCCGATGGCCATAATCACGGCGTTGCCGTTGGCCTTTACCTCCGCATTGAGCTTGGGATCGTCCGCCGCAAATCCGCCGGCCTTCAGGCGATAGATGGTCTTCACGCTGGGCATATGCTTGGCGAACCAAATCTTGATCTCGTTTAGAAAAGTATCCGCGCCCGGAAAGCCATCGGAAATCAGGTAGATGGTTTTGCCGTCGATAGTCTTGAGGCGCGGCGCCATGGAAAACAACTTAACAGCGGGAGGGAGGCCCCGCGGATTCAGTCCCTCCAGTGTTGGGCCGTCCGCGGAACTCGCAGCTGCCTTTTCACCGCGAAGCGCCGCGCCCGCCGCGCCTTTAGCGCCCACTAGAATTGCAGGAGATATACCGAGCAGGGATAATAGCCGTCGCCGTTTGATATCCATCTGATCACCTCTTTTCGACGAATCAATCCGCCAGTACTGAATTGAAGCACGTCCGATTATGTGGCAGCCCACGTCTTACTCAAATAAAACTCGATTGTATCCACCACGGGGCGAATGAATTCCACTCGGCGGCGGAACTCGGAGGCGAAAAATACCCAAGCCTAAGGGCTACCGATGGTTAAGATTCGCGAGGCATGGATCTGGTTTCAGGAAACTGCGCAAAAAGCGAGGGAATGGAAGTCGCTGCACCAAGTTGTATACAGTTTCTTCTTGACAAGCACGTAAGCGGGATAGTAATACCCAGGGTACTAAGGGTGCGACTATGGCTGTTGCAGGTTGTCCGGTGTATTTAAGGCACCTAATTTTAAAGGCAACAGCAAAAGGGGAGGGCGGGAAATGTCGAAGCGCGACTTGGTGCGTAGGTGTTCGCGGCTGTTTTTCTCAATCGCGATTTTATCGGTTTTCTTGATAGCTGGCGGCCGTGTATGGGCGCAGGCTCAAACCGCGACAATTACCGGTACCGCAACCGATCCTTCTGGTGCTGCTCTGGCTGGCGCTAAGGTCACAATTACGAACACCGGGACGAACGTCGCCCAGACCACGACGA
This sequence comes from Candidatus Acidiferrales bacterium, assembly GCA_050746805.1. Lineage (GTDB taxonomy): Bacteria > Acidobacteriota > Terriglobia > Acidiferrales > UBA7541 > Palsa-295. The sequence continues at coordinate 22,941 of JBOGMW010000145.1, read as the reverse complement.
CCGACGCCCAAGGGCGCTATACGGTCCCCGACTTGAATGTCGGCACTTACGATGTGCAAGCTACCCAGTCAGGCTTTCAGACTGTACAGCAAAAGGGCGTCACGCTAACCGTCGGTAGGACGGTGGTGGTGAATCTGTCCCTCCCGGTCGGTCAAGTTTCTCAGACGGTCAGCGTGGAAGCCAACGCCGCGCAGGTTGAGACGCAGACCTCGCAAGTGGCAAACCTCGTCGCTCCAGCGCAGGTGCAGGATCTCCCTCTGAACGGCCGCAATATCGAGCAGCTCCTGACACTTAGTCCGGGTGTTGTTGCCATGGCCCCGACTCTTAACTTCGTCACCGGCCGCATGTACGGCATGCAGGATAACTACTCCATCTCCGGTGGCCGTCCGACCGGGCAAATGTTCTTGCTCGATGGCACCGACATTCGCGATTTCTGGGAGCATGGCATCGGCTCCGGCTACGCTGGTACGGAACTCGGCATCGGTTCGATTTCCCAATTTCAGGTCATCACCAGCAACGGCAACTCGCAATATGCCGGCAACGGAATTATCAGCGAGGTTTCCAAATCGGGAACCAACGATTTTCATGGCGGAGTTTACGAATACTTCCGCAACAACGATTTGGATGCGGCGGACATTTCTGACAAGCTGGCCGGTTTGAAGCACCCTCCAGCGTTCCGCCAAAATCAATTTGGCGGTGATCTCGGCGGCCCAATTAAAAAAGACAAGCTGTTCTTTTTCGGCAATTTTGAGGGCCTTCGGAACAGCCAAGCTACTACAATTGGAGGTCTAGGCGTTGCCGAGCCGTATCTTGCCGCCGGCATGCTGCCCTGTTATGACATCTACGGCAACGCGGCAAACACCAGTCCAGGTGGCACCTGCCCCGGCACGCCAGCTGGTTCGCAAGCAGTAGGCGGAGATACCCCGGTCGTTGTTGGTGGTGCGAGCGATCCGATCCTCCCTTTATTGCGCGCTAATACGCAGGCGCAGGAGATTGCGTCGCTGTATAGCCTGTGCAAGGGGTGCAGAGGCTATGCGGAGTCAACTACTTTCGGGCCTCCGTCGGGTCCGAACCAATCACTCGTTGAGCCGGTAGGTACGGACTACGGCGGCTATACGTACATCACCACCGCCCCGGCCATAGTGAATAACGAGAACTACGTCCTCGGTCGAATCGACTACAATATCGGCCCAAGCGACTCGCTGTTTGGCCGTTACGTGCTCGATCACGCCAACGTCCTCAACGGCACGCAGGACCTCTTGTCAATTTTCCCGGAGACCGACTACACCAGGAACCAGTACCTAACGATTGCCGAAAACCACATCATCTCTCCCACTATGGTCAATGTCTTTCGTGTCGGTTTCGTTCGTACCAACGAAAGCATGAACACGGAACTAGGCCTCTCCAAGGCCCAGATATCCGCGGCATCCACGTACTCAGCTGCCGCGGGCGGTCCGACTTTCTCCACCGATCCGCTGGATTTTGTGCGAACCGCATACGCCGAGCCAACGCGCGAAGACGGTTCCATTGCGGTGCCCGGAACCTACCCTGTCGGTCCGGATCCTAACCGCCCCAATATTTTCATGAACAAATTCAGCGGCGGCGACGATCTCTCTTGGACTCACGGATCTCACACGCTCAAGATCGGCGGCGTGGTAACAAGGGTTCAAGTGAACGCCCGACAGGAATCCTACGCTGCCGGCGAGGACTACATAGTCTTCGTCAATTTCTTCTCGCCCAACAACGCCGAGGCACCCTTTCTGCAAGGGACTCCGTTCTTGGGTTATGCTGACCCGCCGGGACTCGCCGATGCCAACCGGTATTTCCGGGAAATCGACGTAGCGCCTTACTTCCAGGACGACTGGAGAGTCACCTCCCAGTTAACCTTGAACCTCGGCATCCGCTACGACTACACGACAAACCCAGTTGGATGGGCGGGGGGAAACCAGCCGTTGACCGTCCTCACCGGCTCCTTCTTGCCACCAACCGGACCCATAGCGCCAACTCCCGGTTGCGCCAACCCGGCGTCTCCCAACTACGACACCGGGCCCGGCGCCACGCTGCTGGATTTGGCAACTTGCTCACTCGGATACTACTCGCCCGTGAAGCACGCGTTCGCCAGCAACCCTAACGCTCACAATTGGGAGCCTCGCTTTGGTTTCGCCTACTCCCCGTTCAAAAATAACAAGACAGCTATCCGCGGCGGCTTCGGCGTCTTCGACGATCCCACCGCTGCCCGAATTTACCAGTCCGGGTTTGGTTCGTCGCCACCAGCGTCCAACTTTTTGCTCTATCTCCCTGCGTTCCCGAATGCATTCGCCGCGGGGAGCACGTGCGGCCTCGGCATCTGCCCGCAGCCCAGCGAGTTTGCTGGCGTAACGTATCAGGACAACTGGGGCTCGCCTTACACGCTGCAATACAACTTCGATGTCCAGCAGCAGCTCACGCCCGGCACGGTGCTGACGGTCAGTTACGTGGGTTCTGTTGCGCGTCACCTGTGGAACCAGCGCGACATCAATCCGCCGGAGTGCTCCACGTTCCCGAATTGCAACGCGTTGCCGCAAGTCCCGAACTCCTATCCGACTGCCTCGAACGCAACCTATACCGTCAATACCAACCTCGGGGTACCGCCAACGCCCGCGCCCGGAAGCAACGGCAATCCCGCCTCATGCGTTGAGGCATATCCGACGTACTCGTCGCCTCAGGCTGCCTGCTACGGCAGTGGTGTTCGGTTCCCGTACGTTTTGGGAGCCGGCGGAGCAGTTGTAGTTAACAGAATTAACCCAATCTTTGGCTCGATGGTTACCGAGGCCCCGACCGCAGCATCCGGCTACAACGCCTTGGAAGTCGGTTTGAACCATCAGTTCTCGAGGACGCTTTCAGCGCAGGTCAATTACACCTACTCGCACTGCGTTGACGACGGCTCCTTCGCTACCAGCCTCGAGGAATTCTCGCAGTTGCAGACCGACGCCTACAATCAGTCCTACGACTACGAAAATTGCAATTTCGACGTTCGGCATAACCTGAGCGTCAACGGCATCTACGCTCTGCCGTTCAAGGGCAATCGATTGGTCTCAGGATGGCAGTTCGCCACGATCCTCAGCGTTCACAGTGGATTGCCGATCAACATTAGCAACGAAGGGGCCCCCTACGACCCGGCGGACCTTGGAAGCGAGTGGGACTCCAGGCCGAACTACAGCTTCGCTCCTGGATGCCACCCGAACCAGATCATTGACAAGCCGGTGCCGGGTAAACCGGGGTATATCCAGTGGTTCAATCCTGCGTGCTACGAACCGCAAGCGCCGGGGTTCCTGGGGAATGTTCGCCGCAATAGCTTGATGGGGCCCGGCACCTTCGACATGGACTTCTCGGTCATCAAGAACACGAAAATCACCGAGAGGACCAACCTGCAGTTTCGGTGCGAGGCCTTTAACGTCATGAACCACTTCAACCCCGGAGCGCCCGGTGGAGGCGTTAACCTAGTCGGGGCCGGGGCGGGCCAGACATCCAGCTCGCAGAATCCCATCGTAACTCCACGGCAGATTCAGTTCGCACTGAAGCTCGAGTTCTAAACCTCGCATCAGTGGTCCGGCGCCATGTATATACATGGCGCCGGTTTTTTTTGCGGTTTCCTTTGGCGGGTTCTGATTCCGTGCCCTTGCTCGGGCGAAGCAACCTTGTCTGCGTCCCGGCGAGGAGTGCTTTCTTAGCTTGGGCGCGCTTGGCATCCCCGGTGTCATTTTCAGCAAGCCCTATGCTAAGGATTTTTGCGGCTCGGCGGAGCTACGGAAAGAGGTAAGAAGCGAGGAGGCGTTTGAGCTCGGCGACGACGGCGGAGCGGGCGGACACCTCAGGCTGCTCGAAGGCGTAGGCGAAGAGGCGCTCTCCTGTTTCGATGGCGATGCGCAGCTTCAGATCGAGGCTGGCAAGATCGTTCATGCCCAGCGATTCGATCATGAAGCGTTTCACGAGGCCGCCGCCGCTGGCGTTGGGATCGGTTTGATGCTGGCGGGTGGAAGCACTGATTTGTCCGAAGGCGATGGCGCGAAAATCGGGACGCGATTCGAGGAACACGACGAACGCGTCGATGACCGCAGAAAGGAACGCCGCGCCGTCGATGGAATTCAGCGAGGCTAGGCGAGTTTCGAATTCGGCGCGGAATTGGTCCATGTGGCGTACGGCGATCGCGTCGATGATCGATTGCTTGTCGGGGAAGAAGCGGTAGAGCGCACCGATCGAGAGTCCGGCGGCACGGGCGATCCGGCTGGTGGTGAGTTCGTCGATAGGAACCGATGCGAGAAGCTCGGACGCCGCCCGAAATATCCGCTGCACCGTCTCTTGGCTGCGTTCTTGGACCGGATTGCGCCGGCCGGAGCGGCTCGCAGCGGACGCAAGGCGTTCGGACTGTTGCTCAACAGAGGCTTTGTCTCGCGAAATCAGCTGCTTGGGCATTGGCGTTACTATTTTTGTTCACGGAACGCGAAAGAGAGTTCGCGTTCGCGTAATCTATGATAGGCTAAGTGGCGCAGTAGAGGGAAGCGCGATTTGCTGGCATCTTCGAATTAGTGGGCCCACCTAGGCCCGCGGCACCAAGGAAAATCCGCACCTTCGCCCAAGGCGCGAAGGATGCGGCACGCGGAAAGTCAAAGCAAAGGCATAGGAGGATGACAGTGGGAGTGCCGGTATCGCAGATGTGGACGGTGGCGACGTACGTCGTTGGCCAAAAAATCAAAGGGCGCAAGCGCTATCCGCTGGTGCTGATGTTGGAGCCGCTCTTCCGCTGCAATCTGGCTTGCGCGGGCTGCGGGAAGATCCAGTATCCGGCGCACGTGCTGAAGAAGAATCTTTCGCCCGAGGAATGCTTCCGGGCCGTCGAGGAATGCGGCGCGCCGATGGTTTCGATTCCCGGCGGCGAACCGCTGATGCATCCGCAGATTGACAAGATCGTCGAAGGCCTCGTTGCGCGCGAGAAATACATCTACCTGTGCACCAACGCGCTACTGCTGAAAGAAAAAATCGATCTTTTTAAGCCAAGCAAATACCTGACCTTCTCCGTGCACCTTGACGGCCAGCGCGAACACCACGATTTTTCCGTTTGCCGCGAAGGCGGATTCGATCAGGCGCTCGATGGGGTGAAGGAAGCGGTGAAGCGCGGATTCCGCGTGACCACCAACACCACGCTTTTCGACGGCACCGATCCGAATTCGGTGCGGGAGTTTTTCGACGAGATGATGGAAATCGGCGTGGAAGGCATGATGCTTTCACCGGGCTACTCCTACGAAAAGGCGCCCGACCAGCAGCATTTCCTGGGGCGCGCGCGAACGCGCCGGCTGTTCTCCGCCATTCTTTCCAATCGCAAATCGAACTGGGTATTCAATCAATCGCCGTTGTTTCTGGAGTTCCTGATGGGCAAGCGCCAGTACTCCTGTACGCCGTGGGGCATGCCTACATACAACATTTTCGGCTGGCAGAAACCCTGCTACTTGCTGCAGGACGGCTACGCCGATACGTTCGCGGATCTGATGCAAGCTACCGAGTGGCAGAACTACGGCACCGAATCCGGCAATCCGAAATGCGCCAACTGCATGGTGCACAGTGGATACGAAGCGTCGGCGGTGAACGACACGTTCGGTTCGCTTAGCGGATTTATCGGCACGGTGCGCGCCACTTTTTCTAAGCGCTACAAAGACACGAAGGCGCTGGAGATGCTGGGCGAACCGGTTCGACCGGTTCACGCCTACATCCCACTTGAGCAGATTCAGAACAGCGCATCGTCCGGGGAGTTGCGGCAATGAGCGGAACGAGTGCAACGGATCGCCCGGTGCAAGCGGCGCAAGCTAGCGCGAGCGCCGACGCGCTGGAAGTTGCGCCTGGCGCCGCTCGTGCGCAGTTGGAAGGCTGGGTTCCCGATCTAGCGACCGCTGATGAATTGCGAAACGCGCTCGACAATGCTTTCAATTATCGCGGCGACGTGACCATCACGCGCAAAGACGGGACGAAAATTGAAGGCTACATTTTCGACCGCCGCACCGGCCCGACCCTCGAACAATCGTTCGTTCGCCTGATGCCGAAAGATGCCGACGACAAGCTCTCCCTCGCATACTCCGAGATTGCCGCGCTGGCCTTCAGCGGGCGCGACACCGCTGCCGGGAAAAGTTTCGAAGCGTGGGTCCGCAAATACTGGGAAAAGCGCGCCGCCGGCGAAACGATCGCTCTGCATCCCGAATCGCTCGAATAATGTTTCTGTTTGGCTTGGTGACTGGAAGTCGTCTCACAAATAGGCAGTCGCGAAAAAGGCAACTCCTCAGGGGCTAAAGCCCAATGTTTTGGCCCTTAGTTTGTCGGAGCTGAAAGCTCCGACCCCCTAGAAGCCCATTTATGAGATAAGGACAAGTTCTAAGCGGAGGAGCTTAGAGTTCCTGGCCGGTTTACTTCGAGTTCGTCGAAGCGGCGCCATTTGTAAATTGCGACGGAGACGATCCAACTGAGCGCGAACAATCCAACGATGAAATAGCCGAGCGCGCCGAAGTTGCCGTTGAGCCGAAGGATAACCGCCCAGAATTTTCCCGGCGGATGGAATTGATAGGCGAACACGCCAAGCAATTCAATGCCTCCAACGACCAGCGCCACTAGCACGGAAACACTGGTGATGGTGATGTTGTAGTAGAGCTTGCGCACCGGCTTCACGAAGGCCCAGCCGTACGCGCCGAGCATCAGGATGTTGTCGGTGGTATCGACCAGCGACATTCCCGCCGCGAATAAAACTGGAAAAATCAGAATCGACCAGAACGAAAGCCCCTGCGCGATTTCGATGGCGGAGAGGCCGAGCACGCCGATTTCGGTGGCGGTGTCAAAGCCCAAACCGAACAGAAATCCAAGCGGGTACATGTGCCAACTTCGACGAATGATGCGGAACATCGGGCGGAATATTTTGGCGAGGAAGCCGCGATTGGCGAGGAGGATATCGAGATCTTCGTCGACGTACGGTTCGCCGCGGCGCACGCGTGAAAACACGGCCCAGATCGAGCGCAATACGACCAGATTGACGATAGCGATGGCGAACAAAAAAAACGCGGAAACGAGCGCGCCGATCACGCCTCCGATGATGCGGAAAGCGTCCATGCGGTGCTGAAGCATCAGGGCGGTTCCTGCGATGGCGACGGCGCCGATCAGAACGACAGTCGAATGGCCGAGCGAAAACATGAAACCGACGGCCACCGGGCGCTTGCCTTCCTGCATGAGCTTGCGGGTGACGTTGTCGATGGCGGCGATGTGATCGGCGTCCACGGCGTGGCGCAGGCCGAAGCTGTAGGCGAGCATCGCCAACCCGAGGAGCATGGGAAATTGGCGGAAGGCGAAAACGGCCCAGATCCATGCGCCGGCGTTGAAGACGAATAAGATGCCGTAAATTCCCGCGATGCGACCGCGCACGCCCCCAGCGCGATCATCGACCAGGTTGCGCAGGCGGAAACGCGCCCACGATTTCGGGGCAAGAGGCGCTAGCGATTTAGCGGGGCTATCCGACATGAGCTTTTGGGTTCAGAAGCGAGATTTCGCGGCGGCCTGGATCAAGCGCGGCGCGGCGTTGCTGAGCACTTGTCCGAAATCAGATCTTCGAATTCGCGATCGACCCAACCGCTTCATGAAATTCCGCGTAATTGAACACGTTGAAACCTTCTAGGCGACATCTGGGAGTCGTCCACTCCCCTCCAGAGAACTTTCGTACCGAACCGCTGCTAATCAAAACGTAAGTTTCAGTGCCAGCTGTATCAGCCGGGGCGATGCTGCGTTCACCACATGGCCAAAGAGCGGATTGTCTACGTCACCGTTCACCGCTGCTGGTCCGAAAAATTGCACCTGATTGAAGATGTTGAATGTTTCCAAACGGAACTGCAGCGCCTTCGTTTCGCGGATGTTGAAATTTCGCAGCAGCGCTAAATCCGTGTCCAATAACCCGGGTCCGGAAAAGTATCGCCGGCCCGCGTCTCCCACCGTTCCGATAGCATTGTCTGCAAAGGCCCCGGGGTTGAAATAGACGAGTCCGTTCGAGCGGGGATTTGTGTTGATGGCCAGCGGCTGTCCCGTCTTGTCAGGCATGTCCAGATAGCGATTGTTAACGCCGTTCGGGCTGCTTCCCTGCAAGGAATTGTCGCCGTCCGTGCTCAGGGTGACTGGGAATCCACTGCTGATGCGGGTGATGCCGGAAATTTCCCAGCCATCCAGCAGATAGTGGGCGCGGTTGGTCAGCCGATCCAGCGGCAACCGGTAGTCGTAGGTCGCCACGAAGTTATGCGTCATATTCCAAGCCGAAAGACCGCGCGTGAGGTGGAAATCGAAGGGATCGAGAACATCGGCAAGCGACGAAGCTTGATCGATGGATTTGCTGTACGTATATCCCAGCGAATAAACCAGCCGCTTGGTCGTGCCTTTAACGCTCACTTCCAAGGCGTTGTAGGCCGAGTTTCCGATGCTGCCTATGTAATCGTCATTCCCGTAGTAATTCCCCTGCGCCACGTTGTTGATCAGGGTCGAGTTTAGTCCCAAGCGTGTACCCTGAAGCGCCGTGCCTGCGGGATAGGTGGTTCCATTGAAGGTGAACGCTTCAGCGAGATCGTATTCATTATTTTCGCCGCCTGGACCGCAAGACTCTCCCGCTGTAAGAACGCCAGGATGATCGAGGGCCAGACAAAGAGCCGGATTACCCGGATTCGCAGAATATACGGCGGGCAGGTGATGAGCCTGGGAGCCGACATAGCTGATGCTTAAAACAGTCTGACTGGGCAATTGGCGTTCAATGGAAAGGAAGTAGTTTTCCGTGTATGGATAGGTATCCCACGGCACAGGCGCGGTCATCCCAGACTGCGGGTTGTATACGCCGTTGAAAACGACGCTGGTATTCGGATGGCTGGCCCTCGCGTTGACAGGGGGAAACGTAAGCGGATACGGAGTAATTCCCGGTGTGCCGTCCGCCAAGTCGTAGGGCGCAGCAAACAGACCATTGTAGACCGTATCGCTCAGCCCATAGGGAGGCTGAGGCTCGTCAACGCCAATCGTATTGCCCTGAATTACAGAGTTAAATATCCCGTAGCTCGCGCGGATGCTGGTCTTCCCGGGTCCGCCAAAAGCCCTTCCCAAAAACCCACCTGCGTCTGGAGAGTAAGCTATGCCAATTCGCGGAGCATAGCGAACCTTCTCCGGAACGAGGGTATTCGGAATACCGGGGTCGGTCGGATAAACCAACCCGGGAAACGCATTGGGATAGACGACTGATTGTTCGCCGGGCTTAAAGGTCGGAACCTGGTCGTATTTCTCGGACCAATAACGCATGAGCTCGAAACGCATCCCGTAATTGAGCGTGAGATTGGGCTTAATTCGCCACGAATCCTGCCCATACCAGCCCGCATATCTATGGCGTGGATAGTAATGCCCCGAATCTTGTTGGTTAAATTGGTTCGGCGCGCCGACGAGGAAATCCGCGAAATTATTGCCCGTCTGGTAGCCGTCGAATACGAAGGTGCCATTAAACTCGGCATCAGGATTGACGTTTACCTGTTCGAAGCTTAGTTCGACTCCGAGCTTGAACGTATGACCCACGATGACTTTGGAGAGGCTGTCGCTCATGAGGAACGTATTATTGGCCTGGGCGACATTGGTGATCGGCAAGCCCATTACGAACTGGCCTTGGAAAACCACATTTTCGACCCCAGTGATTGCGGGGTCCAGAGGGTAAATGCCCGCCGTCCCTGTTCCAGTCACAAATCCCTGGGACTCATAACTAGGTCCCAGTCCGCCCGATGGCTCGCCGACCACGTTGGAGCTCCTCATGAAGCTAAAATGGGCTTCATTTACCATCATCGTGCCAAATGTCTTGACGTTGCCCAGGCTGACCAATTGCGAACGGCCGAAGTTCAAACCGTTGAACCCCGGAATCGTGGCGCCACCCTGACCGCTTGGAAACGGATTGTTCAAGGAAAAATCGTCAAAGAAATAGTACTCGGAAAAAGTGCCCCAGCCCGCGGTGTCTTCGTCAAAGCGAAGGCCCCATTTGTCGTCGCGAACCCGTTCATCTTCCTCGCCGGAGAACGTCGACGGTCCCTCATTAGGCAGCGGAATATACTGCAACAGTTGCTGCGCCGGAGCCGCCCAGGCCGACACGGGGAAGGTGGCTTTTGGGAACACGCACTGCGTGGAACTCGTGCATCCGGGTGTGTAGTATGGCTCCCCTTGCGAAACCGGATAACCCAGCGAATTTTGGAGCTGCGCGGCCAAGCCCGTCCCCGCTACAGTAAAGGGCCCGCTTGACGAGGAAAATGCACCGGCCATATCGGCAAGGTTGCCGGACCGGTCGGCCAGAGAAGGTACAGTCACGAGTCCCGTATCCAGACCTTCAATCGTACGTGTTCCTTGATAGTCCCCGAAAATGAAGACTTTATGTTTCTTGATCGGGCCACCGAGCGTGCCGCCAAATTGATTCTGTTGGTAGGTTTCCCTTATAGGGGAAAAGTAACTCTTTGCATCGAAATCGGTATTGCGAAGGAATTCGAAGGCGTCACCGTGAAGGCTGTCCGTCCCACTCTTGGTGACTACGTTCACGATGCCACCGGCGTAGTTGCCATATTCCGCATCAAAATTGTTGGTCAGCACGCGGAATTCGGCGATGGAATCCAGATTCGGAATGATGCTGGTTCCTCCGTTCATCTCCTCTTTAACGTCGGATCCGTTGACAAGAAATCCATTGGCGTCTTCCCGTTGACCGCTAATCGATTGGTTCCCGGCGTTCAGGTCGCCAGAAGGCGGGATGGCCACCGTAACGCCAGCCATCACCACCGAGTCATTTGTCTGCGTCGATATCGGCACGATTCCAGGTTGAAGCGCCAGCAGATCGGTGTAACTCCTTCCGTTCAGCGCAACGGAAGTTATCACCGGACCGGTAATGACGTCTCCCATTTGCGTGCTTTGGGTCTCTACGTGCACTGCATTTGCTTTCACCGTAATTTGCTGGTTCTTCTCACCTAGCTGCAACGCCACATCGGTCTGCAATTCCGTATTCACGTCAATCATCATGCCGGTACGCTTATAAGGTTTGAATCCGGATTGATTGATATCCAACTCGTACTCTCCAACAGGGAGGCTGAGAAAGGAATAAAAGCCGTCCGAATCAGTTTTCGTCGCCCGCTGAGCCCCTGTTGCAGTATTGCGAACGATCACGGAAGCGCCCATCACTACGCCGCCACTCTGGTCCTTCACGGTGCCAGAAATACTTCCCCCTGCGGCCTGCGCCCAAGCTGGCAGGGCCGAAAACAAAAGAAGGCATACAAATGCTGGGCGCAGAAGGTTACCCGCCAGACGGGTCCGTGACATGTGTCTCCTTGCTTGTTCCTTAGCCGTTCCGACCCCCGACTGAATGAGTCGAAAATCGGTGTAACTTCAAGTCCTGAGTAGGAGCGCGCGGATCTGCTGGCGTGACCATTCCTCCGAGATACATGGAAACGGAATAGCGGAGCAGGTTCGGAAGGGAAACAGGTGTCCTGATCTCTTGGGCCGGAGGTCTGCGTCTACTAGCTTATCCGCGTATGTTATTGCCCGCATCCGACGGCGGCAATAATTTGAAGGCGAATGAGTGTGCCGCCCGCCGGTTCGGTCCCGCGGAGACACGGTAACACGTTAATTGAATTCGTGCTATCACTTTCCGGCAGATTCTTTGGATGCCAGCGACACGGTTACCAGGGCGAACCGTCTACGATATGATCGACGAGCGGCATCGGAGGAGCAGATGGCGAAGCTGGCTCGAACGGGCGTGTCTCTAGAGCAAGACCTACTGAAAAAGTTCGATGATTTTATCGGGAAGAAAGGCTACCAGAACCGCTCCGAGGCGATTCGCGATTTGATACGCGAGCGCTTGGTTCAGGAAGAGTCAGATGAAAACAAGATGGTGGTTGGTTCTCTGACATTTATTTACGACCATCACCGCCACAATTTAACCGAGAAACTAGTCGCCGCGCAGCATCAGGCGGGGGACAACGTGCTGGCCGCTACGCACGTCCACCTGGATCACCACAACTGCCTGGAAGTGATCATTATGAAAGGGAGAGGTAGCGATTTGAGGAACCTGGCCAATGGGATCTTGAGCCTCCGGGGCGTAAAACACGGGCAGCTGGTGGTGACGACTACCGGTAAGGATCTCAAATAAGGGAGATCGAGCCCCTGAGCTGCTCGAAGCTATCGCCATCGATTCGCAAGAGCGGCAAAAACGACGCGATCATTTGAACTTCCGCTGGTGTTGCGACTTGCGTTGCAGATTATGAACATTGTTTACCTATCTCTGGGATCGAATTTGGGAGACCGCGAGGCGAATATCGCCCGAGCGATTGCGATGATGGAGAAACGAGGCGTGCGCGTGACGCGCCAATCGTCACTGTACGAGACGGAACCGATTAACGTACGTGAAGGCGGCTGGTTCTTGAACTGCGCGATTGAAGCGGAAACGAAGCTCGCTCCAGCGGAGCTGATGCGCCTGCTGCTGGATATCGAACGCGCCCTGGGACGCGAGAGGACGGCGCCGCAGGTTGCCGGTCTGAAAGAATCGCGAACGATCGATGTGGACATCCTGCTATTTGGTTCGAGAGCGGTGCGCGAGCCAGAGATCGAAATTCCTCATCCGCGCATGGCGGAGCGGAAGTTCGTGCTGGCGCCGCTGGCCGAAATTGCGCCAGACGTAAAGCATCCTGTGCTGCAAAAGACGATCGCGAAGCTGCTGGCGGAGACGAAAGATCCCACCGTGGTCCGGCGATTTAATCAGTAATTCGCACCGGCTTTCCGCCGTTCAGAGGTGCTCACGATCCTTGCGCTCTTTCTCGCGCTTCTTGCGATCTTCTTCTTCCTGACGCTCGTACTCGGTCATCTCCTCCTCGGTCATCTGGTAATCCTCGCGCGACGCGAACATCGAACCGCGTCTGCCGTGGCGGCTGCTGCGTTGCTTGCGCAAGGGACTTCGCTTAACGCCAAAATTTCCGATGGTACTAATGGGTTGCTCGATGACACCGGATTCGACCAGCAGGTCGCTGACTTTTTCAAAAAACTCATGCAAGTGGTAGGGCTTCAGCGCATATGGGAGCGCTTCGCGTTCGAGAACCGGCTGCGCCGCGGCAGCGAGGCGAACGGGCACGAGAAATAAAACGCACAGCTGTTTGCGCGGCTGATCGCTTTCGTCCGCGCGCGACCGCGCCCCCGCATCGGAGAGCTCACGAAGGATGGCGAATAGCGGTCCGTTGACGTCCGCCACCGCTACGTTCACGACGGCCAAGTTCCATGCGCCGGTGGCGAGTTCGGCCAGGGCCTGCGGGGCGTCGAGCACGGTGCGGACGCGCCAGCCTTCGGAATCGAGCACGCTCTTGAGAGCGTTTTGGCTGGAGACGTCGTCATCCACGATCAAGATGCCGATTTCGGACACGGGTAGCGCTCTCCAAAGGTGCAGAGAATCAGTATAGGCGCGCGGCCCGGGGCGAAAGAGGGACGAGCAAAGCGGGTTTCCAAGGGGAGCATGTCCGAGAGTACAGGCGAACAGAAAGCGAATAAAACGCTTGACAGGCGAAACAAAGGCGAATACATTGTGCGTGTGCGGCGAGGCTGCCAATGGCCACTTATCCTATCCTTCGAGCGCAACCAGCGACGCTTCGGCGCCGTCCGCGGGCGAAGGAAACCAGCCTCACCTTATTCCCCCTAGCCGTCCGCCACGGCGACTGTGAGCCGTCTGGCGGTGCTTCCGCGCCCCCTCCGGCGGAGAGCTGGAGTACGAAGCCCGCCACGGAACTGGTCGGCATTGCGCGACTCGCCGCCTCCTCCCCTCGTGCCGAAGCCAAGCGCGGGACGGAGTATTTCCTGCTGCCCGTACGATCGATCCTGAACGAGTGCCATTCCGTGCGGGTGCCGTTTCGCTGGACGGTAAACCCCTATCGCGGATGCGAATTCGGGTGCCGCTACTGCTACGCGCGATACACGCACGAATACATGGAACTGGACGGAGCGGACTTCGAATCCAAGATTTACGTGAAGCAAAACGCCGCGGCTCTGGTGGAGCGCGATCTGGAAAATGAAAAAATTTGGGGCGAGCACATCGCGATTGGGACAGCCACCGATCCGTATCAGCCGGCGGAACGGGAATTCGGCGCCACGCGGTCGATTTTGGAAAGAATGGCGGAACGCGAGGGATTGAGCCTTTCGATTACAACGAAATCGGACCAGGTGACGAGGGACATCGATTTACTGAAGCGGATCAGCGAGCGGTCGTCGCTGACGGTGAATGTGACGGTGACGACGGTGCGAACGCGGCTGGCGCGTTTGCTAGAGCCTCGCGCGCCGCGGCCGGACCTGCGGCTGGCGGCGGTACGAAAGCTGCGCGATGCGGATATTGCGGCTGGAGTATTCGCCATGCCCGTCCTGCCGGGACTTACGGATGGCGAAGAAGATCTGGAGAAGCTGGCGGGCGCGGCGCGGGACGCCGGAGCGCAATGGCTGGGAGCGAACGTGCTATTTCTAATGCCGTCGTCGTGGAAGCCGTTCTTGGAATTTCTCGAAGCGAAGTTTCCGCGGCTGGCGAACAGGTATCGAGATTGGTATCGCGGCTACGGCGATGCGCCGGAGGATTACCGCAAGCAGATTGCGGAGCGCGTGGCGAGATTGCGGCGAAAATACGGACTAGGTTCGCGGCCTATGGGCGGAGAGAGACGGTCGTGGCAATCGCCACAGTTGCAGTTAACTTGGGAGAAGGGAGACACATCGTGCCGGGGATGAGCCAAACACGAAAGCGCAGGAACGGGCGGAGACGGGCCGCCTCGTCGCCGTTCAGACCGATTGGAATCGTTGCCGCAGCGAAGCAGCCTCGTGGCGTGAAATTGAAAACTGTGTCGCGGCTGACGCTGCTTTTCGCGCTGCTTTGCCTGGGAGCGTTCATGGCCGGGCGCCCGCCCGCGGCAGAGCAATCGGAAGCTGCACCGGTGATGGCGACCGCCAGAGGCGCACGCGCGGCAGGGCAGGTGCTACGGAACGATGATACGCGGCGTGTCCTTTTCAGCCTGCGCCGGTAGCGGAAATCGCTGGCGAAGAAAGTCGAGAAATGCGCGGGAGCGCGGACGGCCGTTGGTTTCTTGGTTGGCGAGACGAAGCAGGAATACGAGCACGTGAAAGAAGTCCGAATCTTTCAAGGTGAGGAATCCCGCGCGCGACGATTCCGATTTCCGGAATTCCTGAAAGAATTGGCCGATCGCGCGGTATAAATCGCGCGCCGCAGGCATTTCGGGCGGACGCTCGTAATAGATTCCGGTGCCGAGTGTGCGATAGGTTTCGGCGAGCGCCTCGATTGCAGAAATGGCAATCCTATCGTGCAGATCACGATGCTCGCGCTGAAGATTTAAGATCGTGCTTCCGATGCCAGCGACTATGGGCCAGCGTTCGTAAACAAAATCCACCGGAACAAAGACGTCGCGGTAAGGAACGTCGTCCGATGACATCGGCTTCCGGTGCTCGGCTTCATAGCGGTGGGCTGCGATCAGATAGGAGCAATCCGGCAGGCAGTCGATGGTGACTTCGCGTTCCTGGCCGCAGCAAACCGCGCAGATTTTCTCGGCCTTAGCGGGACAGAACCGCTTGGGCGGACGTTTCTCACAGATTGGACAGCTCATTTGAGCTCCTTGTTGGCTGTGGCCGGGGCGCGACCGGAAGCAACGAGACTACGGGAAGACGAAGGCGATCGCAAGAAACCGCGTGGCGCGCGAAGGGGCCTAGACGCTGGCCGTTTCGCGCGGAGCGAGCTTCTCGGCTGCGGCGATTTGCTGCGCGAGCATATCGAGCACATATTTATCGCCCATTTTGGAGTTGATCATCAGATTGTAGAGCGGGCGATGCGGCCATCCACTGCCGAAGTAATGACGGATAAAAGCGGCGCGGTCGCGGTCAATTTCGTCGATCATCTGGCGCGCTTCTCTTTCGGATTTGCCGATGGATTTTATGCGGTGGAGCTTTTCCTCGACTGGCGCGTAAACGAAGACATGAAACGCATCGGGCCGACCGCGCAGAAAATAGGTCGAGCCGCGACCGACGATCACGCAGGGGCCACGCGACGAGACGTCGCGAATTACGCGCTCGAGGGTTGAAAACATCCGGTCGGTATCAAACGGGCGGGCTTCTTCGATGGGGAGGGATCGTTCGTAACTGCCGCGCGCGTATACCCTGAACAGCCGGTAAAGAAGGGAGTCGACCCGCTCGTCGCAGCTTAGCGCCACCCGGTGGTCCACTTGCGCGACACGAGCGATTTCCGCGGTGAGATCTTCGTCCCAGAGCTTCCAGCCGAGGCGTTCGGCCAATTGCCGCGCGATGATGGCGCCGCCGCTGCCGTATTCACGCTCCACAGTTACTACGCGGATGAGCATTGCCCGAAATTCCCCCAAAGCATGGAATCTGGCATAGGTATGCCAGCGGACAGGCAGGAGGTCAACGGAATTCGCGCCGGCTTGGGAGGAAGGACACCGAACCCGGCATGGAACTCCCAGGACCGGGCGCGCACGAGCGTCGCGGCGGGAGAAGGCTACTTCAGGAAGACCTTGGGCTCGGCGGACATTCCGATGCGGAGAAACTGATCTTTGTTTTGGCCCGGATCGATGGTGATTTTTACGGGTACGCGCTGCACGACTTTCACGTAGTTGCCGGTGGCGTTTTCCGGCGGCAACAGGCTAAGACGGGCGCCAGTGGATCCGGCGATGCTGTTCACGTGACCGCGGTACGTCCGGCCGTTAGAATCCACGGTGATTTCCGCGGGCTGGCCGGGACGCATCCATTTCAATTGCGTTTCCTTGAAATCGGCGGTGACCCAAAGGCCTTCAATGGGCGCAACCGTGAGCAACTGCTGGCCGGGCTGGACGTTCATGCCCTGCTCCACATTGCGGATCACTTCTCCGGCGACCGGCGCGACGATCTTGGTGTACTGGAGGTTCAATTCAGCTTGTTCGAGAGCGGCGCGTTTTCCGACCACGGTGGCGAGAGCAGCCAAAGCGCGCTCCCGGGTGGAACGGACTTGCTGCGGTCCAGTCTGCGAAGATCGCAAGT
This sequence comes from Candidatus Acidiferrales bacterium, assembly GCA_050746805.1. GTDB lineage: Bacteria > Acidobacteriota > Terriglobia > Acidiferrales > UBA7541 > Palsa-295. The sequence goes on along the minus strand of JBOGMW010000145.1, from coordinate 5,844 downwards.
CTGCCTGGGCCTGCGCCAGACGGGCGCGAGCTTGCTGCACTCCCTGATTCGCGGCTGCTTCGGCTGCTTGCGTCGCCTGTACGGCGGCTGCGGTGGAAGCGGCATTTGCGACGGCTTCATCGTACTGCTGCTCGGAAATTTCTTTCTTGGATATCAGCTCTTTGTAACGAACCAGGTCATTTTGGGCCTTGGTATTGTTTGCCTGGGCTTGGACGATCTCGGCGCGCGACGCCTCGAATTGCTGCTCCGCGGCCGAAATGCCCGCTTCTGCGTTGGCCACCTCGGCTTCCGACGTGGAAACCTGGCTGGTGGTGCTGACGGTTGTGACCGGCACGTTGATGCCGGCGGCGCGCGCGGTGGCCTCCGCGTCGGAGAGGGAGGCTTGCGCTTGGTCGACCGCGACCTGGTAATCGCGCGGATCGATTTCGACAAGGACTTGCCCTGCCTGAACGACTTGATTATCCGTCACGTACACGTGCGAGACGTATCCAGAAATGCGCGCGCTGACCGGGTAGAGATAGCCGTCAATCTGGGCGTCGTCGGTGGACTCGTAACTGGAGAAATATCTCCACGCGAAATATGCGCCAATCACGAGCGCAATCAACACGACGATCAGAACCCAGCGCGCCGCAGGCCGATCGCGAAAGAAGCGCGAAGCGCGGGACTTTGGCGGCGGCGCGGCGGAGCGCGTCTCGCCGTGCGAGGAAGCGTCGGGCGGAGCTACGGCCGGAGTTTCGACATCGGTCTGCTGTGCCATGATTCTATTTTTCCTCGAAGTATTGCTTTACCGCGGTTTCGGCCACGCCAAGCGCGCGAGCCAATGAAATTTTGGCGTAGTTATCAAGATACAGACTCGAGATGTACTGCTGGTGGGCGCTGGCCACTTGTTGCTGCGCCTGCACCACTTCGACGGTGTTGGTGACACCGGCGGAAAATCGATCGCGCGCTTGTGCCAGCGTTTGCTCGGCGAGGTCTACGCTGCTTTGAGCGACGGTGACGCGTTCCTCGGCGGACTGAAGATTCAGGAGCGCGGTGCGGACCTGGGCATCGATATCGGCGCGGAGATTATCGAGCTGCTCGCGGCTCTGCTGCAGTTGCGCGTCGGCTTGGATGACGTCGCCATGAACGCGACCGCCTTGAAAGATCGGAACGGTGAGCGTTCCGCGCACATCGAAAATACCACGCGTCGCGACATTCGGATAGGTTCCGGCCAGGCCGTAATCGGCGCTGAAAGAAAGCGAAGGCAGATAGCCGGCCACCGCCGCGCGGCGCGAATCTTTCGCGGCGCGTACGGTTGCGAGCGCGGCTTGGTAATCGGATCGGGAAGCATAGGCATGTTTCAGTGCCTCGTCCAGCGAGAGACCGACGAGCGGTTGGTAAGGGGTCTTGTCAGTCAAGTCGAACTGCTGGCCGGGCGCGAGGCCAATGGTGCGCGCGAGATTGAGCTTTTGAATGGCGAGATCGTTTTTCGCCTGGATCAAGGATTGCTGTTGCGTTTGCAGTTCTACTTTGGCGCGCAATCCGTCGATCGAAGGCGACGTGCCGGCGCTAACTTGATCCGACGCTTGTTGATAGAGCGCTTGCGCGGTGTTTACCTGCGCGGAGGTGGCCTCTACGTTGGCTTGATCGGCGATGGCTTGCACGTAGGCGTAGCCGACCGCGAGCACCACGAGGTCGCGTGCATCCTTGAAGGTATATTGCGCGGATTTGGCGTTTTCCGTAGCCGCGCGAGCGCCATTCCACGTTTGCCAGTCAAAAACGGATTGCGTTAAGTAGGCGCGTGAATCGAAGTATTGGAATGGGCCAACCACAGAGGGAATGCCCGGGAAGCCACTGAATCCGAACTCAGCGAGATCGACCTTGGAGTCGTCGATATATGTGGAGGCGTTCAAATTGGGGAGCAGCCGGCTCAGTTGCTGCCAACGTTGTCCGCGAGCCACACGGAGATTTTGGCCCGCCAGCAGAAGGCCCAAATTGTTGCGCAAGCCACGCTGTATGGCATCCTGCAAAGAAATTTTCAAGACGCCCGGAACCAAGGGTTCGGGCACGCTTCCGGAATAGGCGTTGCCTGTTTGTGGCATGCCGGGCGCAGGAATGGAAACCTCCGGGGCGGCTTGCGAAGAAGGTGAGGGAGGTGGGATGCCCTGGCCGCCGCTCTGCGCCCGCAAGGGCGACGCCAAAATGGCTGAAATGGATAACGCTGCGGCGGCGCAAACAATTTTCCACCGACGGATCAAACATCCTCCTAAGCGTACCGAATGTACCTTGGATGAACTTGGTATCATGCAAGACTCAAATGAGTGATTAAATCTCAAACTTTTTTGCCGCGGGTGGAAATCGAGCGCCTTGCGCCGGCAGACTTATGTTTCATGTCGGCAAGCAGATTGGGTGAAAGCAGCGCCCAGACGTCCTCAGCGGTTCCTCGCAGCGAGGAATCGGGACTTAGTGCCCAACCGACGGCCACGCCCAGGAGGATCAGTTGCGTAAGGCGCGCCAGTTCAGCCGCGGGAACGTCGCTGCGGATCTCACCACGATCCTGCGCCAACTGAAAAATCTGGGTAAGCAACTGGCGGCCCATCTTTAACCGTTTCTGCAATTCGGCGCGCACCGGCTCGCAGGAGGCGTGCGCTGCGTAAATTGCTCGCAGCAGTGCCGGGCTTTCCTCAGCCTGTCCCGCCAAATCCGCTGCTAATCGCTGGAGCACAGGCAGAGCTGGGCCTTGCCGGGCGCGTTCCAGCCCGCGTTGTATCTCCGCGATTCGCTGCGCTCCGAAAGTAGCCAAAACGTGTTCCTTGGTCGGGAAATAATTGAAGAAAGTTCCTTTTCCCACGTCGGCGGCCTCGGTGATGTCTTCGACCGTGGTTTCCAGAAAGCCTCGGCGAGCGAATAGGTCGAGCGCTGCGCGAAACAACCGCTCGCGAGTTTCCGTGCGCCGGCGTTCACGGCGATTCACTTTGGATACGGACTTCTTCGGAATGAACGCGCTGCGTGAAGCCATGATGGAGTGCTCTTCCTGACCGAAAGCCAATCACGACTATAGGTCACTTTTGACGATGAGTCAACGACTTTAGAAGAAGTAACGGCGCTCCATCGCTAGCGATTGCAGGTAAAAGGAGCGAGCCGGGGCAAGTTGCCCCGGCTCAGATGGGGATTTTAATGCGACAGATTTTTCGGACTGTGCTGGTTGAGCGTTTCGATCAGTTGGTGAGCTGATTGGGGAACCGGCACGGCTCCCTGCAGTGCGATATCTTGCGCGGAGAGTTTCCGGCCGTAAATGCGTTCGTTCGCGTCATTATCCGGACGAAGTGTTGAGCCTTCGAGCGAGATGCCGGCGAAGAGGCCGCGCGATCGAGAATAGGTAAGAATCTCGGCACGCATGGCGGCGTCCGTGGAAGCTCCGGCGGCGCGTCCCTTTGGCCCGGCCGCGGCGGAAGCATCAGCGCCCAGCTTGACCTTGCTGGTCAAAATCGACCGTGCGCCGGAAGGATTCATGACCAAAAGGACGAAATCCGTGGCCTGACCTCCCAGCTGGAATCCGAAGCTGCCTCCCTCAAGCGCCATCATGGTGGGAGCGCCCCACGGCCCTTGGAAATTACTTCCGCTGCGGCACGTCATAGCGCCGCGGCCGTAACTCGCCCCGATCCCGAAGGCCAGTTTAATCACCGACGGGATCACGATCACGCAATCCGCTTTGTCGATCAGACTCTGCGGAATGTCATCCGGAATGTTGAGGATCTCTTTCATCACTTCTCCGGCATTCTGCAGCCGATTTTCATCCGTTTGCTTGTTAGCTGCCTGCGCCGGAGCGGAAGCAAAAAGTGCCGACATTCCCATGAGCGAAACAACCAGCACGTACAGTAGCGTCTTCTTCATTCCCTGCCTCCAGTAGTTGCGATGATAAGTTGTCCCCGTGTTGAAGCGCAAGCTCAGGCCGGATCGGAGCCGCAAAGGCCCGTCGATGACCTATAATTGCGGATCACGAGCTCACGCTTCATGAATAGATTCAGGAATGGGCGAGGTGGTTGCCGCAGGTTTGGTGCCGCAGCGGTAGCGATGGCTTGCATGCTGGCGCTGCTGCCCGCGCATGCTGCTGGCGTGAGGCAATCCGCGCGTCCGGATGCGAGTTCCGACGTTGCAAGATTCCGCGCGCGCGTGGACGCGATTCTTTCCGGGGCGAACGCGAGCCGTTCGTACTGGGGAATCCTGGTGGCCGATCGCGATAGTGGCGAAACGTTGTACTCGCTGAACGCCGATCACTTTTTTACGCCCGCGTCGAATGCCAAGCTCATCGTCACCGCCATGGCACTGGCAGATCTCGGGCCGGACTACCGCTTCCGCACCACACTCGAATCGGATGGCACTCTGGGCGCTGGCGGGCGCCTATCGGGCGATTTAATTTTGGTTGGCCGCGGCGATCCGGACATATCGAATCGAATTTTCCCGTTTGCGGGCGAATTTGCGCGCCAGGGGGCGAGTGATAAGGTTTTCTCCGATATGGTCGATGCCGCGGTGTCGAAGGGTCTGCGCGAAGTAGATGGCGATGTCATCGCGGACGATAGTTACTTTCCCTACGATCCGTACCCGGCGGGCTGGAGCGTGGGCGATCTGTTTTTCGATTTCGGCGTGCCGGTCAGCGCGATCACATTCAATGACAATGTAACTGCGATCGTGATTCAGCCCGGTGCGCGCGCGGGCGATCCGGCGGTGCTCACAACCGAGCCGTCCGCTTCGCTCGAAACGCTAGCGCATGCGGTGACCACCAGCGCGCCCGGCGAAATGCCGCAGATCGCGGTGGTACGCCAGCCGGGTTCTAACTTTTTGCTGCTGCGCGGCACGATTCCAATGGGACATGCTCCGGTGAAGGTGGACCTGGCGATGATCGCACCGGCGGAAACGGCGGCACGCGACATTAAAGACCTACTCGAAGCGCGGGGAGTGCGCGTGACCGGCGGAATTCGCGTGCGGCATTCCGCGCCGCCGGAAACCACCGCTGCCGGTGAACCGGTGTTGCCGAGCGCGACGCCGCAAGCCGATGCGCATCGCATTGTGCTGGCCGAGTACATGTCGCCTCCGCTGCGCGAAAGCATCCAACTTACAAACAAAATCAGCCAGAATTTGCACGCGGAGATTTTTTTGCGGATGGTGGGGCGCGAAAAAATGGGGCTTGCTTCAACGGCTGCCGGCCTGGAGGTGGAGCGAACATTCTTGGAGTCGGCAGGCGTTCCCGACGGCGACATGGTCCTTTCGGATGGCTCGGGACTCTCGCGCGACGACCTGGTGACACCGCGCGCCATGGTAGATCTTCTCCGCTATGCTTCGCATGCTCCGTGGGCCCAGGCGTATCTATCGAGCTTGCCCGTCTCGGGAGTGGACGGTACTTTGGATGACCGGATGCGAAATTCGCCCGCCACGGGCCTGATCGAAGCGAAAACTGGCGCTACCGAGCGGGTCCACGCGCTTACCGGCTACGCGACCACCGTGCGCGGTGAATACCTGGTGTTCTCGATTTTTTGCAACAACAATACGCAGCGCGGCGCCGAAGCCACTAAGCCGCTGGACGACATAGCGACGGCGATGGTCGAGATGCTCGGTCCCGCGCCCGCAATTAGCCGCCCGGCGCGCACCAAACGCACAGGCGAGCAGTGAGTCACTCGATGCAAATCGTTACCGTATTTGGCAGTTCACGGCCCAAATCTGACGACCCGCAATATGAGTCAGCCCGCGCGCTGGGAGCTGCGCTGGCGCAAAAGGGATGGGTGGTTTGCAGCGGTGGCTACGCGGGCGTGATGGAAGCTGTCTCGCGGGGCGCGAAAGAAGCGGGCGGGCGAACGCTCGCTATTACCG
>JBOGMW010000144.1:0-6615 GCA_050746805.1 Candidatus Acidiferrales bacterium | reverse complement strand
CGAAACCGTTTGCTCAATCTCTCGATGTGGGATTTGTTGAGTTCTCGCTTGCCGTGCAGAACTTCAGACACGATGCTCTCCGTTCCGAAAATCGGCGCCAGGTCCTTTTGACGAAGGTCGTTTGCCTCCATTAAAGCGCGAAGGACTACGGCTGGCGACGCGTCGGGGATCGCATGATGCCGTTCCTCGTAATCCTCGATCAACGCCATCAGAACCGCGGCGTACTTCTCCTCGTCGGCAGAAGGGTTTTCCTCGCTGGCCAGCTTGTCCAGCACCGACAAATATTCCCGGTGCTGCCGTCCAGACACTATCGGCATCGGCGAAGCAACATCGAGCGCGTATTTCTGCGGCACTTCGATCATGGGCTTCACTCTGTCGGTCCGTCTTCAGTCACCGACTTCGACGACCTGTCCACCCCGTATTTCGCGAAGTGCTTGCGCACACGCCGGCAGAAGTGGAAGTAGATCGGCTACCCGATTTGATTTGCCTCGCATCACTAGAATGGCAATCTTGCGACCGGCCACATTCTGCTGGAATTTGACGTTTGAATCGCCGGTGAGCAGCACGTCCCAAAGGCGCTCGGCCAGAGTCAGAAGCTCGCCATTCTTCTTTCCCGCTAATCCGGCATCCCGAACGGTGTCGCACTCGAAGCCGTAAGCAACCAGAGGAGCTTTCAAACTCACTGGCAGGCACTCATCGATCAGAACCTTCATTTGGCGAATCGCGCCAGGAGTAGCGACTTCGCCTCCTCAAGCGCTGCCACTGCCTCTTCGCGGCTGACGGTAGGGAACTGCTTCAGAAATTCGTCGAGCGTATCGCCGCCTTCCAGATAATCGAGCAACGCTTGGAACGGCACGCGAGTTCCGCGAAACACCGGCTTCCCGCCCAAAACCTCCGGATCTTGTACGATCACGCTGGCATCACTGGAATGCAAAGGGCACCTCGGCTCGGTAACGGCTCAAAGCCCCGTTTCGTGCTCTGATTATACGCCGTTTTCGCCTGGCCTAGACCTTACAGGCGAAGTTTCCTCTTGATTTCCAGTCAAATCCGTGCTACCGTGGTTTGTTTTTAGCTGCCGGCGCGAAGCTGCTGAGCGCAGGCAACTTGCATTTGTGGCACCCATCGGCAGAGCGCGCGGCCCGTGTGCCTGCCGCAGGCAGGTCTCAAGGGCAGCAAGGAGAGAACGAAGGGCGATGGATCCGGCGCTCCAACAAGTTGCAGCGCTCGTCGGCAACGCGCCACGAGTCCCGGGTGTAAGGGACGAACAATTATCGAAAGCTAATCGCGAACCCGTGCCGAGTAGCGCGACCATTAAGGCGCCGGATTTCAGCCACTTACATTTTTCTAATCGCGAACTACTCACCGCGCACAGCGCTCCGCTGCGCCGTTTAGGTGGTCGGGTCCTTGGCCCCGACATCAAGCAGCGCGCGGTCGCGCGCTACCGCTCGCGCCGTTTCACCTGCGCGAAGTGCTCGCCTTCCGTTCTCATCAACCTCCAACCATCACTCGAAATTCGCGCCCGTAAGGGCGGAACGGTCAATCGACCTTTCACGCGCGTAACTCACAGAAAACAAACGGTCGAGCATATGCAAGGGCGGAACGTCCCGGTGCACTCCTTGTGCGCGCCTTTTAATCGCTCAGCAATCTCCCATAGTCCTCTCCAGATCGCCGCCTCGCAGCCGAACGCCAGCCTCTACTACGAGTCGCGCCGTCTCATCCGCGCGATGTGTTCGGACTTGCTTTCCGCGAATCAGAAGTCAGCGGACATCGATCAGGCATTCCTACCCGAGACTGCCAATCGAGTAGAAACGGGCATAAGTCATAGAAAACAAATGGTGGCGCACGCTGCTACCCGAGACTGGGTGAACCACTCGGCCCCGCCGCGGATCGTCGAATTTACGTTCGTAATGCAGACCGCCATCGCTCGCGCAGTTCCACCCGTTTGCCTCGACGCAGAGCAAAGCGCGCGTTGCATTTCCCAGTTCTTTTCACGAATCACAAATCACGAGTCACTAATCACCAAATCACCGCTCGCGAATCACGTGCTTCCGGATGCTATAATCAACTTCGAGCTACATCCTAAGGGTACAGCTAACGCAACGAAAAGGATTTGGGCATGAGTTCATTGGCAAAGAAAATCGTAGCGGTTCTTTCGGTCTTCGTCTTCGCTTACGTCGCGGCGGGTTTCATGATGAGCCGCGCCGACGATCAGAAGGACAACGCCTACAAGGCGATGACCGTCTACACCGAAGTGCTCGACCATATTCAGAACGACTATGTGGACCAGCCCAATATCCACCAAGTCACCAGTGGCGCGCTGCACGGCCTGCTCGATTCGCTCGACCCGCAATCCAGCTACATGAGCCCGCTCGAATACAAGGATTACGAACAGAAGACGTCGACGGTGGCCAAGGCCAGCGCCGGCGTCGCGCTCACCAAGCGCTTCGGCTACATCAGCGTGATTTCCGCCCTGCCCGATAGCCCGGCGGCCAAGGCGAATTTGCGGCTCGGCGATGTGATGGAAAAAATCGGCGATTTCACCACCTCGCAAATGGGCGTCGATCAGGCGCAAGTCCTCCTGAGCGGAGAGCCCGGAACAGTCGTGAAGCTTTCCGTGATACGTCGCGGGAAGACGGAGCCCGAGGCAGTCAACCTAACGCTTGAGCCATTGTCGCCGCCTAAAGTGGTCACCGCAACTTTGCCCGGCGGTGTCGCCTATCTCCGCGTGCCCACGTTCAACAACGGCATGTCGCAGCAGATTCGCGCCAACCTCGACCAGTTCAAGAAAGCCGGTGCGCGCAAGCTGATCCTCGATCTTCGCAATTGCGCTCTCGGCAACGACCAGGAAGGCGTCTACACCGCGCAGCTATTCCTAACTTCCGGAACCATCGCCACGCTGAAAGGCCAAACGGTCACTCCACAGATTTTTTCAGCCGCCCCGGCAAAAGCTGTCTGGTCCGCGCCCGTAGCGGTGCTCATCGGCAACGGCACCGCGGGGCCCGCGGAAATCGTAGCCGCCGCTATCGCCGATAATCATCGCGGCGATACCATTGGCGACCGCACCTACGGCACCGCGTCCGAGCAAAAGCTGATTCAGCTCGACGACGGCTCCGCGCTGATTCTCACCATCGCCGATTATTACACTCCATCGAACAAAAACATTCCCGCCGAGGGCGTGGTGCCCATCGACATTGTCCGTCCAGCCGCCGTTGACGACATCGCCCAGCTGAACAATATCTATCCTGCCGCGCCCACCGATTCACCCACCGACCCAGTGGTGAAAAAAGCGCTTGAGGTGCTGCAACCAGTCCCCGCTAAGAAGGCCGCGTAGCCGGAGTGAAAATTTCGCGCGGTGCGGTGAAGACGCTTCGGCGCGGCGCATTTCTCATCGCACTAGCAGCGGTTGTTTCATTCACATTTTTTGGCTGCTCGAAAAAGCTGCGCTGGCCTTGGAGTTCCAAGCCTCGCAAAGCGCACCGCGAGCACGCCCACGTTGAAAAGGCACCCCGCGCGCCGCGGCTTGCGATCATCATCGACGATCTCGGCAACGATCCCTCCGAAGCCAAATCCGTCCTCGCGCTGCCATTTCCGCTCACCGCTTCCGTGCTCCCGCATCACCAATATTCCGCGCAGACCGCCGACGAAGCCTGGCGCCGCGGCGACCAAGTGATCCTGCACCTGCCGATGCAGCCGGTCACCGACGTGGTGAAGCCAGAGGCAATCGAGCTGCGCGTCGGCATGTCCGCGAGCCAGGTGCGGTCGGACCTCGTTGGCATGCTGGCCACAGTGCCGCACGCGATTGGAGTAAATAACCACGAAGGCTCGCGCGCCACGGCCGATCCACAACTCATGGCTGAGCTGATGCCGTTGCTCCGCGCGCGCGGATTGTTCTTTATCGACAGCCGCACCACGGCGCAAACCGTCGCGTACAGCTCGGCAGAACGTGCCGGCGTTCGCGCTGCTTCCCGCAAAGTATTTCTCGACGATACGGCGACGCGCGAGGCCGTGCTCGCGCAGCTCGATCTGGCGGCGCGCGATGCTGTTCGCGATGGATCGGCGATTGCGATTGGGCATCCGCATCGCGAAACGATTGCGGCGCTTTCAGAAGGCGTACCGCGGCTCGAACAGCGCGGAATCCACGTGGTATTCACCTCGGAGCTGGTGCATTAGCGTTTTCTTCGCCTGTCCGAAAAGACAGGTAAAAGGACTGGAACTAAAACTGTCCTTCCGTTCTATTTCCCTCGAAAAGCCCGCGGACTAGGATTCTCTGGCTGCTCCGCGATACCTGACGCATCGCGAAGCCAGGAAGGAGCTTATGACCCACTGGATTGGAACTACCTCTCCGGCAGACGCCGGGATGAATGAATTCAAGGAATGCCTGAAGCACCTGCGCGACGGCCACCCCGATGCAGCTCTGCAGGACGCTCGCCGAGCGCTAGGCGCCGCACCCAAAAACCCGTTCTATCTCTCTTACACAGGCCTGCTTGCCGGGATGGCCGAGAATCGCTTCGCGGACGCGGAGAGTCTTTGCCAGGAAGCGCTTTCACTCCGCCACAACCACGCGCAGCTTTATCTGAATCTGGCGGAAGTGTATCAGCAGTGCGGGCGAACCCAGGAAGCGATCGACGTGCTGGAAAAGGGACTGATTTCCGCCGGTCGCGATTTCCGCATCCGTCGCGCGCTGGAGCGGATCGGCACGCGCCGCGATCCCGTGCTCACGTTCCTGCACCGCAGCCATCCTTTAAACCGGACGCTCGGCAGGCTGCGCCACCGCCTGACGGGGCCGTCGCAAGCCGCGTAAGCGAGTAGGGTCAGAGTCCGGCCAACGAGTTGCGTCCCCATGACGCAATCCGGGGCGGGTTGCCCGCGAGAGGCCCGCTCCGGACCCCCTTTTTCTGCTAGCTACATTCGTGGCTGTATCGTCTTAGGGCAGAATCTTTCGAAAATAACTGCTATTTAGGACGAACATCATGGCTAGCAGAACCCCCACCGTAATCCAGATCGTTATCGACCTGAATCTGTCACCCCGCTTGGCCTGTATGGAATCTTTCCGCACTGCGCGGCGGCCGAAGATGCTCGCGTTAATTAGCAACAAGACTCCAAGGCAGACAAGGAAAAAAGTCTTTAAGGGCGTATGCGGCGCTACGACGAAAAGCGCCACAAAGCAGCCAATTACCACAGAAACATTGACCAACGCGATTTTTCCGGCTCGTTTCATTAGGGCGGATGGCCACTCTGAGCAGGCCAACGGTTGTCAGATGCCGCATCATACCATCACGCTACATAGCACCAGCGTGCGTTTTGGTGTCCGAGCACGCGGCGTGAGCGGGGCGCAGTTTGCTGACGCGCGGGGTCTTGACAGGCCGCATTCCAACTGAATTCCGAGTCAGGGCTGGCCGAGAGGCAGGAAATATTGCGTGCCTTTTACTGGCTGGCGCAGCCGGCGAAGCAACTCCTGCAAGTCTTCGTTGTGTTCGACGAAATCGATTTCCGTGGTATCCACCACCAGAAGATTCGAGGCGGAGTAGCGGAAGAAGAAGTGTTCGTAGGCGTTGGCGACCGCTTCGAGGTATTGGGGTGAAATATCGCGCTCGGCGGGATCGTCTTTTTTTGAGACGCGCTTGCGCAGCACCTCCGGCCGGGCCTGTAAATAGATGGTGAGGTCGGGCGTGGGCACGGAAGGCGCGAGCATGTCGAAATATTTTTCGTAGAGCTTCAACTCTTCGTTGTCGAGATTGAGGTAGGCGAAGATTTTGTCTTTTTCGAACAGGAAATCGCTGACGACTGGCGCGGGACCATCTTCCAAGCGGGTTTCGATCAGCCGCCGGTGGCGTTCGTAGAGGAAATACATCTGGGCGCGAAAGGCGGACCCGGACTGTTCGTCGTAAAAATCGGTGAGAAAGGGATTGTGCTCGCAATCGAATACGCGGCGGGCGTGCAGTTGTTCGGCGAGCACGCGGGCGAGCGTCGATTTGCCCACGCGAATTGGGCCTTCGATCACGATGTAACGGGGCGCCTTGAACGACGGATGCTTGGGAGGCTGCGAGTTGGGAGAGCGGCCAGCCATAAGCGGGCGATTATAACAAACCAGGGCGCACTTAACGGGTCGCAACGGTTGGCTGTCGAAAGGCGTTTCGCAGCGGCGCGCGGCCTTAGAAAACTGAGCGCTGAGTATCCTGAACTTCAAAACCGTAGTTGAGCCACTCTTTCCCGATTGTCACCTGCGTCCCGCGAGGTCGCTAATGATTAGCCTGTGCGGGAATATCGGCCACCGTTGCGACCACCCGGTAAAACTCGTCCCGATAACGAGGGCTACCTGAGTACGCAGCGGCCAGCCTGCTATTGTCAAAAAGGCAGGAAATATACAGCTTCGAGCCGTCGGCATTTCCGTGCTCCCAGCAGAACGCGGGTCCGTTTTTGGCTGGCAATCTCCGAAAACCAGTCTCGTGAAATCCAGGCCGACTCTTTTCTGAGTCTGTGGCGATGCGCGCTGTTTCAGCATCTTCAGAACCGTGGAAGGATTCCCGCGCGCCGGTTCGGAGATCAGCAGATGCACATGCTCCGGCATCACCACGTAGCCCACGAGTTTGAACCCATACTCCTTGCGAACTTCGT
>JBOGMW010000143.1:0-10727 GCA_050746805.1 Candidatus Acidiferrales bacterium | reverse complement strand
TAGCTGAACATTCCTTCCTGCTGGTTATCGTCTCCGCGCATTCGCTCGTCTCCTTGACCTTCTTCACTTCAGACGAGTTCTTTCAATTAAAGTTGCACAAGGAGTGGGTTTTTCAACAAGCTGCTAGCGCGAGAGATTGCTAGTCGTGTTGCAACCGACGAGGCTGCTGGACACTTCTTGGCGCTTTGTCTGGGCAAAACCGCTGATCTGTGCAACTCAGGAACGCGTTGGAAACCGGGAGCGGAATGCCCTGTTGGTCTTTTCTCTAGTCCCAAACTCCCACCGATATGGGATTTTGCCGAACCTGTGTTGACCAGCGAATCAAGTGGGTCATTTTACAGCGCCTACGAAAGAACCTCCCACACGATTCAGAGTTCTCTCTCGTTCCAGTTTTCAGCGGGGACGGCGTTAATTGCCGATGCCGCAAAAATTCCATTTCCCACGGAAGCGGCGGAGGTCTGGTTCACCGATCCGCCCTATTACAACGCCATACCCTATGCGACCCTTTCCGATTTTTTCTTCGTCTGGCTGAGAAGAGCGCTACCCAATTCGTCTCTTCTGCGAGACCCCTTTGATCCAAGTAATTGCCTGACCCCCAAGTTGGGAGAAGCCATTCAGGATGAAAGCCAGATCGCGGAAGACGGAGAGACGAAGGACGAGGAATTCTTCGAGCGTAAAATGGCGGGAGCTTTTGGTGAGGGTCGCCGGGTACTTAGAGATGGCGGAATCGCAGGAATCATCTTCGCTCACCAAACGACCGAAGGCTGGGAGGCGCTTCTGGGGGCTGTCGTATCGGAGAGATGGGTTATCACTGGCTCTTGGCCTATTGCTACAGAGATGCAGTCGCGAGTGCGTGCTCGTGAGTCTGCTGCACTCGCCACTAGCGTTCATCTCGTTTGCCGCCCTCGCCCAGATGATGCGCCCATCGGTGACTGGGCGGATGTTTTGCGTGAACTTCCTCAACGCGTTGGCTCTTGGATCGAACGATTGCAGACGGAAGGAATTAAAGGTGCTGATCTAGTTTTTGCGTGTATCGGTCCTGCAATGGAAATCTACAGCCGCTATCGGCGAGTGGAGGATGCGGAGGGCAGAGAGATTCCACTCGGCGGAGACCCAACAGCTATCGAGCCTTATAAACGTGGCTTTTTAGCTTACGTCTGGGAAACAGTCGGTCGATTGGCGCTAGAAGAAGTTCTTGGCACAGCAGAAGCGCGAGCGCGTAACGGCGGTGCAGGCGCTCTAGAAGAAGACTCTCGCTTGACTGCTCTCTTCTTGTGGACGTTGCAAGTAACTGACACAGAATCCGACGATGGTGAGTCGTCGGAAGGAGATGACGAACCTGAAGATGATGAGGATCAGGAAGCTCCTAAAAAGAAAAAGGCTGGCTACAACTTGATCTACGATGTTGCTCGTCGCTTCGCGCAGCCTCTAGGCATTCATCTCGACAAATGGGAAGGGCGAATCATCGAAACCGAAAAAGGAGTCATCCGCCTAATACCCGTGGTGGAACGAGCGTCGCAACTGTTTGGTGAAGCCGATGCTGCTGCCATCTCGCGTCGGATCGAGGCAGATGTGAAGGCGAGCCGGAATTATACTTTCGCATTCGTGCAAGACATTGGTGCTGCCCCTGAGATAAAAACCCGTGGGCGAGGGCGAAGATCAGCCACGTCTAACAGCGCGGTGGCGGTCGAAGCTCCCACTCCGCAACCAGCGACAACGCTTGACCGTCTACACGCTGCCATGTTGCTCCAGAGAGGTGGGCAGACGAACGGTCTTCGAGCAATGTTACGCGAGGAGACGCAGCGCAGCCCTGATTTCATGAGACTCGCGAACGCTCTTTCGAGGCTATACCCGAAGGACAGCGAGGAGAAGCGGTTGCTAGATGCGATGTTGCTGGCGCTTCCAAGAAAGTGAGCGAGTGATTCTTAGCTATGGAACCTTGGTACAAGAATACGGTGCCCCGCGCAGAAGTACGCGAAGGGCGATCCTTCAACCCGGACGAATTCGCAATCGCTCTTGAGCAGGTAGCTGCGAACAAGGGGCCAGACGATTACCGCGACCCGGCGAAGTTCTTCTCCCGCACCTGCTTCACCCGCGCCCTGCGCGAGCACATGGGCATGGTCTTGCGCCGACTCGCCGGGCGAACCGAGAACTCCGCGCCCGTCATGACGCTCGTCACGCAGTTCGGCGGCGGCAAGACCCACACCCTGACGGCTCTCTACCATCTGGCAAAGCACGGTACCGGGGTCAAGCGCGATCCGGGGGTCGCCCAACTGCTGTCCGACGCGGGCTTGAGCGAAGTGCCCACGGCAAAGGTCGCGGTCTTCGTGGGTAACGCGTGGGACCCAACGGCGGGGCGGGAGACTCCGTGGATCGACGTAGCCCGGCAGCTTGGTGGAGATAAAGGCGTAGCTGTCCTAGGAACTTCCGCGAAGGAGATTCCGCCCGGCACGAACGCAATCGCTCAGTTGGTCGAGGCGGCTGGCGGCTCTGTGCTGATTCTCTGCGATGAGGTTCTGAACTACATCAACCGCTATCGCGGCACGGATGCGGACAAATTTCACGCTTTCATCCAAAACCTGACAGTCGCCATGACTGGAACCGAACGTTCGGCTGCGGTGATCAGCTTGCCGCGAAGTCAGGTGGAGATGTCAGACTACGACCTCCAATGGCAGGAGAAGATCAACAAGGTTGTCCGTCGCGTGGCTAAAGACTTGATCGCTAACGACGAGGCTGAGATCAGCGAGGTCGTCCGCAAGCGCCTCTTCGAGGACATCGGCTCGGAGAAAATCCGCAAGGCGGTGGCGAAGGCGTATGCCGACTGGTGCTTCGAGCGCCGCAACCAGCTTCCGCCCGAATGGACTGCCGTCGATACAGCGACAACGGACGCCAAGGCACGGGAGTTCCTGCGGACGCGGTTCGAAGCCTGCTATCCGTTCCATCCTGCGACCCTGTCTGTTTTCCATCGCAAATGGTCGGCGCTGCGCCAGTTCCAGCAGACCCGTGGCGCACTGGCGATGTTCGCGCAGTGGATTTCTTACGTGTACAAGGACGCGCACACGAAGGCGCGGAACGAGGCTTTGATCACGCTCGGTTCCGCCCCGCTGGACTGGGCAAGTTTCCGCGCCGCGCTACTGGGGCAGCTTGGTGAAGCCAGACTGCAAGGCGCAATCGACGCTGACATCGCGGGGCAGAACAACCACGCCCAAGCGCTCGACGCCGACACATCGGGTCAGCTTCGGGATATTCATCGCCGGGTCGCGACAGCGATCCTGTTCGAGTCTTCGGGCGGACAAACGGACAAGAGCGCCCATCTCCCAGAGCTTCGCTTCGCGCTAGGCGAACCCGGAATTGAGACCACGTCCATCGACACAGCCACAAACCAGATCGAGGCGCGTGGATTCTTCATCCGTCGCAAGGGCACCGATGGCTATCAATTTGGCTTCAAGCCGACGCTCAAGAAGGTCGTCAACGACCGCAGGGCTTCGCTGGATGAAGACGAGGTTCTCGCCGAGACACGGAGGATCGTGGAGACGGAGTTCCTGAAGGGTAAGGCGCTCCCGGTCATACCGTTCCCAGAGGACGGCGCGGCGGTGCAGGACACCATACGGCTTTCGCTCGTTGTGTTGTCGCCCGCACAGGAGTGGACTGAAGACGGCTCCTTGCGCCAGACGATTTTGGAGTGGACACGGAACCGTGGAAGCTCTCCGCGACTGTATCCCGGCTCGCTGATCTGGTGCATTCGGAAACCGGGTCGAGAGTTGCGAAACAAGGTCGAGCTTCTGCTCGCTTGGCGCAATGTGGATCGGGACTTCATCGACGGAACTCTTCCCGGCGAATTCGAGAAGTCCGACCGCGAGGAGATCAAGGCGCGGCTTAGGGATGCCGAGGAAGCCGCACAGGATGAGGTGTGGGCTGGATATCGTTACATCGCCCTATACGACGCGAAGTCCGAGACAGGGATAACGGTGATCGACTTGGGAGCAGGGCATGCCAATGCTGGGGAAACGCTTACTGGTCGCGTGATCACGACGCTTAAGTCGCGAGCGCTGCTCAACGAATCGCCGGGCGCGGGATATTTGGAGCGGAGGTGGGCTGAGCCATTCAAGAAGTCGGGTGCATGGCCAATCTCCGCGCTCCGGCAGGCATTCCTGAACGGCACGCTGGAACGTCTGCTGGAGCCTGACAGCTACTTGAAAGCGAAGCTGCCGGGTTTTGTTTTGAACGGCGATTTCGGATACGCATCTGGCGCGAAGGGCGATGGCTACTCGCGGGTGTGGTTCAGAGAACTGCTGCCGCAGGAGGAAATCAGCTTCGATTCCGATGTGTACCTATTGCTTCCGAAGAGAGCGCAGGAGCTTAAGGCGGGAGTGCAGGCAGTCGAGGTAGTACCGGAGGCGACGAAAGCAACTGCGGTGGGCGTTGAAACGGATGCAGGCCCGCTGTTCGAACCGCCCAAGACTGGGGCTGTCGCCGGAACGCCAGCACCGCAACGGACACTGACGATTCGCGGCGAGATTCCAACGGAGGTCTGGAATCGCCTCGGTCGAACGCTGATCCCCAAGCTAAAAACCGGGAAGGGACTAGCGATGAGTTTGGATGTGTCGGTTCAGGTGGAGAGCGACACGGCTCAAGGGTTCCAGCAGGAGCTACTGCAAATCCTGCGCGACCTGAATCTATCCGATAGCGTCAAGGTCGAAATCGAATAGGTACCCGCCAGAGCCGCGAACAAAATGCCCAAACGCCCCAAGGAATCCATCTATTATCCGGCAGTACAGAGATTTCTCAAACGGCTGGGCTATGTGTGCCAGTCAGTTAGCCGAAATCGCAAACCGACTCCATTCATCACGAAAGGCATTGGACAGATCATCGTGGATGTGTTCGGCATCAAGAGCACCGCCTCTCCGCACTCCACCGCAATTGAAGTCGCCGCCGTAGAGGTAAAGCGAAGAACTTCTCGTGCGCCACTTCGGGACATGAACCAAGCTTTCAACAACAGCAAGATCGCAAACTTCTGCTATCTCGCGATGCCACACTCCTATAGCGATAAGGAGCTAGCTACGGCGGCTGAACTCGGAATCGGTTTGCTGGAAATCGGGCGAGGAAATCGGATCAGAATGGTGGCGCAATCGAGGCGGTTTCAGCCCAGCCCGGCGTTGCTCAGAGAATTTTTTCGCAAGAATTTGAGCATTGCGCAGTGTTCGATCTGCCAGAACTTCCGAAGTCTTTACGATATTCCAAAGGGAGTTCACCGCGAGGGAGGCGGGTGGCGCAAGAACGTTTTTTCGGTTAAGGACAAGTGGACATACTTCTGTCCCCAGTGCCGTGAACGATTTGAGAATGCGTTCACGGAAAGACATTTGGGTAATCTGTTCAAGAAAGTTGTAGCCCTTGAGCAGAAACAGAAGAAGTTGCGAGAGCAGCTTCGCAGGTACAGGAAGCTTGCAAAGAGGCGAATACGACGCTAGCCGCGATAAAGATTCTAGGACGGAATAATAGGCGGTCGTCAGCTACGACTGCCTAGCCTCAACGCGTCAAGCAGCCTGACAATCGCCAGTGTATCTTGCCCGCAGTATTCGAGCAGAGTCTTCCTGATGTTTTCCCGCTCGCTTTCGTCCAAGCCTCCATGGACAAGCGACTCCCAAGCAATCCCCGCATCCGGGCCGTTCGCGACCTGCATGCCGTCGTAGGTCATTTCCGGCACCAGCGCCGGGAGTACTGATTTCAGACTGTACGATCCGGCGAACGCAGGGTGATAGACGTGGTTCCGAACGATAGGTAGCAGATCGAACAGGCGGTCTTGGATCGCGTTGACCCGATCCGCGAACTCAGGAAGCCAGCCGCCGAGTTCCGAAAGGCGTTGAGACTCGAACGAGGAATACACGACAATGCTTCCGCGTTCGCCGAGCGCGGCGCAGAGCGAAGCGATGAACTCGCGCCGAGGATCGCTGGCATCCAAGGCGAGGAACTCGAAATGCTCTGGCTCGGCACCGGGCTGGCGCTGGACGTGTACACTCCACTGGAACGGCAGGTGGTCGTAGGGACGCATTCCCGCGAACGGCGGAATTGCCCTGTTCACGGTCTCGAAGTCGGCGAAGCACAACGGGTACGTCAACGCGTCCAACACATCGCGAAGTTCAAGGCTGAACCACGGCTCGCCAGTCTGAACGCACGTCGCAGCACGGCGTTGAATCTCGCTCAACTGGAAATCGTGAGGGATGTCTCGAATGGATTCGACGCCCATTTCCTCAAGCGCCTCGACTGCGCTGGCGTGGATGCGCGGCAGGAATCCAACATGATCCTGCGGGCGCGGCGGGTTGCAGCGCTCGTAGAATTCGCAGGTGATCGGGCGGCTGCACTGCTGTCCGGGCGCGATCTGGGGCGCGGCAGGTTTTGAGAGGATGCGAAATTCGGAACCGATTTGCCTAGCAACGTCGGACTGGGATTTCACTACTTGGAGCGTCAGATCGACGATCTTGAAGAAAGCCTGCGGTTCGATAGAGCCGCCTTGGTAGACGTAATCGCGACTCACATGTGCCAGAGAGCACGCTGCGAGATCGAGTCCGGCTCCAGTCGCGACACGATACTGGATCGCAACATCCTCCAGATGGTGATCCCTCACGTCGGTCGAGGACTTGACCTCGATCAAGCGCCAGCGTTGGTCTCGGCGGCGCTCAAGCACATCGACGCGGACGAAAATGTTCCGGTACTCCAAGGCAGCTTCAAAGACAGCGGGCACCTCAGGGTTTTGGATCAACTCGCGAGTCGCTCGGATCGCCTGTTCGCGATTTCTGGACTCGACCGCCACACCACCCGGAAAAATCTGGCGAGCCAGCAGACCGACTTCGCGCCCCTGCTCGATGATGGCTCGATCAGCAGCATCCGGCGCGAGTGCCAGTTCTGGCTCGTGAATCTGCAAGTAGAGCCGCTTGAGGCACTGGCAACCCGCGACGAACCTCGACTTGCTGAGCTTGATGGTCACCGCAGCGCCTCCTCTTGCATCAACGTCAGAGTGTCTCGGAACTTCGCCCAAAGATCGGGTTTTATCTAACCCTCCGTTTTATATCGCCTGCCGTCCGCGAGATGGAGCCGCCACACATGGTACCGCTTGATTGACGAAGGGCTTCTGTCTCGCCCGCAAAAATACTCCTTAAGGCGGTCGTCGGAGATCGCAAGGTACTGAAGCGCTTTCCACCACCCGACGTCGCCGTAGCGCATCGGGTCAAGGAGCCTGTACTCGCGCCAAGAGCGGACGAAATCGGCGACCGCCTCTTCCATCTCCTCGGCGCTAGGGCTGACGAGCTTGACCTCGACCTCACCGTCCGGCTTGACGCTCGTCTCGATCACTTCGTCGAACATCGACTTGATCAGCTTGTCGTCGTCCGTCATTCTTCCTCCTCGCCGATGAACACGGGGGTTCCGCTGCTCTGTTGGTTTAGGCATGCTTCCTCCTCCAGAGCCAGCAGAACGCGACGGGGGCTGTAGGTCGCGAACGGAAGCAAGGAGACAGAGCGGAAGGCGAGCAGGAATCCTGCCTCGGCAGCGTAGGAGAAGAAGATGGCTCCGAACAGCCACCCGCATGCTCGCGGGACAGTTAGAAAAATATCGCCGTGGTCGGCTCGCCATTGCCTGAGCCTCCCCTTCCGCTGCCAGACCATCGCGCTCGACCACTGGCTGTAGACCAGCGTGTAAAATCCGGCGCTGAGCGGCCCGAGTAAGAAGACCGCCTCCGCCCCCTCGGGGCTGCGCACCAGCGGGACGCACACCAGCGGTATGAAAGCCATGATCGGCACCAGCAGGATGTTGACCAGCAACACTCCTTTGAGCCATTTCATCATCGCAGCACGCTCCTCCGCCCGGCGCGGTACCCAAGTTTGTAGACCAGAACGAGTAAAATGATCACGAGAGGCATCCGTTGCCTCCCAGCGCGAGCTTGCGCGGCGAGCCGAGTCCGCTCGCCTCCCACCGCCAGTTTCGCTCGTTCCAGACAATGTCTTTGAGCCTCGTGTAGAACATGTCCCTCGGGCTGAAAAGCGTGAAGTACACGTCGTCGCCCCTGATTTCTTTCACCACGCCGATGCCGCCGCCATTGAAATCGGAAAACACCGCGAGGCGGTCGCCGACCCCGAGCGTGCGGACAATCTTCTTGGAGTTCCACTGTCTCCACCGTTCGACGAGGAATTCGGTGCCTTGTGCGCAGTAGCCGTAGTGCCGCATCCACAGCGGGATAGTTTGCTGCCCTACTTTCGTTGCGCGCTCTGGCTGAAGGTAGATGTCAACGTCGAATTCGACCAGCGTCGCGAGGCGCTGCTGAGCCTCGGCGGCGCTGTACGACACCATGTTCACGGGAACGACGAAGTATTTCGGGTACGCGTACTGCGCTCGCCATCCGAGTTCGTGGCGCATCAGCCGTCCCCACATCCAGACCTCGCCGTGGATGCCTCGCCCGATGTAGTCGATGTCGATCATGTGCTGCATGTTTATCCCCGCGTACATTCCGCAGGTGCAGGTCGGGTCAGGAACATGGTGAGCGTGCTGTTCCCAAAATTTCTTCGCTGCTGGTGTGGTTGCGGCAGCAACCATGGAGCGATGATCACGGACGTAATTGCACGTGGCTACGAACGCTTGCTTTGGAGTCCATTCCGCGTGATTCAGGGACGTCAACTTCCCATCCTCTGTCCAGTTCCAAGCGCGGTACGCCGTGAACGGCTCGATGTAGGTGTCGGGCACCTTGGACAGGTCAACGCCGTACTGCGCATGAGGCAATGAGCCGCCGCGATTGGTGCGCCGCCGCGCCAAGCTAGTCCTTCTCGGCGGCGACAGGCTCAACTGTCCTCTCCGACATGGGGACTTCCACGGTGCCGGGCTGTTCCGCTGGCTGCTCGGTTTCCTTGCGCACAGGCGCGGGAACGCTCAGCGGCTCGACGTCGATGATCTCAAGTGGCTTTCCGATTTCGCACATTGTCCTTTTCTCCTTAGGCTGGCGGCAGGTGCTTCGTGCTACCCCGCCTATCCAGCGGGAACCCCCGTGGTCATTCGTCATCGTCTGTCAATTCCTACTCTTCTTGATGGCGTGAATTCCACATGGAATGACACCGACGCACCCCGGCGAAGAGCGGCGAATCGTTACGGACGACGATCCACGCCGCAACTTCTTCGCGTTTCGTAAGATGGATGACGTAGTAACTCTGATCCTGTTCTTCCACGAAGATACGGTCTTGCGGATATTCTGCGAACAGTTGACGTACTTCCAAGACGTCTACTGCGCGAAAAGAACGATCTCCTTTTGGTCTGGAGAGCAGACGCCCGACGAGAGTGCCAGTCGGGATCGTGTTCAGGAGTTGCTCGAAGTCATGTCGGCTGACATTGAAACTAGCTGATCGTCCATTTGGCATCGTGTCCCTCGGTGGTTGACGCTGGCTTGGTCTTGATGTCTTTCCTTGCCTAATGTCACGAAAGTATAGATTCCTCACCAGCGTCCCACCGCTGAACTCGGCTGCATAACACGAACGGAATCAATGACGGAGGAAGGCGGCAGCACGAACCCTTCGTGACCAGCCCGTGATCTCTTCACCAGCTTGCAAACGAGGCTGCGGGAAATGCCCCATTTGTTGGCGACGGCGGTCAAGGTCATCCCTCTGAGTCTGTCGCGCACTACGGCTGCGCGATCAATATTCATCGGAGTCCGTCCGATCCGCACGCCGTCGAGCTTCGCCCTCCGCATGCCAGCGAGAACTCGCTCGCGGATGAGGTCGGATTCAAGCTCGGCAATGGAACCGATGAGGGTCAGGAAGAGTCGCCCCATAGCACCGCTCGTGTCCACGTTTTCTCGACGAGAGATGAACGTGATGCCGAGCGCGTCGAACTCGTCCATGATTTGGAGGAAGTGCTTGACGCTTCTCGCGAGCCTGTCAAATGCCGACACAAGCACGACAGAGAACTTCTTTTGGCGAGCATCAGCGATGAGCGCGTCCAGACCGGGTCGTCGTGCCCTGCGCCCAGAGACCCCGCAATCGCGATACTCCTTCACCACCTCGAAGGCCCGCTTCGCCGCAAGCTCGCGGAGATCGTAAAGTTGCGACTCCACGTGCTGGTCGGCGGTCGAGACGCGAACGTAAATCGCTGCCTTCGAGCGGTTCTCCTGACAGGATTGCATTATGTCCATAGGGCATATTATACAGAGTTCCCGCCCCAATGTCAAT
The DNA here is from genome assembly GCA_050746805.1 of Candidatus Acidiferrales bacterium. Classification (GTDB taxonomy): domain Bacteria; phylum Acidobacteriota; class Terriglobia; order Acidiferrales; family UBA7541; genus Palsa-295. The sequence continues at coordinate 525 of JBOGMW010000143.1, read as the reverse complement.
AGTATTATGTCCCTAGGGCAGAATGTGATATACTGGCTTCATGGGCTGGACGAGAATGCGGGTCGCCGTTTGCGACGTCTGCGGGCACAGGTGGATTCCGGAATCCGAAAATCCGCCAAATTGCCCCTCAAAGAAATGTCGTTCGACGTTGTGGGACAAAGGCGGCGTTGACGGCAGGTCGCGGGCAGCGCGAATCAAGGCGGGACGCAGCCGCAGGACGAGAGCGAGCAAGAGCCGGGCTGCAAAATCCGACTAGCTATACTATTCTCAACGCAGGAGAACGACCCTCTCTTCGGTGCCCTCCTTTGTCTTCTTGTTGTGCTTCATCGGGCGGGTCTGGTTGAGTGCCCAGAAACAGACCTCTGGCTGAAACTCAAAATGCCCGCCGCTGGCAATGCGGTGTCCAAAGGACCAATCCTTGCAGCGACACCACAATGGAGTTCCCCAAACACTCCGATTCACTCCTAAATTCCGCCGTTTCGCTCCTCGGGATACCCCAAAAATCTGGCAGCAGACTTACTTCAG
>JBOGMW010000142.1:0-3755 GCA_050746805.1 Candidatus Acidiferrales bacterium | reverse complement strand
TTGCGGCGTTGGCTACTTTAGGCAGCAGCATGGCGACGCCTGCTGCCAGCATAATGCCGAACTGCTTTCGCGTGATTAAACCTTGGGCTTGGTACTGTTCCTGATCTTCCGCGGAATGGTCTCGATCGCACATGTGTTTGCTCCTTGTCTTTCATGTCTCACCAGCGCCGGGTTGTTCGCCTGCATGCGCCTTAGATTGCGAGCGCACCGTCATGTTTTATATGAGAATTCCCATTTCGCGGATTGTGAGTGCGTACTGGACGATTGTCAATCTCCGCCACTCCCGAGCATCGTCGTAAGGCCGACTGGCAACTGCTCGTTGTGGAGCCTGCAGCTTCCGCTTACGAAATGTCTCGCGTGAAAACCGCAGGCTGCCGATCAGGGCATATTCGCCGGAGCCGCCGTACCATCCGACCACTTATCCGCCAGGACGAACAGAATAGTCACACGTTCCTGCGGGTCATTCGCCACCATCACGGGTGAGTTGGGGTCGTCGGCTGCCCAGGCCTTCGTCATATCGCCGGGGGAATAAAACATCACGTGCGGGTGCCAGCTCTTGCCCCGGTCGTTCAGGTACTGCTGCTTCGACATCATGTAAGCCATCGCGCCAGGCTCCAGTGCGGGCAGTTCATGTTTATCCAGTGCGGTCGCGATTGCCTGCGCGATTTCAGCCCGTGATTTTCCCGCCAGCACAAGCCTGGTTTTCATCAAATAGATCGGCGCAAAGCTCGTCGCGGCTTGCGCGTTGAAGCAATGGGGCGCCCGCATCTGCGGATTCCAGAACTCCGCGTCATTCGTGTCCTGCGCCCATGACCTCTCCACGATACAGAGAAAACCATTCCTGCCCTTCACTGCCGTCTTGTATCCCTTCCGTCCCAGCACCATCACCTCGGCGCCATCGGAAATGGAACTGGGTGCGGCACTGCGAGCCAGCGCAATCTCGGATTGCTCGTTGGATATGAGGTACCGGCCGAGGGGAGCCATCGCCGGATAGGCAGCCTTTGCGGGCCGCGCAACTGCCTGCCCGCCTGTGCCGGGCAAGAGAATGAGCAGAGCAAATGCCAAAGCGACGATCCTGACGTGATTCTTCCGCATCCGATCCTCCTAAACCCTGCATTTCGCGCCCAGCGACGTGCCCGGGCTCCGGCAACGGCAGAGCCGCAGAGCAACCAGTCAACATGCCGGTTTCGGAGTATGATGGCGCAAGTTAATTCCTTTCTCAATAGATGGCTCGACGGTTTTGCATCTCCGAAGCTTTCCGGCGATCTTTAATCAACTGGATCGATTCCGATCGGTATTTCTCCATGCCTCGGTATTTCTCCATGCCGTGATAGAACGCGTAACTGCTCCATGGCCGTGCCTGGGATCGTCCACCAACCCGCGCTTCAGCGGATTGGCGTGCATGACGGCCAGCCTTCGCGCGGGCTGGCCATCCCCACCGCGCCGCTAACGTCCAGCGAGCACCCACCCAACCGTGATCGCCAGATTGCAAGCCGTGATGGCTAGGAACACTTCGAGCGTCGCGCTCCTGCGCAGTCGGCTGATCCCGGCGTACGTTAGCGAGACGGCACTGAGAAGCATCCACGCGCCGCCCCAGACGTGAATGTGCGAACGGAATTTCACGGCCCACATTGCGAGCACCACAACCGCCAGAAACAGCATTATGGCTTCCGAAACCCGGTGCCGACTTGGCTCTCCTACCATAACCGGCTGTGACATCGTGGTCATTGCATTCTCCCTTTTCTAACCAGAAGGCGCTTCGACTAGGTGCAAAGCCAAGCCGTCCCGCCGTCTGCCACCAGACCTACTATTTCCGTCAAGATACCGCCCGGTATGTCAATGACGCTCGCGGCCTGCATGACCCCAAGCACTGACGCATACAAACCGAATAGCGCCAGATAGAAACAGAAACTACTCTGCACGGTGCGCATTCGTGGATTGACGCCAGCAGCAGCCGTCAACGCCTTTTGGTTGAGCGCCTGAATGAATGCGGCGTCAAGAGCCTCCACGCCGTGCGCGCTGATGTAAGCGACCGCGTTCGAAACGTCAGCGGCCGAATGGCCAGAGTAGCGCGCGGCAACATCCGACTCGTTCTCCGTCACGCCAGCCTGCCGCTCGCTCAAGTACATTTTATGGATTAGCTCCGGGGACGGGGACGCGAAGCTCGACGCGTTGGCGAGAAACGCCGCCTGCAACTTAGCCGTAAAGCCTGTCTCGTCCCAATTCGCGAACAGCGCCCGTAGGGAGGCAGCGGCATCGGCGTAGTCCACCGCGTTTGCATTTCCGGCCCTGATGCGGTTTAAGAGAATTACCACGTTGCTTCGCGCCACTAGCGCCACCGCTTGGCTCGGAGCCGCTCGCACCTGCTGCGCCCTGGTCACTGCGACCGGGGCGAACAACAGGCCGATTATAACAAGACCCATGACGAACTGCTTGGTGACTTGCATGTTCGTTCTCCTTTTGATGTTTTGAGGGAAGCTGCCTGCGGGGCCTGTACTGCGGCTGGACTTTAGCTAGTAGGTATGTACTTGTAAAGAACTATTATCTAGGCGTCAAATACGGCGGTCAGTGCGCGAATGCCGGATGCCCCAGGCTCTCTTCGCTAACTAATCCGCGAAGATCTTCTCCAAGCTCGACATATCTCCGCACATTACGTCAGAGCGCGGAGTTGCGGATGCGCCGTCGCTCTGCGTGTGAGCGTGGGGCCTTTGCAGACCGCGAAGCTTTCCCGCGCGTGGAAATTTCGCTAAACTAGGCCCAGTTTTTCGAGAGGATAACCAGATGAGCGAGAACTACCTGCGTGAAGACCAGTGGTGGGTCAGCCCTTATAACTTTATTCCTGAGGTAACCAAGCAGTTCCAGTTGCCGAAGCGCGTGAGCATCCACGACGCTACCCTGCGCGACGGCGAACAGACTCCTGGTGTGGTCTTCAGTGTCGCGGACAAGGTCGCCATCGCCGAGAAGTTGGCGGAGATCGGCGTCGACCGGATTGAAGCTGGAATGCCGGCGGTATCCGAGTCGGACGCCAAGGCGCTGAAGGAAATCGCTCATTTGGGCCTTAAGTCGAAAATTTTCGCCTTCGCGCGGGCCATGAATGCCGATATCGACACGGCGGCGGACTGCGGCGCGCAGGGCGTAATCGTCGAAATCCCGATCGGCTATCCAAAGCTGAAGTATCAGTTCAAGTGGACTTGGGAAGATGTGCTGAAAAAAAGCGTGGACGTCGTCAACTACGCGAAGAAGCGCGGCCTGTACGTGGTCTATTTTCCCTACGACACTACGCGCGCACGCGAGGAGGATTTGCGGAATCTGCTTACCCGCATGATGCAGGATGCTCCGCCGGATTCGATCGGCGTCGTGGACACGATGGGATGCATTTTGCCGGAGGCCATGAAGAACATGGTGCGCCTGGTGCGTTCGCTGACCAACCTGCCGGTCGAAGTGCATACCCACAATGATTTCGGCATGGCCGTAGCAACGGAACTGGCGGGCGTCGAAGCGGGCGCGGAGGTGGTGCATAGCTGCGCCAACGGATTGGGCGAGCGCACCGGAAACGCGGCGCTGGAGGAGTTAATCGTCGCCCTGCATGTGCTCTACGGATACGAGACTCACTACGATCTGGGCCGCCTGCCCGAATTGGGCGCATTGGTCCGGCGGCTGAGCGGCATGCAGTTCGCGCTGAACAAACCGATTTTGGGGGAACGAAATTTCACGCGCGAATCGGGGATCGGCGTCGATCTGGTCGTCAAGCAGCC
>JBOGMW010000141.1:0-15577 GCA_050746805.1 Candidatus Acidiferrales bacterium | reverse complement strand
TTCCAAGGCCGAGGAACTTGCATTAGGAACGAGCTGCCAAATTTCATCGCCGTGTACCTTTGAGGGCCGGTGCGTTTGCGCCGGGCTATTCTACGTCATGGAGAAAGAGGTACAAGGGCAATCCTCGGGTCAGCGAGGGGATGGGGCGAGGTCGAGGCGGACGGCGATGCCCGCGAGATCGGGCGAAGGCGCCGGGTAGCGCTGCATGACAAGCGGATCATGACCGGGAACGATGTGCGCGGGAGAATCAGCGAGTCGAAAAAGCAAGTCGAAGCCTTCGAACATTTCCGCAACTTTGTACACCACGGGGAATGGGCGGCGCTTTTCGAAATTATCGTAGAGATGTGCGGCGTCGGAGGCGAGGACGACCCAGCCGCGACGCGTCCAGATGCGGGCGCTTTGCAGACCCGCGGAATGTCCGCCGATGCGGTGCATGGTCAGGCCCGGCGCGAGTTCGTAGTCGCCACCATGAAACATCGCTTTTTCGGAGTAGACGTGGCGAACCATCTGGAGGACGTTGTCGAGATCAAAGGGCGCTCGAAGCTCGCGATGGCGCATGGAGCGGCCGGTGGCGAACGCCATCTCGCGATCCTGCAAATGGAAGCGCGCCTGGGGGAAGCGATCGAGATTGCCGGCGTGGTCGTAATGGAGGTGCGTGACGATCACGTCCGTAACGCGATCGGGATCGACGCCGACAAGCCGCAGCGAATCGACAGGGTGACGAATCCATTCGCGGCGGCGGCGAATGGCTGCTTCGTTGGCGAAGCCAGTATCAAACACGAAGGTGGAATCGCCGCGGCGCGCGACCCAGACGAAGTAGTCGAGGTCGGAGGCGAACTCGTGCGGATCGGCGGAGATGAAATTTTCGCTCGGGTGGCGATTTCCAAGATGGCCGTAGCGGATGGCGAAGATTTCAAACGGTTCGATGGGCAAGCGAGCCTCTTTGCTGGTGGAATTTCGAATGCGGCATAGGATGAACCAGGGGCGAGCGAACGTCAATTGTGAGACGCGGAACAAAAGGAGCATAATGCGGAGTCGGTTTACGAGTGCGGACGCAAGCTGAAACGGAGAGGAGAGCGATGGCGCAGCCGAATCTGGGATTTGTAGGCGTGGGGAAAATGGGCGCGCGAATGGTGCGCCGGCTGATCGAAGCGGGATATCACGTGACGATTTATGATGAGGTGGAATCGGCGATGGAGCCGCTGGTGAAACTTGGCGCGGCGCGAGCGGAGTCGCCCGCGGCGGTGGGATCGGCCGCGGAGATCGTATTCGCCAGCGTGCCGACGCCGCCAATCGTGCATGCCGTAGCGCTGGGGCCGAAAGGAGTTATCGAAGGCGAGCGAGTGAAGGTTTTTATCGATACGTCGACGACCGGCGCGACGGTGGCCAAGCAGGTAGCGGCGGGATTGGCGGCGAAGGGGATCGTGGCAGTGGATGCGCCAGTCAGCGGCGGGATCAAGGGCGCGGAGAAGGGAACGCTGGCGGTGATGCTGTCGTGTCCGAAAAACGTAATGGCGACGGTGAAGCCGGTGCTGGAAGTACTGGGCAAAATCTTCGTAGTCGGAACACAGCCGGGACAGGGGCAGACGATGAAGCTCCTGAACAATTTGCTGTCGGCGACGGCGATGGCGATTACGTCCGAAGCAATGGCGATGGGAGTGAAGGCGGGGCTCGATCCATCGCTGATCGTGGATGTGTTCAATGCGGGCACGGCGCGCAACAGCGCCACGCAGGATAAAATCAAGCAGCACGTGATTTCGCGCACGTTCAGCTATGGATTCGGCATCGGACTGCTGAACAAGGACATCCGATTGTGCATGGGTGAGGCGGATGCACTTGGAGTTCCGATGGTGGTGGGTAGTGCGGTGCGCCAGTTGCTTTCGATCGCAACGGCGTCGGAAGGTTTGGACGCGGACATGACGGCGATGGCGCGAACCGTGGAGGGATGGGCGGGAGTGCGAGTGGGTTCGCAGTAGGCGGACCGAACCAGCGACACGCAGTGTTTCAAATCGAGAGCTTTATATAGGAGAGGACGACGGAGATGGATAAGAGCACGTTTGAGCGTGGGAGGCAGATTCGAAGCTCGGTGTTGGGTAAGGAATACGTCGACAAAGCGTTTGAGACAGCCGACGACTTCAATCGGCCGCTGCAGGAGTTGGTGACGGAATACTGCTGGGGTGCGATTTGGGGGCGCGAGCAACTGCCGCGCAAGACGCGCAGCATGCTGAATCTGGCGATGATCAGCGCGTTGAACCGTCCGCACGAGCTGAAAGCGCACGTGAAAGGCGCGCTGGTGAATGGCGTGACACCCGAAGAGATTCGCGAAGTGCTGCTGCAGGTAGCGATTTATTGCGGCGTACCGGCGGCGGTGGACTCGTTCCGGATTGCTCGCGAAGTGTTACAGGAACAGAAAGAAACGGCGTCCAAGGCATAAAACATGGCGACCCAGACGACAGCGCAGGCGGGAAGTTCATCGGGAAAAACGGGCGAGATGAAGAAACACAAAATGCTGATTGGCGGGCAATGGGTTCAGCCCAGCACAGGGGCTTGGTTTGAGTCAGTGAACCCGTACACGGCGCAGCCGTGGGCGCTGATTCCGCGCGGGGCGAAGGAAGACATCGACCGTGCGGTGGCGGCGGCAAAGGCTGCTTTTTACGATCCGGCGTGGCGCAACCTGTCAGCCACGGCGCGCGGACATCTGCTGCGCAAACTGGCGGATTTAATCACCAATGAAGCGGAGCGCCTTGGGCAGATCGAGACCATCGACAACGGAAAGCTAATCGCCGAGATGGGCGGCCAAGTGAAATACGTGCCGCAGTGGTTCCACTATTTTGGCGGGCTTGCGGACAAAATTGAAGGCCGAGTGATTCCGATCGACAAGCCAGGCGTATTTAACTTCACGCGTGAAGAGCCGCTCGGGGTGGTCGCGGCGATTACGCCGTGGAATTCACCGTTACTGCTGGCCACCTGGAAATTGGCGCCAGCGCTGGCGGCTGGAAACACCGTGGTGTGGAAGCCGTCGGAATTCGCGTCGGTATCGGCGCTTGAATTTGGCGAGTTGTTTGAACGCGCCGGTTTCCCACCGGGGGTGGTGAATATCGTCACCGGTTTCGGAAACGAAGTGGGCGAGGCTCTGGTGACGCATAAGGACGTGGCCAAGGTGGCGTTCACGGGCGGCGACAAGACAGGCGAGCACGTGTATTCGCTGGCGGCGCGCAGCATTAAGCATGTGACGCTGGAGCTTGGGGGAAAGTCCGCGAATGTGGTGTTCGATGACGCGGATATGGACGAGGCGATCAAGGGCACCGTCTCCGGAATCTTCGCGGCGACGGGGCAGACGTGCATTGCCGGATCGCGCGCGTTGATTCACCGGCCCATCTACGATGAATTTGTCGAGAAGTTGCTGGCGATGGCGAAGACCGCAAAAATGGGCAACCCGCTCGATCCGAATACGCAGGTGGGGCCGATCACCACGCAGCCGCAGTACCAGAAGGTGCTCGATTATATTCGCATCGCCAAGGAGGAAGGCGCTGTATGCCAACTGGGCGGCGGACCAGCAAAACGCCCAGAATGCGGGAACGGTTGGTTCGTCGAGCCGACCATTTTCACTGGCGTGAAGACGAACATGCGGATTGCGCAAGAGGAAGTGTTCGGCCCGGTGCTTTCGATCATTCCGTTCGATGATGAAGAGGAAGCGCTCCGTATCGCCAACGACACGATGTATGGCCTGGCCGCCGGCGTTTGGACCACGAGCATTCGCCGGGCGCTCATGATGTCCGAGCGCTTGGAAGCTGGGATGGTGTGGGTGAATACGTACCGTGCGGTCAGCTACATGTCGCCGTTTGGAGGCTATAAGAGGTCGGGGATTGGCCGTGAGAGCGGAATCGACGCAATCCGCGAGTATCTGCAGACGAAGAGCGTATGGATCGACACGGTTGGGAAGGCGCCCAATCCTTTCGTGATGAGGATGGGCGGTCAAGGGTAATGCGTCGAATTGCCGATCTATAAGTCCGAACGACTGCGTGGACCCGGGATTTGCGGTTGGTCCCGCCAGCGGCGGGCTTATCATAAGAGATGGAGCCGAGCCGCCGGGTGTGACGCTCGCCGTCCGTTCGGCTTCACGAAATTGATTTTATTGACCTTCAGGGAGCCTGCCTATGGAGTTGCCTACTCAGATTACCTTTCGAAACATGGAATCGTCCGAAAACGTGAAGGAGTGGATCAGGGCGGAAGCCGGCAAACTGGAGACTTTCTACAAGCCGATTACCGGTTGCCGCGTGGCGGTTGAGATTCCCCACCGGCATAGGCGGAAGGGAGCGGTGTATGGCGTGCGCATCGACTTGACGCTCCCGGGCGGCGAGATTGTTGTGAAGCGCGCACCCACAATGGCGCATCGCTTGCGCCAAGTGCGGGAAACGGCGGTCACCAAACAAGGAGAATTGGACGCGCCGCGAAAGAACCTCCGACTAGCCATCAGCCAGGCGTTTGAGGCGGCTTGCCGCAGACTGCAGGATTATGCGCGAAAGCAGCGGCGCGAGGTGAAAAGGCACGATCTTCTGCCCGTAGCGCGGGTACAAAGAATTTTTACCGAAGACGGCTATGGCTTTATCACCGCGCCCGATGGACGCGAGATCTATTTCCATGAAGATAGCGTACTGAACGGGGGTTTCAACCGGCTGAAGGTTGGGATGGTGGTTCATTTCGCTGAGGAAAAAGGCGAAAAGGGGCCGCAAGCGAGCACGGTCCGCGTCGCTGGAAAGCGCGACTCGCGTCAATTTAGCCCCACGGTGCGTAAAGCACGCCGGCCAGAAGACTAATCCGGCGCGCGGTGCGCGGAATAGCTTCCGGATCGGACGCCGCTGAGCGTCAGAACTTGCATCCGCAGAAGCCCCACTCGAAAACGGCCGGATATTGACATTTCGGCGTCCGGCAGATAATAAAGGTTCTATAAGCTTCTGAGTACGGACCCAAACGGGTTCCGAGGCCGCTCGACATCGGAGGTGGCATGATGACGTTCTCTTCCACAGAACGATGGATGATGCGAAAAATCCTCGCCACGGTAGGAAACCCACCGTTCCGGCTGGTCTTGGGCCGAGATACGCTTCTTGCGGGACCCAAGAATGGATCGAAACCAACGATTGTGGTCTCTGACCGCCGCACGCTGGCGCGGATGGCGTTCGATCCAGAAGTGGCGTTTGGGGACGCGTATTCGGAAGGGCTCGTCGAGGTGCATGGAGACTTGGTCGCATTTCTCGAAGAGTCGATACGATCGATGCAAAAATCGGGAACGATGGGATGGTATTCGCGGCTGCGATCATGGTGGCTCGATCACCTGTACGACAACTCAACCCGAGGGTCGCGAGAGAACATCCACCATCATTACGACCTGAACGTTAATTTCTACAAGCTATGGCTGGACGAGCGCATGGTGTACACGTGCGCGTACTTTCCGACGGAATCGGCGACGCTGGAAGAGGCGCAACTGGCGAAGATGGATCACGTATGCCGCAAACTGCAGTTGCAACCGGGTGAGAAAGTCGTGGAGGCGGGCTGCGGATGGGGCGCGCTGGCACTGCATATGGCCAAACACTATGGCGTGACAGTGCGGGCGTTTAATATTTCACACGAGCAGATCGCCTTTGCGCGCGAACAGGCAGAGCGGCAAGGCTTGAGCGGGCAAGTGGAATTTATCGAGGACGATTACCGCAACATTTCGGGGCGGCAAGACGTGTTCGTATCGGTGGGGATGCTGGAGCACGTCGGTTTGAGCCACTACGAGGAGTTCGGCCGCACGATCCACGGCGCGATCGGGGATTGCGGACGCGGGCTGCTGCACTTTATCGGGCGGAATTATCCGCATCCGTTCAGCCCGTGGATACGGAAGCGAATTTTCCCAGGTGCGTATGCGCCGGCGCTGACACAGGTGGCGCCGGTATTTGAGCCGTGGAATTCGTCCGTGCTTGACGTGGAAAACTTGAGAATGCACTACGCGAGGACTTTGGAACACTGGCTGAGCCGGTTTGAGGGGTCTGTGGATCGCATTTCGCATATGTTTGGACCGGAGTTCGTGAGAGCGTGGCGATTGTATCTTGCCGGCTCGATCGCGGCATTCCGCTGCGGATCGTTGCAGCTATTTCAGATCGCCTTCTGCGGTGCGAACTGCCGGAAAATTCCGTGGACGCGAGAGCATCTCTACCAGCAACAACAGCCCACGGTCAAAGAACAAAAATGGATGCATGCGACGCCCTGATCGTCGGAGCCGGTCCGGCGGGATCCGCGTGCGCGTGGGCCCTGCGCCAGGCCGGCATCGATACGCTGATCATCGACAAGCGCAACTTTCCGCGCGACAAGGTTTGCGGCGGTTGGATCACGCCCGCGGTGCTTGAAGAACTTCGAATTGATGCCGCGGATTATGGGAAGAGCCGCGTTCTACAGCCGTTGACTGGCTTTTGCACCAGCCGGATCGGCGGCCGCGAAGTGCAGACTGCATACGGTGGGCCGGTCAGTTACGGCATTCGGCGATGCGAATTTGATGCTTTCCTGCTGGGGCGGTCGGGGGCTCGCGTGCTGCAGGACACGCCTTTGAAGGGGATCGAAAGGATCGGCAATCGCTGGATTGTAAACGGCACGATCAGCGCGCGGATATTGATCGGCGCCGGCGGGCATTTTTGTCCCGTGGCGCGGTATCTGGGGGCCGATGCGCGAAAAGAAACAGCCGTCGCCGCGCAAGAGATCGAATTCGAGATGACGCCGGAGCAGCGCGCGAATTGCAACATTCGTGGCGAAGTGCCGGAGTTGTTTTTCTGCGCGGATATGAAAGGCTACGGCTGGTGTTTCCGTAAGCAAAATTTCTTGAACGTTGGCTTGGGGCGGCTCGATCCTCATGGATTACCGGCTCATGTGGCCAACTTCCTGGCGTATCTGCGCAAGGCTGGGAAAGTGACATTCGATTTGCCTGCATCGATGCTGGGGCATGCGTACCTGCTGTACTCAAAGACGAATCGAAAGCTGGTGGACGACGGAGTGCTGCTGATCGGAGATGCTGCCGGGTTGGCATATTCGCAGAGTGGCGAAGGCATTCGGCCGGCGATCGAGTCTGGACTGCTGGCGGCAACAGTGGTGGCCGCTGCGGCAGGGAACTACACTCGGCAAGAGCTGCAGCACTATCGGGCTGCCCTTTCAGCGCGATTCGGTGATTCCGGACGCGATGTTTCCACAAGTGTCGGCTCACGCCTGCCAGAGGGATGGATCGATTCGCTCGGCCGACTACTTTTGACGAATGTATGGTTTTCACGGCACGTGGTTCTGGACCGATGGTTTCTGCACCGCAACCAACCGCCGCTCCGCTCGTCGCTAGCCGCAGGGTGAGCCTCACAATTTGGTCGAAACTTTCGGACGGTGACGCACGTCAGTGAGATTCACGCCAATCCCGCCGGAATTGGCTGGCGCGACGATTTTGCGCGGGCCTTTTCAGTGCGCGTTGCCGCGGCTGGCCGATCGCATACCGGAAATCTCGGTTTACAGCAGAGGACCGGATGTGTAGTATGACGGGTCGCACGAGATCAAGGATCACGAGGATCATTTGTTTTCATCCCGGCGCGGTTTTTACCGTTGGCTACGGATCGCGGTGATTATTGGCGCAGTAGCTGTCGCCTGCTTCGCAGTGCAACGTGAATTATCCGCGGAAAACGGTCCGTTCCCAGATATTCAAGATCAAGGCTCCCCGGTTTTCACACCGGCGCACCGCACGATTAGTGGCGCCATTGCCGCATTTTTCGACTATCGTCCGCAGCCAGTTCAGCCCATCCAATTTCCGCACAAGATTCACATCGCCAACGGGCTGAAGTGCGTAATGTGCCATGTGGGCGTCGACCAAGGGCCGGACGCAAGAATTCCCAGCGTGAAATTTTGCATGACCTGCCATCGCGTGATTGCCACGAACAATCCGGAGGTTAAAAAACTGGCTGCGTATTTCGCGAAAGGCCAGGACGTGCCATGGCGGCGCGTGTACGGATTCCTTCCCGAGGCGCACGTGTTTTTTAACCACGCACCGCACATTCGCGCGGGAGTGCAATGCTCGGAGTGCCACGGCGATATGAGCAAGCAAACGGTGGCCGTTCGTTCCGTGAACTTGACGATGGGCTTTTGCGTGCAGTGCCACCAACAGCATGGAGCGCCGGTGGATTGCGTCACGTGTCATTACTAGGAGTTGTTGCGGCTGCTCGCCGCGGGTGAGACGAAGCGAATGGAACGACGGGACTTCCTAAAAATTTCGGCGATTACCGGCGCGTCCGCCGCGCTTGACGCGTGCGGGAACCCCGATCACCAACTCATCCGCTTCATTCCCGAAGAGGATTTGACTCCGGGCATCGCCGCCTGGAAGCCGAGCGTGTGCACACTGTGTCCTGCCGGATGCGGATTGCTGGTGCGGGTGATGGAAGGCGATGCCGAAGTGGTGCGCAACGGACAACTCGGCGTGATGCAAATGGGTTTGGCGAAAAAGTTGGAAGGCAATCCAGCGCACCCGATCAACCGGGGTAAGCTCTGCCCGCGTGGGCAGGCTGGACTACAGGTTACGTATCATCCCGATCGCGTTCGCAATCCGCTGATGCGTTCCGGGCCGCGAGGTTCCGGGCAGTTCAAAGAGATTACCTGGGACGAAGCGACGAAGCATTTGATGGCCCAACTTTCGTCGCTGCACGCCGGAAAGCTGCAGGGCGGCTTGGTTTTTCTAAGCAGCCCGTTGCGAGGGCAGCGGAAGCATATCACCACCGCGTTTACGAGCGGCTTCAAGGATTCCAAATACATTGAATTCGCGTTGTTGGACGAGAGGGTAGTGCGCGCGGCGAACGCTACGAGCTTCCATCACAACGCACCGCCGACCGTGGATTTGAGCCAGTCGAATTACGTGATCTCGTTTGGCGCGAATTTCCTGGGAACCTGGAATTCGCCAGTCGCGCAATCGCTTGGCTACGGCGCGATGCGCGAAGGACGCGGAGGAATACGCGGGAAATTCGTGCAGTTCGAGCCGCGCATTTCGCAAACAGGTGCGAACGCCGATGAGTGGTTCCCGTGCGCACCGGGATCGGAAGGAGTACTGGCCCTTGGCATTGCGCATGTGCTTATACACGACAATTTGCGCCCAGCGGCTTCCGCGGGAGCGGCTGGCGAACTGATTGAAGGCTGGTCGCAGGGACTGGCAGATTACGCGCCCGAAAAGATTGAAGCGCAGACGGGCGTGAAAGCCGCGGTGCTGACGAGGATTGCGCATGAGGCGGCTGCTCACGCTCCTGCGGTCGTCTTGATTGGCGATGCTGCTGCCGCGCATACGAATAGCCTGTTCAACGCGCTGGCGGTAAACGCGCTGAACGCATTGCTCGGTAGTGCCGGAAAGCCGGGGGGAATTCAGTTCAGCCCGGTGTGGGATTCGGGCAACGGCAAGCCGGTTGGCGCTCAGGAAGGTTCCGGCGGAGAAGCCGTCCGCGCGTTGGTAGGGGAGATCGAATCGAATCCGAATTCGGTTGGCGCATTGCTAATTTATGGCGCGAATCCTGTATTTGCCACGCCCGCCGCCTGGGGGGTTCGCAAAGCGTTTGAAAAGGCGCCCCTGATCGCCAGCTTTAGCAGCTTCATCGACGAGACCAGCATCCTGGCGGATTTTATTTTGCCGGATCACTCACCGCTGGAATCCTGGATCGAGGATACGCCCGAATCTGGTTCGCTTCGAACCGTGGTGAGCGTTGCGCCCCCAGCCGTTCTTCCGCTGCACGATACGCGGGCCATGCCTGACGTACTGCTCGATTTGGCGCACCAGCTTGGCGGGAATGTTGGCACGGCGCTGCCGTGGAAGACGTACGACGAAGCGATTCAGGCGGACTTCGGTGCGCTCTATAAAGCTAAAGGTGCGAAAGACGCCAAGACTGCGGACGATTTCTGGTCGAACGCGCAACAGCACGGCGGATGGTGGGGATCCGAAGAAAGCGCTCCCGCTACAGCGGCCGCGCCAAAAGCGGTTGCTGGGTCGGTGAAGTTCGCCGCAGCGCAATTCGATGGCGATGCTGTGGAGTATCCCTTCTATTTCATGCCGTATCCGTCGCAGATGCTTTACGACGGATCGCTGGCTGATTTGCCGTGGATGCAGGAAGCGCCGGACCCGATGTCCTCCGCGATGTGGGGCACTTGGGTGGAGATCAATCCAGTTACGGCGAACAAGCTTGGAATCAAGCAGTCGGATTTAATCGAGGTCGCATCACAGCACGGCACGCTCCGCGCTCCGGCGATGATTACGCCGGGAATCGCACCGGATGTGGTGGCGATGCCCATCGGGCAAGGGCACGAGAACTTCACGCGATATGCCAGCAATCGGGGCGCGAACCCGATTTCGATTCTGGCGCCAATGTCCGTTGCTGGGGCAGAAAGCCTGGCGTGGGCGGCCACACGAGTGAAAATTTCGCGGCGTGGCGAAGGGCAGCTGATTCTGTTCGGAGGAAGCTTGCGCGAGGAATCGCCGGAATTGAAGCACCGGTAAAGCGCCAACGCGGTGCTGCGGCGAAACGCGAAGTAGTTCGGAGAGCAAATGGGTCATCAATGGGGAATGGTCATCGACCTGGACCGCTGCACGGGCTGCGAAGCTTGCGTGGTGGCGTGCCACGCGGAAAATAACATCGCCACAGTGGGCGACAAGCAGGCGGCTAGGAGCCGCGCGAAGCACTGGATTCGTGTGGAGCGCTATTACGAAGGCGATTTCCCTGACGTGAGAGTGAAGTTCACGCCCGTGCTGTGCCAGCAATGCGATGCGGCTCCTTGCGAGCCGGTGTGCCCAACTTTTGCCAGCTATCACACGGAGGAAGGCCTGAACGGGCAGATTTACAATCGCTGCATCGGCACTCGATACTGCGCCAACGCTTGTCCGTACAACGTGCGCTTCTTTAATTTCTATAACCCGGAGTGGGATAAGCCGCTAAATCTGCAGCTCAACCCGGATGTTTCCGTGCGTGAAGTGGGCGTGATGGAAAAATGCACGTTTTGTATTCAGCGCATCAAGGCTGCGGAGATCAATGCGCAAGCCGAAAAACGCGATGTGAAAGACGGTGAAATTCAGCCTGCATGCGTGCAGTCGTGCCCCACGACTGCGATGGTTTTTGGAGATTTAAGCGATCCGAACAGCCGGGTGTCTCGCATGGCGTCTTCGAGTCGCGGAAGCAAGCTCCTCGATGAGCTAGGAACGCGACCGAAGGTCACATACTTGCAACGGGACTCAAGGAATGGCGACGAAAACGCCTGAACAGATCAACGAAGACTTGCTGCGGCCGCTATCGGTCCCTTCGGCGCGCTACTTCATCGTGCTGGCGTTCTTCGCGGCGGTGGTCCTACTCGCCGTCGCGGTTTTCTGCCGCCAAATGTACTCGGGCATTGGCGTCACCGGCTTGGATCACCCCGTATTCTGGGCGTTCTACATCACCAATTTCGTTTTCTGGATCGGGCTGAGCCACGCGGGAACTTTGATTTCCGCGATTTTGCGTTTGTGCAACGCTACGTGGCGGCGGCCTGTTACTCGCTGCGCCGAAGTCATAACCGTGTTCTCGCTTTCGATCGGCGCTGCATTTCCTTTAATCCACTTGGGACGCCCGTGGCTGGCCTTTTGGTTATTTCCATACCCGAGCGAACGCGGCATCTGGCCGAATATCCGCTCGCCGCTACTGTGGGATTTCTTTGCGATCAATACCTATCTGATTGGCAGCGTCACGTTTCTGTTGCTGCCCATGCTGCCCGATTTCGCCCTGGTTCGCGACCGCGCGATTGGCTTCCGAAAGCGCATCTATCGCATTCTGGCGCTGGGCTGGCGCGGCACTCCGAAGCAGTGGCACCGGCTGGAAACTGCCATGCACATCATGGCCATCGCCATTATTCCCGTGGCCGTGTCCGTCCACAGCATCGTGTCGTGGGACTTCGCCATGGCTCCGGTGCCGATGTGGCATTCCACGATCTTTGCCCCGTATTTTGTGACCGGCGCCATCTTCAGCGGAATTGCCGCGCTGATTATCGCCATGGCCGGGTTGCGCAAATTCCTTCACCTTGAGGAGTACTTGCGGCCGATCCACTTTGAAAATCTAGGCAAGCTGCTGCTGATGATGAGCCTGCTCTGGTTTTATTTTGTTTTCTCCGAAAGGTTGACGGGTTGGTACGGCAACGAAAAGTATGAAATGTCGGTGTTCTGGATGACGCAGCGAGGCAGTTTCTCGCCGCTCTTCTGGATCATGGTGTTTTGCAACTTCCTGCTGCCCATGCCGATTCTGGCGATCAAAAAACTGCGCACCATCACCGGCACGGTGATCGCTTCGATTGCCATCGTAATCGGCATGTGGCTCGAACGGTTCCTAATCATCGTGCCATCGCTTTCGCACAAGTATCTCGCGTTCAGCTGGGGCACGTATCGCCCGAGCTGGACCGAGATCATCATCACAGCCGGCACGTTCGCGTTCATGGCGTTGCTCTATATGCTATTCGCCAAGGTGGTGCCGATTATTTCCGTTTGGGAGCTGAAGGGCGGCGCAGCGCTGGAACACGAACCGCCAGACGCGATTTTGGCGTCGAGCGAAGCTGGAGCGGATTAACATGGCCACTCGCGATTCCATCTACGGACTCTTTCCCGACCCTGGCTCGGCGGACCGGGGCCTGAAAGTCCTCCAAGCTGCGGGCGTTCGTTCCGAAAATATGCTGGTCATGTCGCCGGAACCATTTGAGGATTTCGAATTCGCGCGCGCGGATCGCAAGACTTCGATGCCTTGGATCGCGGCGCTCGGCGGATTGATCGGCGGGATTTTAGGATATCTGCTGGCTTGGTATACGCAGGTGGCCTATCCGATGCACATCATCTCGGGCGCGATGCCGGTCGTCTCTAAATGGCCCAGCGGTATCATTACTTACGAACTCACCATGCTCGGCGCGATTGTGACTACTGCCATTATGCTGCTGATTACCGCCAGGCTGCTTCACTGGAAATTCGACGTTTACGACCCCGAGGTTTCGCACGGCAAGATCCTGATCGGAGTGGTTGATCCCGCGGCGGAATCGCGCGTGGATTTTGAAAGCCGTTTGCGCGGCGCGGGCGCGGAAAAAGTAAAAGGCACCGGTCGCTTTGGCGCTGCGTAAGCGTTTCCCTGCGCCCTCTTTGCCGGATTGGCTGCTCGCGGATGCGATTTGAAGGCGAACCGTTTAAGCCTGAGTTTCCGTCACTTCCCGTTCTCTCATCCCTGATCTTCCGTGGTGGGGGAACATGAAGCTATGGCCGCGCGGCAAGGAAATAGTCTAGAATCGCTGCAGTTTGCGCGCCCGTAGCTCAGCTGGATAGAGCATCTGCCTTCGAAGCAGAGGGTCGGGAGTTCGAATCTCTCCGGGCGCGCCATTCCTCATTTTTGGCCCTGGTAAAGATCAGGTCGAAGGGCTTCCTGTACGAAGGATAGACACTTACCGCGTCCACAGCGCAGTTCGAAAGCACCATTCTGAGGAGTTTGGCTTTTTCGGGTGCAGGTTGGCTAACGTACAGAAAATGCGCCTTATTCGCGAGTTCGAGAATCCTGACGGCGTCAATCATTCTGTCCGGGTTTGCGTTCGCAAGCCCCTGGATAGCGAATGATACTTGCTGTTCCTCGGCCATCCACTCGGCTGATTTCCGGGTCCAGAATTCCTCGCTGATTTTGCCGTCCAGCTTGTCGAGGTACGCTTGATCGAGGCGGTGACGCACGGCACTCAATCTCTGCTTCAATCGTTCGTCCTGCTGCTTCCTAATCGTTTCGTCGCGGCCTTTATCGGTGAGCAAGGACTTTTCGAGCTGCGCCAGAACGCCGTCGGGAATGTGAATGTCTTTGAGTACCTTTCCGAGCCGGGTGGCAATCTCTTCCTCGCGGAAGTAGGGCAGTTCGCATCTGCCCCGAAATCCGGTGCAGTGGTAGTAGGTGTAACGATTCTTTTGGAGTTCCGCTGTCACCGCGCAATTGTCATAGGCGCACCGAAGCAGCCCGGAAAAGGCAAAATCATGCTTCCGGTACTTGGGTTTATTGTGGCCCCGGAATACGGCCTGCACCTCGTCAAACAGTTCCGCACTGATAAGAGGCGTGTGCGTGCCGCTGTAGAGCTTGTCCTCCCAGATGAATTGCCCCTTGTAGAAGGGATTCTTTAGCAGGCGTTCCAGATAGCCCTTGGCGAGCTTCGCGCCAAACTCTGCTTTCAGCATCTTCCGCACGTCATTGAGGGAGTGTTGGGTCGAAGCATACAGTTCGAACATGCGCTGCGCGATCGGAGCCTTGGCGGAATCGACTTCGATTGTATGTTCGAGCTTATTATTGCGGTAGCCTAGCGGCGGGCGGCTTGGATAGATGCCTTGCTCGGCTTTCTCGCGCATTCCCTTGCGCACTTCTTCGCGCAAGTTCTCGATGTAGTTCCGAGCAATCACAACCTGAATGCCGTGGACCAGCTTCGCTTGCGACTTCGAGTCTTTGCCGATGACCTGGCCCTCTTTGGGCAAGTGAATCTCGATCTCCAAGTCCTCCAGCGTCACGCAGTCGCGGAAATTGCGATACAACCGGTCCGTCTTCTCGACGATGGCGGTGCGGCAGGCGGGATGTTCACGGAAGAAACGCACCATCTCTCCGAATTGTTTGCGGCCTGTGATCTTGGCCGTCTCTACGTCAATAAACTCGCGCACGATCTCGAATTCATGCGTTCGGGCATACTCACGCAATAGTTTCAACTGCGCGGGAATCGAATACCCCTCGCGTTCCTGATCCTTGCTCGAAACTCGGGCGTAGATGACGGCCTGCCTCATGCCTGCCTCCCACTGGAAATCATTTCGCCCACCATGCGCTCATTGGGTTTTAGTGTCAACGAGCCCCTCAATTGTCGGGGAGGAATTGCCCGCAGTCTTCCTTTCACGGAGCTTCCGGTCCCAATCGTCCAGCAAGAAAAACATATGTCGCAAGGAGGACACCGCATCAGCGTCGAGCGTCTCTCCCCCTGTGGTCTCCTGCTTTCCGTCGTGCAGAGGGAGATGGAGGGTCTGTGCCGCGCGGAACGTTTGCTCCGTTACTGGCGAATCGTCGAAGGAATCCGCCAGTCTTGTGAAGAAATCATTGCCGAGGTCGAAGACCGCCAGGCGCAAGACGAGCCGTCGCGGAGAGGCTGTTCTCCTGTGCGCACCGGATTGGATAGGCCGAGGCATTAGGGTCTCTTGCTTATCTCCGTCACGAAGTGTGTTTCGGTTTGTGGCTCGCAAACTGTGTTGGTGTGCTGCTCCAGCCATGCTTTGAAATCGCGGTCTCTTTCAAAGAGGCGGTTGAGAGCTTCAATCACCACGTAGGACGGTGTGGCTCCGAGGAACTCGGAGTAGTGCTGCAATTGGAGCTTGAACTCAGTGGAGACGCGGAGTTGCAAGGATTCATTCTTGGCCTGTTTGGGCGGTGCTTTCAGGATGGGCAAATGTTTTCTCCTTTCGGGTTACAAATCGTCAGACTCGGTGCCTGACGGGTTTCTTGCTTTTCTCTTGCCGCGGAAAAACCACGGCCCCGAGCGGCTCGGGGCG
>JBOGMW010000140.1:0-3637 GCA_050746805.1 Candidatus Acidiferrales bacterium | reverse complement strand
AGAAACTTCAGCTCTCCCATGAGCCAAAACAGATACCCAAGCAGAATGGCGACCGCCACAAGCAATGCATTTGCGACCATGTTTCCTCCTCCATTCGGGAGACGGACTTGGGAAGAACTGTCGGAGGGTACGAGGGTCCTTGGGATCAGCCAGGCACACCTCGACCCAATCTCCGAACAGGAGGTTCATCCCTTCGCGGGCGGCTGGTCGTCGTTCAGCCGAACGCGACGCCCGGCGGTTGACCGAAGTGGGACGGCTCCGCTAGGCGTATGGGGAAAATTACCGGCGAGAATAGGTTTCCCGTGGGAGCAGAGAGGAACGCCACATCTCCACCAATCAGTGCCAGTGGGTTGGCCTTCCCCGGGAGGTTGCAGCAGGCTTCAAGTCAAGGTGGGAGACGCTCCGCCGAAGTTATTACCCTCGTTATTGCCCTTTCTAGAGGGTATTACCCTTTCTCTGTCAGTGCCCAGTGTGAGCCAAATGAGATCGCCTTGCTTTCGTCTGGACAAAATATACATTTACTTGTATACTTCCAGACAGCTTACGGCTATAGTTGCTCATGTGAGCGACGAGACCGAAAAGACCAAACTCGCGACCGTCGTTTGGGAGGGTGACTCCAGGGAGGTTCTTAAAGCCTTCCCGGAAGAGGTCACGCAAAACCTGGGATTTGAGTTATGGCAGCTTCAACAAGGCGAGAGACCCAGAGATTATAGGCCGTTGCCTTCGGTCGGTCCGGGTGTCTTTGAACTGCGGGACCAAGATGAAAGAGCATGGTATCGCGTCGTTTATCTATCGAGGATAGAAGACGCGATCTATGTTCTCCATTGTTTCGAGAAGAAAAGCCGCGAGATGCCGAGAAGAGATTTTGAGAAAGCAAAGCAGCGGCTCAAAGCCGTGAAGGCGCGTTTGGCAGAGGAGAAGAAATGTGAAAAGCGCAGCTAACAAACCTACCCATGTAACGCGGGGGAACGTACTCGATGACCTCGGCTTCTCGCCGGAGCATGCAACAGCGCTGAAGTTCAAGGCAGAGCTGTATCAGGCGATTCTGAAATACTCGGAGAAGTATTCGCAGAGGGAATTGCAGGCGATCCTCGGAGAACCACAGCCGCGTGTCAGCGAACTGCTCAACGGGAAGATCGCAAACAAGAGTGTCGACAAACTGCTTTACTACGCAGGACGCTTGGGCATTGAGGCAAAGGCCAAATTTTCGCAGACGCACAAAGAAGTCGTTGAAAGAGAACTCGCGATGGCTGACACGACAGCCTAGCCTCCGCTTTCGGGAGGCAGAGGTTTATCCAGCGTGATGGCCGCGATGATTTCGGCGGCGGTGCGCTGCACCAGTTCGAGACTTTCAAGTAGCACGGCGGCATCACCACTCCACAGTGAGATGTAATCCGCGTTATGTTGAGCCCGACATAAGCAGGATTATGTGGTGACCGTATTTATGTGACGCCCAGCGCCCTTCGTTAGATAAACAGTGGGTTCAACGGCGGCTGAGCGTCACATAAGTTGGAGGTGGCCGGACCTAGAGTTGGGCCAGGAACGCGAGCAGATCGGGATCATCCCGCCACCGTTTTCCGTTTCGCCGTGATGGTGCCTCGCATCTTGCTAGCGCTTTCGTTTTCATTTCCAAGTCGCTTTCTGCGTAAATGTTGGTTGTGTCGACCGAGACGTGTCCCAGCCACGCGCGGATCGTGTTGATATCGACTCCGGCCCGCAACAAGTGAGTCGCCGTGGTGTGCCGGATCGTGTGCGGACTCACGTGCTTTTCTCGCAGTTCTGGAGTCCCTGCCATGCGCGCATAGCGAGTAACGATGTCGTGAACCCCGAACCTCGTCATCGGCTGACCGGTACGACTCTGAAACACGTGCTCGATATCCTCTCGGCCTTTGATGAGCCGCTTCAGCGCGGCGACCGTGGAGGCCCACAAGGGGCAGAGGCGGGTCTTATTGCCCTTGCCGTGTAGCTGAACGAATGATTGCGACTTCTCGTGTGCCCCGTGCAGCCGCAGATCGCCGATCGTCAGCTCAGCTACTTCGCTGGCACGGGCGCCCGAGTTGTACATGAACAACAGCAGCGTGTGATCCCTCGCTCCGAGCCGACTGGTCAGGTCCGGCGCGGCAAGCAGCGCATCGAGTTCACTCTTTTCGAGATACCCGACGGGCTTGTGTCCTCGCTTTTTGAACGGCAGGGAGTGGACCTGCGCGCACCAGAGCAAGTGTTCCGGGCTATGCTCAGCGATGAACGTCGCCAGCGTGTGGACGGCGGCCAGGCGCTGGTTCCGCGTCGAGATGGAGCACCCCCGCACTTCCTCGATATGCCGCATGAATCTTCTTATAAGGTCGGCGCTGATATCCTCGACCAGCAGTTCGTCTGGTCTTTTGTGCAAAGTCGCGCCCGCGAAGATGACGAGCAATCGCAGGGCGTCGCGATAGCTGTGTTGCGTGTTGCGGGCGAAGTTGAGATCGGAAGGAAGATATTCCAGCAGGAACCGCTTGATCCACGGAGCGAGAGCGCGCTTATCTTTCATTGGTGCCTCCCGTCGCGTACCGTTCGAAGCGATGATTCGCTTGTTCCAGTAGTTCCGGGGTCATCGTCAGATACCGCTGGGTCGAGCTCAGTTCGACATGTCCGAGGTATGTGCACAGGGCGGGAAGAAGGCGCTGCACATCAGCATTCTGCCGATACCACTCGGTCAGGCGATGAACCGCGAACGTGTGCCGGAGGTCATGAACGCGTGGCTGGTAGGTGGATTGCGGATCCCGCGAAATGCCAGCGAGCCGGCGCAAGCGACAGAAGCTTTTATCGACCACCTGGACGCTGATGGGCTTGCAGCTCTTCGTCTGAAACAGCGGTTGATAATGCTGGTTCCGCCGCCCTGGCAGCCGTAGGCACCGCTCGACGACGTGCTGCACATCCGGCCCGAGCGGAACGAAGCGGGATTTATAAAACTTCGTGCCGCGTATCGTGACCACACCGCGCTGCAGATCGACGTCCATCAGTCGGAGTCGCAGCGCTTCGCTTACCCGCATTCCCGTTCCGTAAAGAAACAACA
Organism: Candidatus Acidiferrales bacterium; assembly: GCA_050746805.1. GTDB lineage: Bacteria > Acidobacteriota > Terriglobia > Acidiferrales > UBA7541 > Palsa-295. The sequence continues at coordinate 582 of JBOGMW010000140.1, read as the reverse complement.
GCAGGGTGCGAAACGTGGCCGCCGACATCACGCACGCCGAGAGGCGTTGGCATCGGGGCACAGTGTCGAGCAGCCGCCGCAACTCAGACTGGGAGTAGATATAAGGAACGAAAGTCTGAGGAACTTTGGGAGCACGTGCCGGGACAGGACAGCTCTTCAGGCGCCCGCGCAGCATCCAGTATTCGAAGAAGTGCCTCAGCGTACCACGTTTGCCAGCCCAGGTAGCGGGCCTCACCCCCGAGCCTTCGAGGAAGGTTGTAATTTGCTCTACCGTAATGCGGCGGAGAGCGATGTTGCCGCAGTGCCGCAGGAATGAATGTAGCTGTTTCGCTGGTTCGTTGAAGCGGATGCCCGCATCGCGCTTGCGCTGAACGTAGAGTTCCACTGCCTGCAGGAGTTTCATAGCAGCCCTCCTAAATCGAGAGCAGCGACAGTACGCAGCGCGCCGAGATCAACCTTGGCATAGATGCCGGTCGATTCCAGGCTCCGATGCCCGAGGAGGTCAGCGATTTCTTTGAACGAAGCCCCTTGCTGTAAAAGCCGAGTGGCCCGCGCGTGTCGCAGGGCATGAGGGCATTTTCG
>JBOGMW010000139.1:0-25965 GCA_050746805.1 Candidatus Acidiferrales bacterium | reverse complement strand
GAATCGATCATTTCGGCCAGTTCCTTCAGCCGGCATTCACCAAATACGCGCCGGTGGCACTCGTTCCAGAAACCTCAGCGGCCTCCGCTTTGAGTCCGGGCGCCCAACTTTTGCTTGCCCTCGTGGGCATTCCCGTGATTCTGGCCGTGATCGGACTGCTAGTGGCCTGGTGGTTCTATATCAAGAATCCGAGCACGCCGAACAAGCTCGCCCAAAAATTGCACGGCGTTTACGTTCTGTTGATCAACAAATACTACGTCGACGAAATTTATCTCACGCTGATCATTCGTCCGTTTCTGTGGCTCTCACGTAACGTTCTTTGGAAAATCGTAGACGCCGGCGCGATTGACGGCGTGGTGAATGGCATCGCGACCGTGGCGCGGGGTTCCGGTGACGAAGTCCGCGAACTGCAATCCGGCAACACGCGGAGCTATGCTGCCTGGGTCGTGGTCGGCGCGGTGGGCTTCACCATGCTGTTGCTGGCATTCATTGGATTGGCGGTGCGCTAGGGTGCACACACAGGCTTCATACCTGCTGACGGTGATCACGTTCCTGCCGCTATTCAGCGTGGCGGCACTGCTGGTTCTGCGCTCGGACGATCACGTCTGGATTCGCCGCATTGCCTTTGCCGCGTCCGTTGGCGAATTCGGGGTGTCGCTGCTTTTGCTCAAGGGATTCGATCGAACCGATCCCGGTTACCAATTCCAGGAATTCTACAATTGGATCGGCCCGTCGATTCACTACCACATGGGCGTCGACGGCATCAGCCTGTTCCTTGTGCTGCTAACCACTTTCCTTACGCCGCTGGCGATTCTTTGCTCTTGGAAATCCATCCAGGAGAACGTGAAGGGCTTTTTCATCTCGCTGCTGGTAATCGAGACGGCCATGATCGGCGTGTTCGTCTCTCTCGATCTGTTTCTCTTCTTCGTCTTCTGGGAAGTCACGCTGATTCCCATGTATTTCATGATCGGGATCTGGGGCCACGATCGCCGCATCTACGCCGCCGTGAAATTTATTCTGTACACCATGTTCGGCTCGATCCTGATGCTGGTGGCCATCCTCTGGCTCTATCATCTGACCGGTACGTTCGATCTGCCGGTGATCGAAAACGTGCTCTCTAATCGCGCGCCGCTTTCGTCCACCACGGAACTGCTGCTCTTCGGCGCCTTTTTCCTGGCGTTCGCGATCAAAGTGCCGCTCTTCCCGCTCCACACTTGGCTGCCGGACGCGCATACGGAGGCTCCTACTGCTGGCTCGGTGATCCTGGCGGGAGTGATGCTGAAGCTCGGCACCTACGGGATGTTGCGTTTCTGCCTTCCGCTGTTCCCCGCCGCGGCCCACAAGCTGGCGCCCATGATCGGGGTCCTTGCGATTATTGGCATCGTGTACGGCGCGCTCGTCGCTACCGTGCAGCATGATTTGAAGCGTCTTGTCGCGTATACCTCGGTGAGCCATCTGGGCTTCGTGGTGCTCGGTATTTTTGCATTCAACTCGATCGCCATCCAAGGCGCGATCTACCAGATGCTCAACCACGGCGTATCCACCGGCGCGCTCTTCCTCGTCGTCGGCATGCTGTACGACCGCCGCCATACGCACGAAATCAAAGAGTTTGGCGGCTTGGCTACGCCCATGCCGGTTTTGATGTCCTTCTTCCTTTTCATCGCGCTATCGTCGCTGGCCTTGCCGCCGCTCAATGGCTTCATCGGTGAATTTCTTATCCTGATCGGGACTTTCTACGCCCACCATCAATGGGCCGCCTGGGCCGCCAGCGGCGCGGTGCTCTCCGCGATTTATTTGCTCTGGGCGTACCAACGCGTGGTTTTCGGCGAGGTGACTGTTGAGAAAAACAAAACTCTGCCGGACGCCTCTGGCCGCGAGCGCTTCATTCTCGGTACCGTCGCCGTCGTCATCCTCTTCATGGGGCTCGCATCGCCATACTTCACGCGGCCCATGGAGCCGGCCACCAATGCCCTGCTCCAGCAGATGAACGATCAGTTGCAGCGTCCGCAGAACGCCGTCCGCCATTCGGCCCCCGCGCCGCAACTAAAATTCGGCCCGCACGCCGTCGTCTTGCCCGCGGCAATGACGGAAAGGCAGGCGCGACCATGACGGGTATGAGCCTCGCAGCGCAGATCTCCAACTTGCAGCGCGTTGCGCCGGAGGTGGTGCTCTGCATCTTCGGCATGTTCATCATGCTGGTGGACCCGTTCATCAAGCCCGCTGGCCGCCGCGTTCTCGGCTGGATTGCATTCGTCGGCATGCTCGTGGCGCTCGCATCGATTTACGTTGCAGCTCGCCACGAAGGCTTCGCCTACAGCCGCCTGATCAGCACCGATAATTTCAGCCTTTTCGTGCACGTGGTGGTAATCGGCGCCGCCGCGCTGGCGATCCTGGGCTCCATCGACTATCTCGATCGCGAGGGTATTCAGCGCGGCGAATTCTACGCCCTCGTGCTCTTCGCCACCGCGGGCATGGGCATTCTTGCGGCCTCGAACGAGCTGATCACCGCGTTCATCGGCTTGGAAATCAGCTCCATCTCCAGCTACATCTTGTGCGGTTTCCGCCGCAACGCCCGGGAATCCAACGAAGCCGCGATGAAGTATTTCCTGCTCGGCTCGTTTGCCACGGCGTTTTTCCTGTACGGCATCGCCATGATCTACGGTTCCACCGGGACCACCTATATCGACTCCGCTAGAACCGAACTCGAACGCCAGATCGCCGTTGCCGGGCACGTTCCCATGCTCGCCATTCTAGGCCTCGGACTGATTTTCGTCGGCCTCGGCTTCAAGGTGGTTGCCGCGCCGTTCCAGGTGTACGCGCCGGACGTTTACGAAGGCGCGCCCACTCCAGTAACCGCGCTGCTCGCCTCCGCGCCCAAGGCCGCCACCTTCGCGCTGATGATCCGTATCTTTTACGTCTCGTTCCATTCCGTCAGCAATATCTGGTTCTGGGTCATCTGGATTTCCGCCGTGCTCACCATGTTCATCGGCAACCTCGGCGCGTTGGTGCAAACCAACGTCAAGCGCATGCTGGCCTATTCATCCATCGCGCACGCTGGATACATCCTGGTGGCCTTCGCCGCGTCCACCGAACTCGGCGGGGCCGCCGTACTTTTCTACCTTGCGGCGTACGTGCTGATGAAGGTCGGCGCGTTCACCGTGCTTACGCACCTGGGACAGCAGGGGGAAAAGCGGCTCGGTCTGCAGGACTACGCGGGCCTGGGCATGAAGCAGCCCGCGCTCGCCGCGTGTTTTTCTCTTTTCCTGCTCGCACTGCTCGGCTTGCCGGCCACCGGCGGGTTCCTCGGGAAATTCTTCGCTTTCCAAGGAACGTTGGATTCGGCGAAGTCTCACGCCGGCTGGGTGGTCGCGCTGGTGGTGATCGCTGCAATCAATAGCGTGATCGGTGCCTATTATTACGTCCGTGTGATCGTGGCCATGTACTTCTGGCCTCAATCGAAGGAGTACGTTCCCACGCGCGTGGCTCCCGCCGTCACCTTGGCGCTGATTGTCGCCGCCGTCGGCACGCTTTATCTCGGCATCATTCCAGGACGCGTCCATTCGCTGGCCGAATCCGCCGCTCAATCGCTGCCCATTCAGTCGTCGCAGTCAAACTCGTCCAACGCCAGACTAGTCGGGCCACCTGGCGCCAATCCCGCGCGATAGCCGTATCCGCCCGCCCACCCGCATTTGCAAAGACCGAATTGACTTCGATCTGAGTCCTAATCTTATCTTGGAAGGAAAAGTTCGCGGCGCCGCTGGAGGCGGCGCAAAAGAAAACGCCTGGAAATCACTCGTCTCGAGCGAATCTCCAGGCGCCTGAATTTGTGTCTTAAGGCTACTTGATGAATACGATCGCGAACACGTACAGCGTGAGCGACTCGATCAGCGCCACGCCAACGAAAAACGCGATGCGGATCGGCCCCGCCGCTCCCGGATTCCGCGCCGACGCTTCGCAAGCCGCCGCCGTCGCGCGTCCCTGACCCAAACCGCAGCCCATCGCTGCAATTCCCAGCGCCAATGCCGCCGCCAACCCTACCCAATCCGTGCGTCCCGCTGCCGCAGCCGATGCCTGTGCGAACGTCACGGGCGCCAACCCCAGCATCGCTACTACCGCCATCAGCAACCACGTCGCTTTTCTCGTCATATCTTCTCCTTGTTATGAATTTCCGTCAGGAGGTGGTTCCCGGAGTCCCTTGGGAGGCTACCGGTCTCACGCTGTCGGCTCAAAATGCCAGATTCGCGTCCTTACAATTAACCTTAGTGCTCTTCCGAAACAGCTAGACCTAAATAAATGACGGACAAAATCGTGAAAATAAACGCCTGCAGGATCGCCTCAAAAACATGAAACAGTTCGAGCGCCAGCGGTATCCCAATTGGAAAAATTCCGGAGATGTATCCCGCCGGATTGAAATGCACTGCGAAAATGTAAAGCCCCATGGTGAGCCCTAGAAAGGTCACATAAATCAGTTCGCTCACCAGCATGTTGGCCCACAACCGGACGGTTAGAGAAAGAATGCGGGCGAAGTGGCTGAACGTTTCGATCACCACCATCAGCGGAGATATCCCCAGCACTGGGCCCATAAACGTTTTTGCATATCCAAATGACCCGTGGTGCCTGATTCCGTTCCAGTGGTAATACAGAAAGACGACTACGGCGCAGGCCAGTGGAACGGTGATTTCGGCGGTCGGCGACATAAATCCCGGAATAAGCGCCACGAGGTTGCACAGCAAGATGAATATCCCAATCGAACCCATCAGTGGAAGGTGTCGCTCGCCGCCGTGGCCGATAATGTCGTCCACCAAGTCCTTCACGCCCATGCCCATCGGGTTGGTCAGCAGCAACTCCATGCACTGCTGCGTCGCGCCCGGCCGTTCTGCCGAAAGCCGCCGTTTGAGCCAAAGAAAGAACACAATCGAGAAAGCGAAGACTACCAGCTCCATGGCGAAAAAATTGGAAATCGGGTAGGCAGGATTGCCAGACTGAACGTGGAGTAGTCCCATCAGCTGCCCGGCAGGCTTGCCCAGCAGCCAATTGACCCACTTTGTAACGCTCAGAATTTGCTCTCCGCCCATGAATCTCCCCGGTCAGGGACTTAGGAATTGTGTGTCTCAGGAATCGGACTAGCTCTGCGTCCAGCGGTGTTGGCCGTGTGCCAGCTCGTAACCCAGTTCGAGCAGAATCGCCGGAAACACAGCCATCAGCCCGCACAGAAAGGCGACGGCGGGCAACCGCAGCCAAACGAGAATAGCATACGTCGCCACCAGCAACAATATGATGCGCCCAAAGAACTTGGCGCGAAGCCCGCTGGGTACTTTCACGCGCGTAGCTTCGGCTTGCGCTGCCCCGATTTGCACTAGCGCGGCCGCGCCCTCGCGCAGCCATCGAAAGTTCATCCAGCACAGCAGCAAACCGATTGCCGCCGAAAGGCCCGCACGCCATCCCCATCCGGCCGCGGACGCGATGGCGGCGGCTGCTCCGGCGGCGAGCACGAAAATCTCCATGCGCCGTTCGATCGCCGCGGATTCGAGATCAGTCATTCTTCTTGTCCAGCAGATTCACGGCTTTCAGCATATTCCAGATTCCAATGCCGAATCCCACAAACCCCAGCACCAGCATGAACAGAGGCATGGTATGCAGCCAGCGGTCCAGCAGATATCCGGCGCCGCCGCCCAGCAGCATCGGCACGATCAGCTCGAACGGCAGCGTCCAGGCAATGCCGATCGCCTTCATGGTTCCCGGATCGATCTTTTTCCCGTCTTGATTACTCACGAGGGTGCTCAGAGATTGTAGCGCAGGAGGCGCGAAACTCAGCGCAGCGAAAGCGCCGCGAGCGATCGCGAGGCGAAGTGCTGGAACGGCGCCGGGAATACACCCAGCAGCAAGGTGAGAATCACCATAGCCGCCAGCGCCACCACTTGCGGATCGGAAAGTTGCATGCGTTCGGAGGCATGCAGTCCGCCGCTGCACATCTCCTTCACGATTCGATAACACGGGTAGATTGGAGGAATCGCGAACAGCACGGCCATCCACGCGAGCGATTGGTGCTGACTCACCAGGAGCACGCGCACCACTTCCCATTTTGCCACGAAGCCCGCCGTCGGCGGCACGCCCACGCACGAAAGCATCAGAACGATCATCGCCGCGCCACCTAATGGATGCGCGCGGAGCATCCCGCGCAAATCGCTCAGTTCCTCGCCGCCCGGTTTCCGCTCGCTGAGCACCATGACCACCGAAAATGCGCCCATCTGAAAAACCACGAACGCGAATAGATAATATCCCGCCGATTCCAACCCTCTCGCGTTCAGAATTCCGTCGCGATTCACGCACGCGGCAATTCCCAGCATCACGTAGCCAGCCTGCGCGATGGCGGAATATGCGAGCAGCCTCTTTATGTTCGTCTGCCGGAGCGAAGCAATGGTGCCTATTGCCATGGCGATGATGGCGGCTGCGGCCAGCAAAATTGCCCAGACGTCACGCTGGCGCCAAAAAATCGCCAAAAGTAGCCGCAAAAGTAACGCGAAGCACGCCAGCTTGGCCGCCACGCTGATAAATCCCGCCACTGCCGATGGCGCGCTCTCACCTACGTCCGGCATCCGCGAATGCAGCGGCACACCCGCGATTCGCAGTAGCACGCCGCCACCGCTGGTCGCCAACGCCAAGCCGAGCATCACATTTTGCGAACTTGAAAGCTGCGAGACTTCCGCGAGGCGCGCTGAAATAGCCGAGAGATTCGTCGAACCGCCCAGCCCATACAAAATCGAGAATCCGTATGCCACCAGGGCCGTGCTGAATGCTCCAGCAAGCACAAAACGCAATGCGCCTTGTCGCGCGACTCTCTCAGCATCTCCAGTGACGGCGAGCGCGTAGAGACTTACCGAAACGGTTTCAAACGCCACGAAGAGGACCACTAGGTCGTTGCCGCAGGCGAGCAGCATGATTCCGGCGGTAGCCAGCAGAATCAACGCGTACCGCTCTCCCGATTGTTCCTCTTGTCGATGATCCGGATGAGTCCACAGCAGGATCACGAGCGCCGCCAATAGCAGCGCGAGAAGGCCGAAAAATGTGAAAAACGGCCCCGCCTCTATCGAATTGCCGAACGCCGAGGTCGTGCCTGGCGCGAATCCAAACATCGCTAGCGCGCCTCCGCTCATCGCCAAGCCGGTGAACGCTGAAAGCGCGTTCCAGGACTTCTGATTTTCATCCAGAGCGAAATCAAGCATCAGAGTCAGCAGCGCGAACACAACCAGCAGCGATTCCGGCAGCACGAAGAAAAAATCACCGCGCGCTTGTGCAAACACCGCCGGCCAAGTTGCGGGACTCACAGGAGCGACCTTCCCACCGGAACGTTCCGTTCTTCGGCGTCGGTGTTGGACGGCTCGTCGGCAAAACCCGGAGATGCAATTGCATCACTCTCACTTTGCATGGAGTCCGCGATCCGGGGCCGGGAGCTGCACGCAACTAAGATCGCCAGCGCGAGCGCCGTCTCCGCCGCCGCGTCCGTCATAATGAAGAGCGAAAATAGCTGGCCGTGCACCGCTCCCCACACGCGCGAAAACGCGATCAGGTTTACGTTTACCGCCGTCAGCATCAGCTCAATCGACATCAGGATGATGATCGGATTTCGGCGCATCAGCGCGCCTCCTGCACCGATCGCAAATATGACGAACCCGAATGCCAAATAATGTTCGACGGGAATCATTCGGTCCTGCGCTTCGCCAGCATTACCACTCCGATTATCGTGGCCAGCAGCGGAAGGGCGGCAATTTCAAACGCCAGCAGATCGTCGCGAAAGAGCGCGTCCGCCATTGCGCGAGCGTTGTTTGCGGTCAGGTTTGCCAGTGGAGGCCAGATCATTCCGTCGTGCCGCGCCCAGAAGAACGCCAGCGTCTCGATCCCCATCGCCAGCACCAGCGCTGAAATGGCGTAGCCCTTCCAATGAAAGGATGTTCTCTGCCTCAACGATTCCGGCGTGAGCAGCATCACGGCCAGCACAAATAGCAGCACTACACCGCCTGCGAAAAGCAGCAGTTGCGCCATAAATGCATATTCAGCCTGTAATTGCAGAAACACTCCGCCGGTCGCGAGCAGTGCGGCGAGCAAGAGTATGGCGGCATGCAAAATGTTGCGCCGCGTCACCATCGCCAGCGCGGAGGCGGCGGCGATTGCAGCAAAAAAATCAAATAGCAGTCGATTGAGCGCCATTTATGATCCCAGCGTGTAAGCTGTAGTTTCCTTGACGTCGTACAATCCCAGCCAAACAGCGAAGAGTAGCGCGATCGCGGTCGCCGCAAATGTGGAGGCCGCCGGACTCCAGTCCCAACGCTCGCGCGCCACTAGCGCCGCAGCGATGCCCACCGCGTTAATCGCCGATAGCGGAATCAGAAAATTCCATGCGGCGCGAATCGGCCGCCCGAACCGGAACTGCGGAATACGCGCCCGCAACCACAAAAAGGCATAGATGTACGCCGCCATCTTGGCCAAAAACCAGAAGGCGCCGTGCACCGCTGCAAGCGCTGGCCCGGACGCAAACAGAACACCGGTCAAAATCACGCATAGCCCCGCGCAAACTCCGGACGCAATTTTCATCAGCTGCTTTCGGCCAGGATCGTCCTCGCGCGAGGACAGCCAAAGGCAGTAGCCTACGGCTGCGGCCGCCGCGAGAGGTGGCAGCGCATCCAAAAGTTCCACTGGCGTCCCGGCAAAATGATCGTGATAGCTCGCGAACGGCCGCAGCCAACCGCCCGCAAACACCGTAATCGCGAGGCCCGCGCCAATCAGCAAATGAATCGACGCGCCAAGCGATCCAAACGACCATTGGAATTGGGCCGGAGTCTCGTCCGGATTCCGCTCACTCTCAAGCGCGGTCTGAGAAGCCTGCATGGCTGGACGCGCCGCGCTGTCGATTCCCGCAATCGAGCTGGCCAGGTACAACAGAAATCCTAGCGGCGCCAGAAAGAAAAACCACGCGCCCTGATCCATTTGCGCCTGCACGATCTGCTTTACGGAAATCGATCCCGCCAAGATCACTCCCGACGTCAACGCAAGCGCGGCGGCTGCCTCAAAACTGGCCACGCGCATCGCGTTTCGCGCCAGGCCTGCCAGCGATTCCGCCCGCACCGAAAATCCTCGTGCCAGCACCCCTCCGTGAATTCCCAGGAAGCTGGCCCCGAAAATAAAAACTAATCCCGTGTTCAGATCCGCCAAATGCACCGCCGGCCCGAAAGAAAGCGCCGCGAAAGCGACGGTTCCGCTGGCCACGCTGACGATCGAAGCGAGCCATGGCAAGAACCGACCGGCGTCTTGGGTGAGCAGGGCACGCGAGTACGATCGGAGCGAAAGCGTCAGCCGTTCGAGGAGTTCTGGCAAGTCGGCGCTGCGCTGCGCCGGCTCTGGAAGCAACGATTGCGTCGCCTTTCGATCGAGCACCGCGAGCCACACCAAGCCAACAAGCAAAAATGCCAGGATCGCCACGGAATTAAGTACATCGACTGCGATCGTCTGAAGAGCTTTGAGTGCGTCGGCCATCGGCTTCTCAAAATATGCCAGTGAAATTCGGAATCACTACAGCCGCTCCAGCGCGCGATTTCTGTAGAGCCAAATGTATCCGCACGCGAGCGTCCCGAGGAATCCGCAGATCGCTATTAATCCAAACGCACCCAGTGCGCTCATGCGCACGGCCCAGAGAAGCAAAAAAATGATCGCCGCGTCGCACATGACGAAGAGCGCGCCGACGAGAAAAATCCGGCTAGAATTGCTCCGGCGCTCCGTTTCTTCGAACGCGAGCGGCTCGCCTGCCGCATTCGATTCGGCGGGCGGAGCGGATCCAGCGCGGCCAGCGCGCCGCGCCAAGCCGAAGCCAATCGCGGGAACGGCCGCGACGATCGCAGCGAATATAAAAATCGGAATGTATTCGGCAGGCATGGCCTGATGGAAGTTTTAGCCTAGCATGGGGCGGGCCACTGCAAGGTTACGGCCGCTTAGCGCTGTGCGTATTCCGGCAAGATGTCGCAAGTTATATATGGGCGGTGAAGGCGGTTCCGCGCTCGGACAAATTCACACGCGCCTCAATGCCGCGCTCCGTGGAGCACGTCGATGGCATGCGGGAGAAGATCGGCAATCGCATCGAGCGATTCCACCGCGCCGCGTGGGCTACCCGGTAGATTGATAATGACCGACATTCCGCGGATTCCGCAGACGCCGCGTGAGAGCAGCGCCCGTCGCGTCTTTTGCGTACCGACGATGCGCATGTGCTCGGCGAAACCGGGTGTGAGCCGCTCGACGATTGCAAGCGTCGCTTCCGGAGTAACGTCGCGCGGGCCGAGTCCTGTGCCGCCTGTGGTGATGACTAAATCCGAAAATTGCGAGTCGGCGGTTTCTTTTAGCAATTTCTCGATGGCCGGGCGGTCGTCCGCAAGAACGGAGGAAGCGATCACATCCCAGCCGAGTTCCTTGCAACGGGCGATCACCGCAGGACCGGAGCGATCAATATTTTTGCCGGCTGCGACGGAGTCACTGATGGTGAGCACGGAGACGCGCATGGACGGGCCGTTAACTCGCAGCCTCAACGCCTTCGGTGGCGTTGTCGCGCTGGCCCTCATCCACCAAACGCAGCGCTTCCATAAGCAGCCCTGTGGTGGTGCGGGAAATGATGGAGCGCGTTGCCGCGGAATTGAAATCGATCTCGAATTCGCCGGCGGGCCATCGCACCGCCTGAAAAACGGCATCTTCGCCTTCGGTGGCGCCCAGCTTGGCATCAGCGCACTGTCCGGAGGAGAAAAACATCTCGCAAACGTCGCCTTCGTGACGAATCGTCAGCCTACAAGATTTTTGCCCCATTTCGAGTGACTGCATCAGGTCAAGAATGCTCATCTCTTCCAAGCGCCCTTGAATCACGCCCGGGCGCACGGCGCGAGTCTGCAACTTTTCCAGGTGCAAGCGATCGATCACTTTTTTCGTGCGCCGGACGAGATCCTTCAGAAAAAATGGCTTGGTAACGAATTCCTCGACGCCTTCGACCAGCGGCCGCAGTTTTTCTTCGATGTCGCCGCGGCTGGCGAGAAAAATAAATGGAATTTGGCGAGTCTGCTGCCTGGCGCGAATTTTGTCGTATAGCTGGCGGCCGTCGAGACCCGGCATGCGGTAATCGCAAACGATCAGGTCGGGTGGATCGTCGACGATTTTCAGGAGGGCATCGCCGCCGTCCGCCGCGGAGTGAACGTCGCAATGCGGGGCGAGGCCTTTTACCAGCAATTCGAGGATCAGGGCGTTATCATCCACCACGAGCACGCGGACGTCCTTCGCCGGAGTCATGGACGCCCACGCTTTCTTTTAGGCGTGCCCGGACGAAGGTACGTACCGCTGCGCCCGCCAGATTTCTTCATCAGGTGGACTTCCGTGATTTGCATGCCGCGTTCGAGGGCCTTGCACATGTCATAGATGGTCAGCGCTGCAACTGACGCGCCAACCAGTGCTTCCATTTCCACGCCGGTAGGGCCGGTAGCCGTCGCTTCCGAGGTAATTTCAATTCCATTCTGGCATAGCTTGGCCTGCACATCCACGTGCGTGAGCGCGAGGGGGTGACAAAGAGGAATCAACTCCGATGTGCGCTTGGCGGCGGTGATTCCGGCGATTCGCGCAATCTCCAGCGGGTTGCCCTTGGGCGATTTCAGCTTGCGCAATTTGGATACCGTAGAGCGCTGCATGCGGACAAAGGCATGCGCCTCTGCCGTTCGAGTGGTGGGCTCCTTCGCGGTTACGTCGACCATGCGCACGCGGCCGGATTTATCGTAATGCGAGAGCACGCTGGTCGGCTTGGTCATGGACGCTGGCTCATTGGAGCACCGCAGATTTTGGGGCATTCGCGCCGAGAATGTAAGCGGAATTTGCAATTTTGAGCGCGGAGAGCGAATGCAAGGCGAAGCTGCGGGTGCACCGGGACGTTCCGCCCTTGGGTGCACTCGATCATTTGTTTTCTATGACTTACGTGCACGCAAGGTCGATTGACTGTTCCGCCCTTGACGACATGATTTGTGACTCCTGATTCAGGGCTCGCGAGGAGCGAAAACCAAGGCGACGCGGGGACCACGATGCTCGATATTCCCGGCCCGATGATTAGGCGCCAGGGCGAGCACCATTCGGTTTCGGCCGCTGGTCTTTCTCCGAGTTTTTCGTCTTCGCACATACCGACAGATCGACGGTAGCAAATCCGAGGCGAATATCCTACTGGCCAGAGGTACAGGTCTGGTACAGGTTCGACGGACGGACACTTCGTATACCGCCTCCAATTTATATAACGCATTGGCCGAGGGGTGCGCTGCGCTTGCCGCTCTCCAGAGAAGGTTCTGGCGACGCGGACCTAATAATCTAAAAAATACCTTGCGTCAGCGGCGCGGGGCATTTCGATCTGTCACCCGCTGGGTACGCGATACGCTTGCCGCTTTGGCTGATGGCTGTATTCGCGGTCTTGCAATCCTGGCTGAACTACACTCGCTTTGCTTCGGCCGGATGGCGGCGGCTCTTACGCATAGCCCTGTATCTTGCCGGCCTGGTGATGGCCGTCTGTGTTCTTCTCGTCGGCCACTTGCTCGTACCGGGTACGAACTGGAATCCCTCTCAAAATACTGGCTCGCTCGCAACTCTCAATCGAATGATTTCCGGGACTTCGGTGCTGGCCTGTGTTTTGTTGTCCGTCAGCTGTGTGCATGAACTGCGCGGCTCCGTACGACGCTTGGGCAGCCAACGTCAAACGGGCTGATCCCCAGTTCGCGATGACAGCGTAACTTCGACAAAAAGCCCTTGACAGGCAGCCGCACTGTATATACTGTGCATACTCAGATGCGCGGGACCTTCGTAATTTCGCAAACCGATAAGCGACCCATGTATCTGCAGATCATGGAGCAGATCAAGGAGCGCATCGCTGTAGGCGATTGGGCTGCTGGGCAACCGATTCAGTCCATTCGCCAACTGGCAGTGGATATCGGCGTGAGCGTGATCACGGTGAAACGCGCCTATCTGGAGCTGGAACGCGAAGGTGTGATCGTCACGCGGCAAGGTAAGGGCTCGTACGTAGCTTCCGATTCCGATTTGGGAACGCGTATTCGAGAGCAGGAACTGGCGCAGCATCTGGAGCAGGCAGCCCGAAGTGCGGCTCTCCTTGGGCTTTCGCCACGGGACTTTGAGAAGCGGTTACGTGCCAGCTACGAGCGCGTTACGGATGTCGAAAGCGAAAAGGAACGCACATGAGCAACAATGCCATCGAAATGGACGGCGTTTGCAAGGCGTACCGGTTTTTCGATCTGCAAAACATCGCGCTGCAGCTTCCCCGCGGCACGATCATGGGGCTGATCGGGCCGAACGGCGCGGGAAAATCCACGACGATACGAATCCTGATGGGATTGATTCACCACGACCGCGGAGAAGTTCGCGTACTCGGGCATCGCATGCCCGAGGATCAAGTGGCGGCGAAGTGGGACATCGGCTTCGCGTCGGACGATATGCGGCTCTACGATTCCATGACTTTTGGATGGCACATGAACTTCGTGCAGTCGATTTACGAATCGTGGGATGCGGGATACGCGCAACTGCTGCTGAAACGTTTTGGCCTGCGAGCCGAGCAAAAGATCAAAGGACTGTCACACGGGCAACGCGTGAAGGCGACCCTATTGCTGGTGTTGGCGCGCCGCCCGAAACTGCTGGTGCTAGATGAACCAACCACTGGGCTCGATCCGGTGGCGCGACACGAAATCCTGCGCGAACTGACGGACGCGATGGTGGACGAAAACAGGACCGTACTCTTTTCTTCGCAAAATACGCAGGACGTGGAGCAAATATCGGACCGGATCACGTTTATCGACCGGGGACGAATCATCGACTCGATGGACAAGGAAGCGTACCTGGACCGGTGGCGGAGGCTGCGGCTGGAGGTGCCAGCGGGAGTGGCACTGCCTGCCCTGCCAGGAATTATCGGAATCCGGCAGACGGGGCGGCTGGCGGTGGCGATTGCAAACGAATTTGCACCTGAATTGCCGAATGCATACGAAAACTCAGGCGCTCGCGTGCATGCCGTTGAAAATATGACCCTCGAAGAGATTTTCGTAGCGAACGTGGAACGCAGCCGCGAGGAGGTGGAGGCATGAGAGGCCCCGTGCTTCGGCAGTTGATCCTGAAGGATGTACGCCTGCACCGGCTTCAGATCACGCTCTCGGTGGCGGGTGGCCTGGCCGCGCTGGCGCTGATCGAAACCAAGCGCGAAGTGCCTGCGGTGCTCGGGGCGACCTGGTTTTTCGTCGCTTTGATCGTGCTCGGGTGCATGCTGCCGGTGAGCAACGTGATCAATGAGAAAAAGAAACAGAACTTGGCGTTCGTGATGAGCCTGCCGGGTTCGCCGCGCCAATTTGCACTCGCAAAGACGATCTCTACGTTCGGCATGTTCTTCGTGCCATGGGCATTGCTGTTTGTCGGGGCGCTGTTACTGATGGGAAGGGAATTTCCTCACGGGATCATTCCAGTGACGGTGGTGCTTAACGGGCTCGTTTTCGCCGGTTTTTGCCTGGCCGCATGCATCGCGATCGCAACGGAATCGGAAGGCTGGGCGACGGCGGCGATTGTTGTCTGCAACTCTTCCTACGGAATCGCGTGGTTTTTGATCGTACGAGTGCCGGCAACCGCGAAACAAATGGGCGGCGCAGTGGCTGTCTGGAGCCCGCGTCTGCTGGCCATGATCGCGGCCGAGTGCGCGTGCGTTGTACTGAGCATCGGCTTGATGCTTTTCTTTCAATCCCGAAAGCGGGATTTTATTTAATTTTCCGTTGTACTGAGAAAAGTTGACGAGTTCTCAATCGAAGCTTCGAAAGGAGCGGGTATGCGATACGCGTGTTTGGTTGCGGTGCTGCTGGCGGCGGTTTCGGCGCGAGCTCAAGACGGAGCGGCTGTTTACAAAGCGCACTGCGCGAGTTGCCACGATTCAGGCGCCGAGCGCGTTCCTCCGAAAAGTGCGCTGAAAGCGATGAGCATTCCGCAAGTTCTCGCCGCTCTGGAAACCGGGGTGATGAAAACGGTGGGCGATACACTGACACCGCAAGAGCGCATGGCCGTCACTCTAAATTTAAGCGCCGGCGCGCCGAAAGTCGCTCCTCCGCTGCCGCCGTCCGCATTCTGCAGCACCGGCGCGCAGCTGTTCCGATATTCAGCGTCTGCCGCGAGCTGGACGGGATGGAGCACCAGCGCCGCGAACGCTCGCTTTCAGAACTCCGCTGATGCCGGGCTGACGGAATCGGATGTTCCCAAGTTAAAGCTCAAATGGGCTTTCGCGTTGGGAGATGAAACCGAGGCGCGCTCGCAGCCCGCCGTCGCTGGCGGCCGGATTTTCTTCGGCGCAGGGAGCGGCGCGGTCTATTCGCTCGACGCAACGAGCGGCTGCATTTACTGGATGACCAGAATCGACGGCGTTCGTTCCGCCATGGTCGTTGGCAAAGCCGGCCGAGGACATCGTGCGGCCGTCTTTTTCGGCGCCGGAGAAAACTCCTACGCGCTCGATGCGGCCACCGGCAAGCAACTGTGGAAAGTTCAAATCGGAGAGCACTTCGCCTCGATGATTACGGCGGCCCCGTTGCTGCATCGCGGCGTCCTGTACTTCGGCGTGTCGTCTTATGAAGAGGTGCTGACGCCGCTGCCGACCTACGAATGTTGCACTTTCCGAGGCAGCGTGGTGGCGGTGAAAGCGGATACCGGCAAGCTACTGTGGCGCACCTATACAGTCGCCGACGCGCCTAGGCCCACGGAGAAAAACAAAGCGGGCGTGCAGATGTATGGACCTTCGGGCGCGGCGGTTTGGTCGACGCCAACATTCGATGAAAAGCGACAGGCAGTTTACGTGGCGACAGGCGACAATTACTCGCATCCGACGACGGGGACCAGCGACGCAGTGCTGGCGCTCGATGCGAAAACTGGCAAGCTTCTTTGGTCGAAGCAAATGACCAGCGGCGACGCGTTTACCGACGCCTGTTCCATGCCAGGGAATCCCAACTGCCCTCCGCCCGCTGGGAACGACTTCGACTTTGGCCAGCCGCCGATTCTTGTCTCGCTGGCGAATGGCCACCGCGCGCTGGCGATCGGGCAGAAATCGGGAATGGCGTACGGGATCGATCCGGACGACAAGGGCGCGGTCCTATGGCAAACGAGGGTTGGGAAAGGCAGTGCGCTCGGCGGCAGCGAGTGGGGTTCGGCGAGCGACGGGCGGAACTTTTACGTGGCGGTGTCAGATATCGGATTCAAGGGCATCGTTCCGGACAAAAGTGCGGCACAGGGATACCGGCTGCTGCTGAATCCCGAGCAGGGCGGCGGATTGTTTGCGCTTAACCTGAGCACAGGAGAAAAAGTTTGGAGCGCGATGCCTGCGCACGTGTGCGGCGAACGCGTTGGATGCAGCCCCGCGGAATCTCAGGCGGTGTCGGTGATTCCCGGAGTAGTGTTTTCCGGATCGATCGACGGACATATGCGTGCGTATTCAACGTCTGACGGAAAGGTCTTGTGGGACGTGAATACTGCTCGCGACTACACCACCGTTAACGGTCAGCCGGCACATGGCGGCTCTTTGGACGGGCCGGGTCCAGTGATCGCCGGTGGAACGCTTTTCGTCAGCTCGGGCTATGGACAGTTCGGCGGAATGCCGGGGAATGTGTTGCTGGCGTTTTCGGTAGACGGACAATAATACGAGGCGGCGCCCGAGGATCCGCACCCTTCGCGAAATCGCGAAGAGTGCGGCGTCTGGAACGGCACCCCGGAACTGCAAGAACAAGGGCAGATCTCTCGTCGGCCCGAGGCGGGCCTCTGTCGGGATGACAACTCGGGCCGAGTCTGGGTTAGTGGGAAGCGGACTTGGGAGCCGGAATCGTGCCGGCGTCCCAGTGCTCGTCGGCCTTGCCGCCCTTGATGCGCCACATGTCGAACCAAGAGGTGGTGTATTTCTTGGAGGGATCGCGTGGATTGGTGAGCGTGCGCTTGGTGACGACGATCACGAGATCGCCCTGGGCGAGAACGGCGACAACCGGAATACCCAGGTGGGCAGGAATCGGCGAAGGCTTGGTGAATGATTTGAAGAATTTGACTACGGGCGCGAGGCCGGATACCACCTGCGGATTGTGCTGGATGTAGCGGGCAGTGATCCATTTGTTGGCTTCGTCCCAGTGATTCGCTTCGAGTAGATCGCGCTCGATGTGAAATGCGACCTGCTTTTCGGCGTTCAACGTAGGATTTTTGTCGTGAAAAAGCGCATCCGGATTGGACGCGGCGACCACGGGCGCTTGAGCAAAGGCCGGGACGCAGGAAAACAACAGGGCGAGCGCTGCTGCCAGAGATATGCGTTTATTCATGCGGAATTAAATACCGCGCGCGAGCGGGAGTGTCAAGAGCAGATACGAATCGCGCAGGCCGGCGGCGGAACGCTCGCCGCGATAGCTCGCGGAGGTGGCGCGCAGCGGCTGGGGCTATTCCGGGCGCAGCTCCGGTCGCGCGCCGAAAAATCGAAAGTACAACGTCAAACTGAAAGCGATCACGGCGGCGTACGCGTAAAACGGCAGAGCGATATCGTCGGCGCCGAACGCATATCCAGTGAAGGCGATGGCCCCCGTGGATGCGGAGAGCCGGGCGACCTGGCTCATCCCAAGGGCGCGTCCGGTTTCTCCTTCGCGGACCATGGCCGTGAGCGCGGTCTGCTGCGCCGGAACGGCGACGATACGCAAGCCGGGCGTGACGAGATAAATCGCAATCGCCAGTGGAAGGCTGTGTGTGAGGGGCAACATCACCAGCAGAGCCGCGCCAATACCGCGCGTGAGCGCCACGCCCTTGACGAAGCCGATCTTCCTTTCGATCAGAGGCGCGATGAGTAGCGCCACAGAGCTCAGGATCTCCGCGATAAATCCATAAGTGGCCATGCGCGGACGCGGCAGGTGGTAAACGAGGACGAAAAATGGAATGAGGAACGGGATAATCAGGCCTTGGGAGAAACCATTGAGAGCGCCGGTAACCGAAAATTTGGCGATCACTTTGAGGCTTTTGGTCCGCAACCGTTCGTCCGGTTTCCGATGAGGTAGCTTCATGGGCAGGATGAACAATAATCCCGCGGCACTGATCAACCCTGCGGCAAGAAATGCCTCACGACCGCCGAGTATTTTGGCCAGCAGCACTCCGCCGGCGCCGAAGAGGCCGCTCAAAAATGTGAACAAGGAAAAATAATGCGTGCGGTCTTCCAGGGTCGTTAAATCAGAAATGGCCGCGTTCTGCGGCGGCTGGGCGGCACCGCCCGCGCCACCCGAGGCGCGTGCACCGGTGGCGGAAAAGCCTCCGAGCATGACCGCGGGAAAGAGAAACACCAAGTGTCCCGACCAAGACGCCAACAGCGCTCCCGCGGGCAATAGGACTCCGGCAAGGAGCAAAGTTCCTTTCCGTCCCCAGACATCGGCAAGGTATCCGAAGAGCAAAGCGAGGCCAGCGGTAGTAATGGTGGCCGCCGCATACAGGATGCCGAGGATGAACGCGCTGTAGTGGAGACGGTTCAGGATGTAGTAAGGGAATGCGATCGCGATCAGGCCGGCGGCCAAAGTGCGCGTCAGACGAAAAAACAGCAGCAATCGCAGTTGAGCCGCGTTATTCATGGGCGACAAGAATACCAGACGATGATCGACGCACAGATAAGCCGGCGACTGAATTATGCAATCAAGAATTCAGCCACGTGGTCACGGCCCGAGTAGGATAAACAAGCCAGGAGGTCCCGACGATCTCGATTCAAAAATTGCGCGAGACTAGAAGGAGAAAACCGCCAGAAGCAGCGGGCCGCCCACTCCCGGTTTTCTTTTTTGCGGGCTGACTGCGGACGAGTCGCCGTCGGATCCAGAACCGAAAAAAGTGCCGCCAGACAGGACAGCGTCAATAGCGCGAATAAGGCTACGGGCGGCCTGCGATTTCACCACCACACCGCGGGCTCCAGCTGCCCTGGCTTCTTTTTCGATACGCTCAGACTCGTGCATGGTAAACAGGACGATTTTGGATTTTCCATTTTCGCTGGTGATGGCACGCGCGGCCTCGATGCCGTTCATTACCGGCATGCTGATATCCAGGATAACGATGTCGGGGTTCAGCTCCCGGACCATCTCAATGCCTTCCTGTCCGTCGTGAGCCATGCCGCATATTTCCCATTGCCTGCCCGAACGTTCCACAAGGGTGCGGATGCCTTCCAAAATGACTTCATGGTCGTCTACAAGAAGAATTCGATCGCTCATACACAGTTTCCCTACTTTTTTATAGTTGTCGCGCGTCCTACGCGAGCGGCCTGGCACGCGCAAAGGTTCTCTGGCGCGCCCATTCTATCCCACCGACATTCAAAGAAGAAGCGCGCCAGGAGCGGTTATAGAACGCCGCGGCGAGGAAGCACGTCCACCCATTCACCGGCTTCGAGCTGTAGGCGCGATTGATGGGCGAGCACAAAGCAATTGCCTCGCACCACGGCGCCGATATCTCCAGAACCTTCCCACAGCAGAACCTCCGCAACGGGCACGACGGGAATGACTGGCGATGAAGGATCCTCTGGCGCGGACTGCGCGGGCCACTTCACACGAGCGGGAAGAAAATGCGCGACGTTTCCCTTTTCGTTGATGGGATGAGCCAGCTTAGCCACGAAGAAAGGAAGCGGCTGCGGTTGATAACCGGAAAGAATTTCGATGGCCGGTACCGCGAACAACTCGAAGGTAACCATGGTTGAGACGGGATTGCCGGGCAGTCCAAAGACGGGCTTGCCACGGCACCAGCCGAAAACCACCGGCCGCCCAGGACGGATGGCGACAGCGTCAAAAAAGATCTCAGCGCCGAGTTCGTGCAAGACGGATTCGACGAGATCGTAGCGTCCAATGGAGACGCCGCCGCTGAGCAGAAGCATGTCCGCTTCAAGGCCGCGCTCGATGCGCGCGCGAAGATCGGCAAGATCGTCTCGCGCACTGCCTGTCATCATCGGCTCGCCTCCGGAGAGGGCCACCTGCGCGGCAAGCGAAACGCTATTGCTATTGCGAATCTGGTACGGACCGGGCGCCTCGTCGACGGAAACGAGTTCGTCCCCAGTGGAGACAATCGCAACGTGCGGACGGCGCGCCACTCGAAGGTGCGCGTGGCCCACTTCGGCGGCCATGGCGATCTCGGTGAAGCTCAGGCGCGCGCCATGGGTAAGGACGGTCTCGCCGATGCGGCATTCAGCTCCGGCAAGTACGTAATGCTGCCCAGGGCGAGCCGCTTGCAACAGGACGATGTCGTCGCCTTCGGCGCGGGTCTGTTCGATCATGACCACCGTGTTGGCGCCGCGAGGCAGCGCCGCTCCGGTAAGGATGCGCACGCATTCGCCGGGGCCAACTGTGCCGTCAAACGCCACGCCCGCGCGACTTTCGCCAATCAGGCGCAGGCGGGCGCCGGGCTCCGTTGCATCCGCGGCGCGCAGGGCGTAGCCGTCGCGAACGGATCGGTCGAATGGCGGGTAGTTGCGGTCGGCAGTTACGTCCTCCGCAAGAACGCGCCCAAGCGCGGAAGCGGGATGATGGGCGATATCGACCGTAGCCGTGGCGCGCGAGCGGGAATCATTGCCCACGCGAGCGCCGATCACCTCGATAACTTTAGCGCGCGCAGCTTCAAAGGAAAGCATATCGAATGCGATCCAATCAGAGGTTCAGATTTCAAATCCAGGACGCGAACTTCGTCCCGCGCGGCACGATGGTGGCGTCGCGATCCGGCCCGGTGGAAATCATGCCGATTTCGACCTGCAACTCGTCGGAAATAAAATTCAAATAGTCGCGCGCGGCGGAGGGCAGGTCGCGGACGTCACGAACGCCGGCGGTGCTCTTCTGCCAGCCAGGAACCGTATGGTATACGGGCTCGAGCTGCGAAACGGTTTCCACGTCCGGCGGCATCGCAAATATTGGGTTGCCAGCGAGGCGATAGCCGGTGCAAACCTTGATTGCGGACTGTTCGTCGAAGACATCGAGTTTGGTGACCGCCAGTGAATCGATGCCGTTGATCATTTTGGCGTAGCGCAGGACGGCCAGATCGAGCCAGCCGCAGCGCCGCGGGCGTCCGGTGACGGCGCCAAATTCATTGCCTCGGGCGCGAACGGCTTCGGCCTCGGCGCCGTGCATTTCGGTTGGAAACGGGCCGCTGCCGACGCGCGTGGTGTACGCCTTGGTGACGCCCAGCACGCCAGTGATTCGCGTGGGCGCAATGCCGAGTCCGGTGGCCGCGCCGCCCGAAGTGGCGCTCGAAGAAGTGACGAACGGATAGGTGCCATGGTCGATATCGAGCATGGTACCCTGCGCGCCTTCGAAGAGCACCGTTTCGCCGCGGTCCAGCGCATCGTTCAGCAGCATGGCAGTATCGGTTACCAAGCCGCGAATATGCGCGGCCAGCTCCATCGATTGTTCGAAGACGCCGGAGGGATCGAGCGGATGGCCGTAAGCTGCTTTGCTGATGGCATTTTTCTCCGCGATCACCCGCTCGATCTTCGCACGAAAGCAATCAGGCTCTAGCAGGTCGCACACGCGGATACCGCGGCGAGCCATTTTGTCCTCGTAAGCGGGGCCAATGCCGCGCGAAGTGGTGCCGATCTTGTTCGCGCCGAGGGCCGCTTCCGACGCTTTGTCCATCTCGCGATGAAAGGGAAAAATCAGATGCGCGCGATTGCTGAGAAACAAACGGCTGCGGACTTCGATTCCAGAGCGTTTCAGATTCTCGAGTTCGCTGACGAGAGCCGCCGGATCGACTACGGCGCCGGGACCGATCACGGCTTTCTTGCCGGGCCGTAAAATGCCGCTGGGCACGAGCTGCAGGACGTGTCGCTGATCGCCGAAGATGACGGTATGGCCGGCGTTGTGTCCTCCAGCATAGCGGGCGGTGAAATAGAAGGATGAGGCAAGGTAGTCAACGACCTTGCCCTTCCCTTCATCACCCCATTGCGCGCCCACCACGGCGATCGCTTTGGTTCGGACGTTTTCCGGCACTCGCGTCACTCCAAAAATCAGGAATCGCGCCTTGCCCGCAGCAGCGCGCACTTGAGGCACTACAGGAAAGCCTTTGCGGAAAAACCAAATACAAATCCTACGCTGCACCCGAGCGGAAGGCAAGCACGGACTGGAGCGTGCTTTGGCCGGCGACCCGCGCTATCCGCAATGCCGTTGGAGTTGGCCATCGCCGGTCCAGTACGGGCTTTCCTGGACTGGCATGCGATTCGGTAGGAGTTTAGGATTTGCCGAAGATCTTCTCCGAGAGATCAGCGGCGACGGGCACGCGGAAGCGATCGTGCTGGTAGGCCTTGATCATCAGCACGATCCACAGCACGAAAGTGACAAGGTCCACGAGCCGGCTGAGCGCCACGCCCAGTGAAAATGCGCTTAATCCGCCGGCAAGCAGGCTGATGCCGAAGAACCCGCCAATCACGAAGGAGACGATCTGCAGTCCTCCGAAGGTGACAATCGATTGCGCGGCATGGTAACGCACGAATGGGCGCTTATCGATGAAATAGAAGATCAGCCCAGTGATCCATCCAAGCGCGTAGCAAAGCAGGCCGGCAACGTTTTCGGAGATCTGCGACTGCGCGGGAGCAACAGCGGCGGCTGCGCCTGCGGACGCGCCAACTTGCGGCGTTCCGCAAGAGGGGCAGAACGCTGTGCTATCGCCAACGCTGGCTCCGCATTTTGTACAAAAGGCCATGAGGCACCTCCGGTAGGACGCTCAGTGCCTCGGAGACTAGCAAAGGGGCGCGAAATGGGCAAGCACCACGGGATGGCGAAGCCGGAGCGGATGTTCGGGAAGCACCACTGTAGTAGCAACGCGCAGTTGGTGATGGGGCGGAGTGCCGTGGGCCGATGATATACTCGGCTGACTGAGCGGAAGTGGCGGAATTGGCAGACGCGCCAGCCTTAGGAGCTGGTGGCCGAAAGGCCGTAGGGGTTCGAGTCCCTTCTTCCGCACCACCATCCGCGTCCCCTTAGGTCGCGTCGAGGCGGTGCCCGCCGATTCCTCACCGGCAACGCCTATTCCCGGCCAAACACCCTTGGAAAGAGGCGGCGGATTGCCAATGCGAGTTCCTCCGGTACTTCGCTTTTATGAAGGCAGACGTCGGCGCCTGCTTCCAGGCACGCATGGCGCGCGAGCGAACCGTCCATTTCCGTCACGACAATCACCTTAATGGCGGGCAAGATGATCCGAAGGTGCAACGTGCATTCCAGCCCGCTCATGCGCGGCATGCGCAGATCGGTGACAACCAGGTCCGGTTCGAGTTCCTCGGCTTTCTGCAATAGCTCGTAGCCGCTCAAGGCCGTGCCCACTACGGTAACCGCACTCAGCGTCTCCAAATAAGAGCAAATGGCTGCCAGGGCTATAGGTGAATCGTCCGCCGCCACAACGCGGATGTTTTTCTTGGTACTTTCTTTTCGTTCACGGTAAGGCTGTGCTAGATAGAACATGATTGAGAAAGGCTACGGGAAAACCGAGCGGATAAACATTCGGCAGGTTGCCTACAGATTTCACTGTACGCCGCCGGAAGCGAGTTTTCGGGGCTAGCGGTGGATGATGTCGTTGCGCATGGCGTAATGCATGAGGTCGGCGAAAGAGTGCAGATCGAGGCGCATCATGATGTTGGAGCGATGTGTTTCGGCCGTCTTTACGCTGATATTTAGAATGGAGGCCACTTCCTTGTTGCTCTTTCCTTCGGCAAGCAACTGAATAATTTCGCGCTGGCGAGGCGTCAATCTGCCGCGGCGGGATTTGCCGTTTGGAACCGCGTTGGCCCGGGCGGCGTCTATGGCGACCTTCGATGTGAAATAAGATTGATGGTGGCGAAGCGCGTCCACGGCCGCAAGCAGATTGTTATCTGCGTCGTCCTTCGCCAGGTATCCGCGAGCGCCGGCTTCGATGGCTTCACGCACCAACTTTTCGGAGCGGTGCGCGCTGAGAATCAGGGATTCCGTGCCCGGGGATCGTTTGCGAATTTGGCGCAGGGCCTCGATGCCGTTGAGTTGCGGCATACTGATATCCAAGATCGCCACGTCGGGTTTCAGGGCTTCCGCCTTCTCGACCGCCTGGCGGCCGTTGGAAACTTCGGCGCAGATTTTCCATCCTGGTTTGGATTGCAGCAGAGCGCGCAACCCTTTCCTTACGATCCCATGATCGTCAGCGATCAGAATGCGCATCGACATACAGGACCTCGCCTATGAGAGGTAGAACGGCTCGAACCGTGGTTCCCTGGCTATTCGAAGAAATTTCCAACCGGCCACTCAATTGGCGCATGCGTTCGCGCATGCCCAAAATCCCGACGCCAAGTTTGTGCGGCGTGGCAGCGTAGGTGCGCAGATCTTTGCCGGGAATGCCTTTCCCGCGGTCGGATATTTCCAGCGTGACGCAATCGTGGCCGTTAGCCAGCCGTATACTTGCGGTTTCAGTGCCAGAGTGCTTTTGGACATTACCCAAGCTTTCCTGAACGATTCGAAAAAGAGCGGTTTCGATTTCCCGCGACAAACGTCCTCGTCGATATTGCAGATCGGCATCCACGCGGATGCCGGTTCGTCGGCTGAAACCTTCGGCGTACTCCTCGATGGCGGACGCCAGGCCCAGTTCATCGAGAACCGGCGGGTGCAGCAGATAGGAAATCGAACGGATCTGCCGCGAGCAATCGGCAACGATTTTCCTCGTGTCTGCGAGCAATCTAGAACGCTTAGCACCAGCCGGCGCGGCTCCTTTACGTAGTTGAGCGAGATTCAGGTTGGCAGCCATTAAATGCTGGGCAAGCCCGTCGTGGAGATCGCGCGCGATTCGGCGCCGCTCTTCATCCTGAAGCTGCAAAAGACGAGAAGAGAGATCGTGCAATTCATCTTCATGCTGCTTGCGGCCGGTGATGTCCCGCACCGTGGCGATCACGCCGACGATTTCACCGCTTTCATTACGCAGGGGGCCGTATTGGTTGTCGCACCAACCGCGTTCGCCGTTTTGCGCGACCTCGTAGGGCATGTCGATCTCGGAAGTGACCTGACCGGCGAGCGCCTTTTCCATCGCCGCCATCCCGCCGTGCTCCTCAAGAAACGGGAAGAGCTCCCGCGGATGTTTGCCCAACACGTCTTTGGCCTTTACGCCGCTCATCCGTTCCATGTAGGGGTTCCAGAGCTGATAACGAAGGTCGAGGCCGTGAACGATGATGCCTTCTTGCGCACTCATCAAAATTTGACGGTTGAACTCGTTCGACCGTTCGAGCTCTTGCCGCGTTTTCATCCGGTCGGTCACATCACTTAAAGTGATAATCAGCCGCTGGAGAACGCCTTCGTTCGTGTGTACTGGCACTACATTTCCGTAGGTCCACAACATCTCATCGACACCGGGCCGGCGTATGCCGACAACTTCGCCGCGGACCGCCCTGCCCGATTCCGTCGCTCGCTCCCGCGCGCGAAGCTCCCGCGGAATTCTCGAACCGTCCTCTCGGTACTCGGTGATTCCGAGTTCCTCGCTGGTCTTACCGATTACCTGCGCCTTGGTAAATCCGAACATCTTGAGCGCAGCCCTGTTTGCAAATTCGATTCTGGAGGAGGCATCGAGGGCGACAACACCGATGTGGACATCGTCGATCAGGCCGCGGGAGATCTCGTCGAGGTACTGCCTCTTTTGACTTGCAATGGATTTGGAACGTGAACTGCGCGAGGGTGCCAATTGTGCGGTTCCGCGCCGTGGAATCGACCGTTTCGGCTTGTTTCGCATCGACCGAATCAACTCCTAAAACCGAGCGTTCGATCCAGCCGCAGCCTAAGTGTAAGCAATGAGTAATATATTGAAGCACCCCGCATGTGGAAAAGCAAGGAACGCGCCGCATGGGGGCGAGGCGCGGTTAATCAGTACGTGCTCGAGGTGACGCTGGCTTCGGAGGCTGCCGTCGAAGCCGCCAGCGCCGCCGGT
>JBOGMW010000138.1:0-12354 GCA_050746805.1 Candidatus Acidiferrales bacterium | reverse complement strand
CCTCCGACAGTTCTTCCCAAGTCCGTCTCCCGAATGGAGGAGGAAACATGGTCGCAAATGCATTGCTTGTGGCGGTCGCCATTCTGCTTGGGTATCTGTTTTGGCTCATGGGAGAGCTGAAGTTTCTAGCTCACTATCGGAACGTTCTCTTTCACTTCTACGGCAACATCATTTTGGCATGGTTCGGATTCTTGTTCCTGAACGTATTCGCTGCGGTCTATCTGGTCGAGCGCAAGTTTTTCCTCAAGGACACCGGACGCAAATTGTGGCACGTGGACACGCAGGCGAATCGCGGCTACATCCATGTGCCGCGTCCCGATGAAGACGAGGATCGCTTCTAAAATGGCACGCGATTTCAGCCCCGATTTGGACAGCATCCGCGAAGCTGAAAGGGAGGACCGCGAGAAGTCCCAAGAATCGCGCCGAAGCGAGCCCGCTCACGACTCAAGGCAGCGGGAGGAAAGCAGGACTCTGTCGCGGTTGCCGGAAGTCCAAGAGAGTCGTCCTAGGGAGGTTCCGCCGAAAGAGACTCGCACCGTTCTTTACGACCGCTATCGAGCCTATGACTTGCGTGAGTTTGCCGGCATCTCCAGAGAGATAGCGTCCGAGCGGGCTGGGATTACCGTGGAGTATTTAGGAGAAGTTGAGCGCGGCGAGAAATGGCCCACGCTAAAAGTCATTCGTTCTATCGCTCGTGGCCTGCATGTTTCCCCAGCGACGTTCTTCGACTTCAAAGACGAGCAAAGTGGCACGCCGATCGAGACGCTGCACGCGATGCTTGAAAACCGTACTCCGGAGCAACAACAACAGATCCTTCGCGTAGTAAGAGCTCTGCTTGGAATTTAGCGGCAGCTTTGATGGCGCGCTTTGGGATTCCAAGACTCAACACCTATGACCTTTTGTCCCGGAATCACACCCTTCGTTTTTCCCTCTTAGCAGCAATCTTGATCTGCTGACTCAGCTGTTTACCCGACAGCGCAGGGCGGACATTGGAAGTCGATGTCTTTTGCTTTTTCGCAGCTCTGATCTTCGCCCATCGCGCTTTCGACGCCTTCGAGATTTTGGCACGCGCTTCGGCCGACATCGTTCGCTTCTTCGGTCTGTGTGTTTTTGCGCCGCGGGTGGCTCCGCCCTGAAGGATCTTCATTGCCGCACGTACTGTGTCCAGTTGTCGACGCGCTTCCTCTGCCTGTTTCTCAAACTTTGATTCCTCGCGCTTCAAGGCCGCCAATATGTCCATGAATCCTCCGGCGAATATTAAATACTGCCGAATCTCAAAGCGCAAGAGCGGGGAACCGCTACCTGGTACATCTCAGCAAAGACAGGCTAGCTCGCGACACGCCGCTTTGCTCGTCTTTCCTTTTAATTAGTGGAGTGGCAAGATACGCCGTGAAGATGGGTAGTGTTGGATTCCGAACTGCGTTCGGAATGACTTGCCACAGGAGTCTGATCCCGTGCTGCAGAGCATGATCAAGCAAGCTCTAGAAAGGCCAAGTCGAAAATAGGAACTATTATAGAAGGCTTCGCACCGCCGCCCGCTCCCCCATGCAACACTGACACTTCTTGCGACGGCAAGACCTGCGTTCCTGATGTGCTTCAGCAAATTGCCGGCCAGAAGACCATCTATTGGCTGGACGCTCCAGGGCAGTCGGTCACGATCACGGGCACAAATCTAGGAGCGACGCAGGGCAACAGTACCGTCATTTTCGGTGGGATGCCTCCCGGCTTCACCGGCACAACTGCTACACCTACGAGTTGGAGGGTCACCAGCAAAGTAGTGACTACCATTGTGGTTCCCGTACCATCAGGGGCGACGACGGGGAGCATTCTGGTGACTGTTTCCGGCGTTCCCACCGTTAGCGGGACGTTCACCGTAACCAGCCAATAGCTATGGCTGTAAGGGTGTGGAAACGCGGCTCGGAGGAAAATCCAACGAAGCGAATCGTTACCGGCATTGCACTCATGGCGTCACTCGCACTCATGGCAGCCAATGTAGCCTCGGCTCAGGATGTTCGCACGATCCCAGACGGAGACATTCATGTCACGACTTTTAGGAGTATGAAATATCCGTCGGTAGCCCGTTTCGCCAATATCCAAGGTGTCGTCGTCGTGCGGCTCTTCCTAGACTCCGGTGGCAATGTCATCCACGCAGAGGCTCTGTCCGGTGCTCCGCTCCTGATACGCGAAACGGTGAAGAATGCCAGGGAGTGGCGATTCACACCGAACAAAGAAAATGCTGCGGTCCTCGTGTATGTGTTCA
The DNA here is from genome assembly GCA_050746805.1 of Candidatus Acidiferrales bacterium. Lineage (GTDB taxonomy): Bacteria > Acidobacteriota > Terriglobia > Acidiferrales > UBA7541 > Palsa-295. The sequence continues at coordinate 10,094 of JBOGMW010000138.1, read as the reverse complement.
GTCTCAGTGGGTTGTGCGCACAAGATCGTAATGTCAACGAATTAATCTTTCACCCGCCGAACCTATCGACAATCACAACATGCCAGGCGACAGTCGAAACGAGCACAGGGAACCGGCGCTGAACGTTGCTCCCGATGGGGCGGCGACACACGTTCCTTACCTGTTCGCTGCTCTCCAGTCCGGTGGCCATCCGTACCGCATGTTTAGTTGCCAAACAACTTTGAACTGCTCTGCCGCCAAGTATCGGTCGTGCGAACCGCAAGGGGCCATTGAGGGGCCAATAAGGCTTCCTCCAAATTGCTTATTGTTCCTTCTCAATGACTTAGCGTTTCCAAGCATTTCTTACAAGTCCTTGCAATTCCAGTCGGCATTGTTTTCGATCCCCACCGCCCCTACCAATCCAGTTTATTTTCTGTGACTTACAACCGCGCTTTCTAACAGAACGGGCCTTTCTAACAATTGAGCCTAATTCACCAGTCGAGCCGACCTATTTTGTACGACCGTGCGTTGCACGTCGCCAATCACATGCGCGTATGTGTCGAGCGTGATTCGCGCGTCCGAGTGTCGCAATTGCCGCTGTACTACAGCCGGAGTCGCGCCGTCCGCCAGTAAGGAACTAGCTGCGCCGTGCCTGAGCGCATGGAACCCGCCGCATTCAATTCCCAGTTTTTCCAACAGCGGGTGCAACTGTTTCTCTCGCAGCTTGTTCGCTGAGAAAGGCCGACCGCACCGAGGGGGTGCAGTTTGAAGTGCGACCTAGACGCGCCCTCACGCACGGAGTGCACCGAACTGTCGGCCACGTCTCGCGTTGCACGACGCTCGAACTTCTAGCCCGGAGTTGCGTCGAACCCGCATCCTCCACCGATACCCCTCGGCGATTGTTCAATTGAATTCGCTTGTCGGAAGGGAACGTACCCATGTCTGTGAACGTAAATAAAGTAATTTCGAAACTGGTTCCAGCCGACCGCAAGAAGGTCGAGGACCGCGCGGCCGGCATAATCGCAGAGGAAATGAGCTTGCGTGATCTCCGAAAGGCCCGCAAGCTCTTCGGGTCTCAGAATTGAGTTGGTCAACAGAACATTCGAAACGCGCGGAAGCGAGAGCCGGGCAGATTTTGTGAGGGCGTTCGAAGCGCTTTACGCCGGCAAGTTGAGCCTCTTAAGTAGGAATACCAAGCTCGCCAGGCCGATACCCATCAGCAAAAGCGTGCCTGGTTCGGGCGTCGGGACCAGCGTGCCCACACTAAAATCGAACGCAGTGGACCCTAGTTGCGTATCGCAGCCGATCGTCCCCGACGAGCAGGCGACAGCATCGGTGCCTCCAATCAAAACGAAGCTGTTGCCTGTGTAGTCTCCCGATCCTCCCAGTAAACTCATCGTAAAAAGGTCGAGATTCGCCGTCGAGTTCGGCGCGATCGAGGTCGGCTCCAGGCCAAGGAATCCATTGATGATCAGGTCGTCCGCAGCGCTGGCCAGCGTGCCCGGCGCGGCTATGTTCATCGCGTCATCGCTGAAGTACAAGGTGCTCGACGTGTCGTTCGTCACATCCCCGAACACAGTAACACTGCTGCCGACAGGACCTGTGATATTCGTGGTCAGCGAAACGGAAACGTCGTCCGCGCGCAAGGGCGTTGCTAGAGCGAAGACCAGCGCGGCCATTAACACACCGAATGCTGCGACGCTTGTCTTTATCCATACAGCCTTCATAAGTGCTGATCCGATCGCTGAATCTCTCATGACTGGTTGCTCCTTTAGTGAAACAATTACGGCAGTGTCAGGCGCAAAGTTCCGGCGGCGCTCCCTCCCGAGTACGCCACCCCGACGCGCAATACCGCAGCGTTGCCCGGAGTTCCTGCTGAGGCAGGAAACGAAACGGGAACTACGAGGGACCCGCCGGGCCCAATATCTCCCAGGAAGGCGGGCAGCGCCGCCGATGTGGGCGTGCTCCGCGTCGCGCCGTTGACCACAGAGATGAGGTTGGCCCCCGCCAGTTCGGTCCCCGTCGCGGTCACGTTTCCGCTATTCGTAACCAGCAAGCTCACAATGTAATTGCCATTCGCATCCGTCGTGGGCGGCGCGGACGAAGCCATCGTGGTTATCAGTTGCACGGTAGGCGTCGCCGGAAGACTTACCGACTCGACAAGCGCAAACGGCGAGAAAGAGTTCACGCCGCTAACGCACAGGACGTCGTTCGCCGTATCGAGCGTCACGGTATAGGCCGACGGGACAAGGTTCACCCACACTCCGTTGACGTAGTGCTGCAGCGTAACGCTTGAGGCATTCTTGAACGCGGTCGCGCTGAAGTTGACGCAGATCGTCACGGACGCGCCGGACGGGAAGCTGGGCGTCGCCGTTAGATCGAAGTAGACCGGCGGGTTGCCGAACTGGAAGCCCGTCGGCGTCGACGGTGGCGTCGAGCTCGACGTCAGACTGACTTGAGTACTCGTCGGCATGCCGGAGAACAGCAGAGTCACTGGTGTGCTCGGAGTCGCTCCCGTAGTCTGATCGATCGGCTCGACCACAACCGGGTAATTGCTTTGCACGGCGTTGGGCGCCGAGCACGAACTGTAGGATGAAGTAGGAATCACGGTATTGGGATGGATCGTGCTGTAAAGTTGCGCCGTCTGGCCCGGGAGCGTAACCTGCAGCGCATCGCCGCATGCCGTGAACTGCCATTTCGTTTCCGCAGGCTCACTCGAACTGTAAACCGTGATCCCTGAATCCAGATTCATCACATTCAGGTTCGCACTCCCGCTGGAATCGACGTAATCATACAAGAAGCTCACTTCGGGCGCGCCGGAACTGAAGCCCCAGGAGGCCATCCCTAGTTTGTCGGAGCCGCTCGAAGGGGTCTGGAACGTAAAAGATGTGTCGACCACCTGCGTGTGCGTCAGCACATTGTAGACGTAAAGGCTTACGAAATCCTGATCGGTCAGAGCGGCAAAGAGCAGATATGTTCCCGACGGGCTCCAGAAGAGTCGTGAGGGCGTATTGGAATCGTAAACGTAGGCGCTCAGCACCGGCGTTTGTCCAATCGGCTGCCCTGCGCTGCGCGCCGGGACGTAAGAGGGATTCTGCGTCAGATCGTAGACGGAGACGCTCTCCTGATTGCCGGAAATCGTGTCGATCAGCAGGCGGTCATCATCCGGGCTGAACCCCCAGGCAAAGCCGGTAGGAAGCGATAGATTGTTGATGATCTTCATTCCGTCCTTCACGCGTGTGACGGTCAGGTTTGTGGCCGTAGCGGTCGCCGTGTACTTGTTGTGCGGCGAACTCGGGGCATTGTTCTTCGAGGCCACGCCCTGATTCGGCGCTGCAAACCCCGAGGCGCTGCATGTGCATGAGCCGCCTCCCCCTCCCCCGCTGCCGCTCGAGGTAACGACTAAACTTGCTGTAGTCGTATGCGAGACGTTCGTGTTTGGATCGGCCCCGGTGATGGTAATGAACGAGGTACCCGTCGGCGTCGAGGCCGATGTGGTCAAGGTCAGAGCCGAGGTGCCCGATCCGCCTTCGATTTGCGATGGATTGAAGGTAGCCTTCACGCCCGCAGGTGATCCGCTCGCCGATAGATTCACCGGGTCGGCAAATCCGTTCAGTGGCGCAACCGTGATCGTTGATTGCCCGCTGCCTCCCTGTGTCACTGTAACGGGGCTCGAAGTCGAAATCGTGAAATCTGGCGTCGGCGGCGGTATCACGCCGAGACCGGAAAGGGGGAGCGCCTGCACATAAGATGAACCAAGCTGTGTAGATATCGGCAGATTACTTTCCCCGGAACCGGCATTGTCGTCAAAATATAGGTTCGCCGTTAAAGTGCCGGTAGTACTGAATGGGTCGAATTCCACGGTAACCGTGCAAGATTGGTTCGCATTTAACGTTACCGGGAACTGCGCCGCCACTTCGTTGCAAATGACTTCCGTATAGGAGAAGCCAGTATCGTTCCCTCCAAGGATGTTAAAAAAGGCCCCTTGCAAGATGAGGGCGCCATTTCCAGTATTGGTTACCGTTTCCGTCTGCGTTGCGACTGTGTTGTCATTGACACTGCCGAAATTGAGTTGGGCCGGAGAGAAGTTGGCAAAGGGCTGTACTATTTCAACAGTGGGGTTGAATTTTACGACGAACAAGCTCCTGCAGGTTGTCCCGGGGCAAGCTGGTTGAAAAGAGCCCGTCGTGGTTGGGAAGCCGTTTTCATAAGCGTCGCCGACCAGATATGCGTTCCCCGCATTATCGACGGCGACGCCCGTTCCCTGATCCTGCGGGACCGAGCCGGCAGTTGGTTGGGAGCCACTCAAAAATGTAGAGTAGAGAAGAGAGCTCGTTCCGGATAGAGTTGGATCGATGATCGTGAATATAACCTCCTGCGGACACAAGAACTCGGTGCAAGCTGACGCGCTACCTTGCAGCGCGTCCGGCGTAACAGGGTAGAAACTGGAGTCGGTGGTTCCAGCAAGAAAGACCCTGCCAGAAGAGTCCACAGCGACGGAGTTACCCCACGTCATGCCGTTTGTCGTTCCCGAAGGTGGCGTGGCATTATAGCCGCCCAAAAATCCGAGATAGATTAGTTGCGAGCCGCTTGCCGACAATTTGGCCACAAATGCATTCGAAGCAGTGACTCCCGATGAGACACACCATTCTGAGGAAGAAGCGGTGCACTGCTCGGAAGGGCCAAAGTTGGTTGGGCCTGAAAGACCGGAGAGGGCGGATCCGAACATGTTTGAGATGGTTGTTCCACTCAGGTATGCTTCGCCCGCCGCGTCAATGGTTACGGACGGAGCGCCGACACCTGCTTCTAAGCCATTGCCGAGATAGCTCGAATAGACCAGACCGGAACCCGCCGGATTCAATTCGGTTAGGAATGCATCTGTGTCGCCACAATTTGGATATGCAGGAGGCGGCTGCAGCTGATTACCGGATAAACAATAAGTTTGCACCGCTTCCGATGTAATCGGAAAATCAGCAGATTCTGTTACGCCTGCGATGTAGGCGTCGCCCTGCCCGTCCACGCTGATGGAAGTGCCCCAATTGTCGTAGCTTCCACCAAGAAATGTCGAGTAAACGAGTTGCGAGCCATCTGAACTCAGCTTAGTTACAATCGCCTCTGTGCAACCGGCAGATTGGCAGCCCCAGGTTGATTGCCAGGCGCCAGGTGTCGTGGGAAACGAACTAGAATTAGTGGTAGAGACAACGTAGGCGTTGCCCTGGGTATCCGCCGCGATGTCGTTAGTCGCCCCGCTGACTGGCCCAATTTGGGCGGCGTAGACTATCTGAGATCCGTCGGGGCTCAATTTGACGACGGTAAGGCCGTCTTTTGAATTCTGATAGGCTCCCGGTGTTGCCATGTTCTCTGACGAGGCACCCACGATGTATGCCGATCCATTTCCGTCCACTGCGACGTTGATAGAGTCCACCACTGAGACACCAGGCGAGAATTGCGGGAATATCGCGGTGTACATCAGTTGAGAGCCATCCGGGGTAAACTTCGCGATAAATAGACCTCCGTCTGCGGTAACAGTTGAACCAGGAAAACCGGCGGTATCGTCCGTGTAGCCAACAACGTAAGCGCTGCCAGTCGAATCGACAGAAATCGAACCTGGCCAGTTATCGCCTCCGGTAGACCCGAGATACGTTGAGTAGCTGACGGTCGGATCGATAACGATGGGCAGAGCGCGGTCGTACTCTCCCAGTTCGAAGCCGATCCGATGAGATCCATGTAAAACGAAATTCCCCGTCACTATCTTTCGTTGCCCATCCTTTTCCTGAAAAACAAGCGGTTTCTCCAGTGACACCACGCCGTTCTGTCCTGAACTCCTTAGCTTCAGAACGATGTTACCCAGCTTGTCGACCCGAATATCTCTCGCCCCATCTACATCGAACGCGATGGTGCCCGGGTCTGCGCCCGGCGCGACATCGAAATCAAATTCCAACCGCTGCCGGTCCCCGTGAAAAACTGCATCGACACCGGGATAGATTTGCCGATATTCAACGGCACTGTAATTGGAAACACTCGTGTGCCATGCCTTTGCGTTGCCGCTGACGAAATAGTTAGTCTTACCAGGTAATTCGCGCTGGCCCGTGATCCGCGCTCGCGGATCGGCGTGATCGAACCGCAGATGCAGCGCTGGGACGCTATTCGCGCGCTGTTTCGTGCCACGCGACGGTTTGGGGAAAGCGAGGACGGCTTCCTTCTGGGTGAGGAACAGGGTGTAGCCGGAACCGCGCGAGAAAAACTTCACACTGGAATCAGACTGCCCACGATTCTGTTCAAAACGCAGGGGCAGGCGAGAGAAATTCGATTCCAGTCGCACCCGCAACCCTGAACCGCGGAGCTTGCCGCCCCCAGACCCGACCAAATCTGCACCCGGCGATACCGAATGCGCGGTGGGGTTTGCCCCTGACTGTCCGTGCGCGGAAGACGCGCAGCCTAATACGAAGAGAACGGCTATGATCGAGATGCAGACGAGACTGGGGAATGCCTTGGCCCTGCGCCCAGGGGAGGCGCCCAAGAAGATCCTCGCCAGCGCAGCGAAGGCGATGCACAACGAACTCCGGCACGCCCGCGCATTGCAACCCGCGCGCCGACTCTCCCGTTTGGCTTCTTTGTTCACGGCTGCTCTCCTCGCCTCAAGCTGGACGTTCGAATCCAGACATCTCGCTGCTAAGCCGGCCAAACGCCTTCAGCGGCTCAGGCCAGATCCGCCTCACGGTGCAGCCGCCCTGCAAGCAGCGTTCTGCGCCGCGATACCACCGCCAGGCTGAATAGGCCCAGGCCCAAGAGCGCGAGCGTCCCAGGCTCGGGAGTGGAGACAGGCGGCGGTGTTGACCCAAATTGCCCCGACGACAGTGAAGCGGTGCCGTAGATCGGGTCGGAGTCGGCAACGTCGGATAACGTGCACGGGTTCGGAGCAGTGCCAGTCGTGCTGGTGCAGGTGAGCGCACCGAGGGTCACCGAAAAGGGATCGTCCACGGAAGCTCCGGTGGGGTCGGTGCCGGTCGCCGTGCCGGAAAGCGTGATCGCGCCATTGGCGTCAGCAAGGGACGACCAAAGGATCAATCCGCCGCCACTGCAAAGCTGGCAAGTGTTATCGCCCGTCGGCGAGATGAGCCAGTCTCCGGTGCCGGTTGTCGTCGAGCTGAAATCCCAGCAATCGCTGGTGCCCGCGCAAGGCGTAAAATCAGCTGAGGTGGGCAGGAGTTCCCACGTGAAGGCAGTTCCATCGATGCTCGTCGAACCGGAGATGCCTGCATCGCTCAAGCAGCCCGAAGGCTGCGAGCTGGGGCAGCCCGTGATCGTCATACTCAGGTCACCGGCGTTCGTGCCAGGCGCAAAAAAGAAGCCTCCTGTCGAACCGTCCCCGGAGAGTGTCACCCCCGAGAGGTTGTCCGCCCGCGCCGCCGGGCAATTGACGAAAGCCAATACCAGGAGCATTCCAAGTGCGATGGCCGATGTGGTTAGCAGCCGCGCTGTAATTCGGGACGAGCATTCAACTGGACTCAGCTTCATAGGTTCTCCTCTTTGCTCGGATTTCAGACGCCAATTTGGCGGCGAAGGCCCTTTGCGCCACGCGCTTGCGGGGCGGCAATTCCTCGATTCAGGCAGCCTTGCATGCGCTTGCGTTCGCGACGAAGAGCCACTAGGAGCCACCGCTGGAAATCGGCTTCCGAGGCGATCGCGGTACGCCAGCCTCTCTGGTCTTTGTCGCGCGGCTTCCGAGCTTTTTGAATCTGTTGCACTTGTGACTTCCTTGGCACGCCGAGCGCCAGATGGCCGCTCGGCCTTTCTTCGCGTCGCTACGGGCATCGCGATTGGCGCGCATTTGTAGGGGTTTTCGCGCGGAGGGTCAATGAACGGAGGCTGTCTTGCGTCTAAAATGTTTCTAACACGACAATCCGTCCCCGGCTTCCGGGTTACGCGCACGTCTCACACACTTTGTTTCCGGTTGACCCTATGGTAAAATCTGCGACAAGTCTTTTGTGGCGGGGCCCATGTCAACTCAACCCAGGCTGGCCCACGGCGTCGCGCGATTCGGCGTGTATCAGGTTGATTTTCGTGCGGGCGAATTGCACAAAAGTGGAATTAAAGTAAAACTAACGGACCAGCCTTTTCGTCTTCTTGCCGTCCTGTTGGAACGTCGCGGACAATTGGTCACTCGTCAGGAACTGCGCGAGCAGCTCTGGCCAAACTACGAATACGGAGAATTCGACGACGGCCTGAACACAGCAATCAACCGGCTGCGGGCCACTCTCGACGACTCCGCCGAAAATCCGCGTTTTATTGAGACCGTTCCACGGCACGGGTATCGCTTTATCGCGCCGATTGAGTTTGAAGCCGAGGCTCCCGCGCTGCCCCCAGCATCGGCGCCGTCGCTTCCGGCTTCCGTCGCCGCTGCAGCGCACCTTACCGCGTCTTCGTTCCCCGCCACATCGTTAGCTCCTCGCGCATTCGCCCGGCTGGCCGGCGGCGTGGCGATGATCTTGATCCTGGGAGTGGGAGGCGCGGCAGTGTTCGTCTGGCGACGGTCGCGCGAACGCACCACGTCCGCCGCCGAAGCCCCGATTCGCTCGATTGCCGTGTTGCCTTTCGAGAATTTTTCTGGCGATGCGAGCCAGGATTTCCTGGCGGAGGGCATGACCGACGAATTGACCACCGAGTTGGCGCAGGTGGGATCGCTCCGGGTCACGTCGCGCTCCTCGGTTCTGGCGCTCGGTCGCAGGCGCGAGCCCATGCGCCAAATTCGCGACGAGCTGGGCGTCGACGCCGTCGTGGAAGGCTCCGTCGCGCGCGAAGGGCAGAGCGTTCGAGTCGACGCTCACCTGGTGGACACGGCCGACGACCGTCAGATCTGGGCTCAAAGTTTTACCGAGAATGAGCAGAACATCCTCGCGTTGGAAGACGATGTAGCTCGAACGATCGCCGAGCGCATCGAAGTCGCCATCGATCCCGACGTCCGCCAGCGCCTCAACACCTCCCGGCCCGTCATTGCCGACGCGTATGAAGCCTACCTTCACGGCACTTCCTTCATGGCGGACCATACCGACGCCGACCTGATGAAGAGCCTCGACTATTTTAAGCAAGCGGTCTCGATCGACCCCACCCTTGCCGATGCCTACGCCGCCGAGGCGCAGGCGTACTGCTACCTGGGTGATTACGGCGTGCTTCCAGATCGGGTGGTCTGGCCGCAGGCCGAAATAGCCGCCGAACATGCCATCGCATTGGACGATACGATCGGGAAAGCGCACGCGGCCCGCGCATTTGCGCTGTGGCGCTACGAGTGGAATTGGGAAACGGCTGACAAGGAATTCAAGCGGGCGCTATTTTTGACCCCGAATGACTCCGATACGCACCACCTTTACGGGATCTTTTTGGCCACCAAGGGCGATTTCGCGGATGCACAACAGCAGTTGACGATTGCACGCGAACTGGATCCTTTATCGCTGATTGTCCGCACCAATATTGGGTGGCTCAGGTATTACCAGCGGGACTACTCCAGCGCCATCGCCGATTATCAGAAGGTTCTGCGGGCGGATCCGAAATTTATTCCCGCGCAGAATAAATTGTGGATCGCCTACGCGCTAGCCGGGGATTCGCAGGACGCCGGAATCGAACTCGACACACTGTATCGCTCGTACGGCCACCCCGGATTGGCAGAGCGCGGTGCGGCAACCCAAGGATCCGGCAATCTGAAGAGCCGCTTCCGCACTAAGGTCCTGGCCTATGCGAACTCAGGCTACCTTACGGCGTACGAAGAAGCGCGTTACTTTGCCGTGGCGGGCGAGCGCCAGAAAGCGATGGACTCTCTAGAGATCGCGATGCGCAAACGAGATTCCTGGATGGTCTACGCCGGCATCGAGCCGGCCTTCGATCCGCTCCGCCTTTCGCAGAAATTCCAGAACTTGCTCGCCGCGATCGGCTTGTCAAATGCGCGCCAGAAAAACTAGGTTCGTGGGCAGCCTCGATGTTTCTCTACCAGCCTTCGCGATCCGGCGCCTCCTTTCTCAATCCGTTCTTGGTTTTGCATTCACACCACGAACGGCAGCGATCGCTTTCTGCGGGAAGCGCCTAGCCAGCCACGCACGCACCTCTTCTGGATGGTAGTTAAA
>JBOGMW010000137.1:0-20140 GCA_050746805.1 Candidatus Acidiferrales bacterium | reverse complement strand
CGATTCGATTTGGACAACCAAGTCGATAGCGCCCATATCGATGCCGAGTTCGAGAGAAGAGGTGGCAACAATGGCGCGGAGCTCGCCGGCTTTCAGCAAATCTTCGATCTCCTTGCGCTGGTTGACGGCGACGCTGCCATGGTGCGCACGGACGAGAGTTTCTCCCGCGAGTTCATTGATGGCGCCGGAGATGCGTTCGGCGAGGCGGCGATTGTTGACGAAAATCAAAGTGGAGCGATGCGCGCGGATTAATTCAAGCAGCTTGGGATGGATCGCGCTCCAGATGGAGGAAGAAACAAACTCGGGTGAATTGGGGCGCGGACCCGGAGATTCGTCAGCGCCGAGGCGAGCCATGTCTTTCACGGGAACTTCGACGCGGAGGTCGAGGCGCTTGGGCTCGCTGGCATTGACGATGGTGACCGGGCGGAAAACCGGTGCGGAGTCCGCGGGTTCAAATTCGGCGAGCGAATCGACGCTAGCCTCCGCGGCGGACGCATTGATTTGCCCGTGTGAAGCTTCACAGCCTCCCAGAAAGCGCGCAACTTCCTCGAGCGGCCTCTGCGTGGCGGAAAGGCCGATGCGCTGGAGATGGCGCCCGCAGAGATGTTCGAGGCGCTCGAGCGAGAGAGCGAGATGCGAGCCGCGCTTGGTGGGAACGAGCGCGTGGATTTCGTCGATGACCACGGTTTCGATGGAGGTGAGGCGATCGCGAGCGTTCGATGTGAGCAGCAGGTAGAGCGACTCGGGCGTGGTGATCAGAATGTCGGACGGGTGACGTATGAAGCGCGCGCGTTCGGCAGCAGGCGTGTCTCCGGTGCGGACGGAGATCGAGGGCTCGTGGAATTTGGCTCCGAGCTTTTGCGCGGCAGCGGCGATCCCGGCAATGGGAGCGCGGAGGTTGCGGTCTATATCGACGGCGAGCGCTTTAATGGGCGAAATGTAAAGCACTCGGCAGCGGCGAATCTCGTCGGGAGGCTCGGGCGCGAACATTAGCCGGTTGATGCACCAAAGAAAGGCGGCGAGGGTCTTGCCGGTGCCGGTGGGCGCGAGGATCAGGGTGGAATCGCCGCGAGTGATGGCCGGCCATCCGAGAAGTTGTGGTTTGGTCGGCTCGGCGAAGGAAGATTCGAACCAGGCGCGGACGGCGGTGTGGAATAAATCCAGCGGATGCTTCTGATTAGCCGCTTCTGGCCGATTGTTTTTCGAATTGCGCATGATTTATGGGCGGCAAAAACACTTGTTTGGCGAGGTGCGAAATTGTGTCGATCTGAACGAGGCGCGATTCAATGTTTTCAATAACTTACGCGAGGTTTTGAATGACAGGGTGTGTCGATCTACCACTCCAACGCGCGAGAGCGCGTTGGGGGACCCGGCACTCGCTACCGCAACGTGCGCAAAGGCGTCTTGAACTGATCCGGCTGCCGCTCCGCCGAGACGATTCGCGAAACGGGAAATGAAAAGATTGGCGTCACTACGCGAGGATCCGGTAGGAGTGGCATCGAGTACCGGGATTCTAAAGCGCAGCCCGGCGCAAGTCATACAGTGCCTCCTTCCCCTGACTCGCCAGATGCGCACGAGTCTTACTTCTACGCTAGCATACGCGTCAAGACCCCCGCAGATTTGCGTACAGCGTAGATGAATGGAAATGCGGAGGTTAGAGCGGTAAATTTAGCGGAATGAGATACGAAATTTGCGGGTTTCGGATGAGGCGCCGATTTGCCAACTGAAGCGAACGGCTAGTGCTCGGCGGGGTGGGCGGAGGCGGAGTGGTGATCGGCGGAATCGTCCGGCGAGTCGTGCGAGCTGGGACGCGTGAAGGCGAATTTGATGAGCAGGAGCGAGATGAAGCCGAAGACGGCGAAAAAGATAAGGACGAGCATGGAGCCGCTGACGCCGTCCCAAAAGCCGTACTGGATTTGATGTGAGGGAACGGCGGGGTGGGAGAAGAGGTTCAGGTAAAAATTCAGCGGGACGCCGATCGAGACGAGTCCAAGGATGATGCCAGCCACACCAGCGATGAGGCGAATCAGGGTTCTTGGAATTAGGTTATCGAGGAACATCTACTACAAGGATACCAGATTGGGGAACAGAGTTTGTGGGCCGAGCGATGCTTCGCGGGCTAGAGATCAGGAGTGAGCTTGACAGAGCGGAGCAGGCAGGCCTAGAATTCTCTATGGCGAATAAAAAGCGAAAACTATAAAGGGCTGGGAATGACGTTCGCTGCTGAATCTGCTGACCGTTTTACTGCGGGAGCCTCTTCGATTTTTCGCCGCGCGGAATTTGCCTGCAGGAGGGTGTTGGGTCAGTTTGAATTTTGACTGCTGTGTCACGATCCAGAAAATCCAAACGGACCCACTACAACCGAAGACATCGCGCGAGTGAAACAGCGCGAAAGGAAGCGCGGCAAGGCGCGCGCGTTATGTCGCACCTGAAGGTGCGACCCACAAGGCATGCCGTGCGGGTGAGCGCTTCCTTCATCAGCGTAACCAGCGTCCCGGCAAGCCGGGATGCAAAATGTGCACTTCCACGAAACTGAGCCACTTCTGTTATGAGCGCACGAGCGAATGCATTGCGATTGCAGGTGGAAACGGCGCTGGCCGGGCGGGTGGCGAGCCCGTTCGAATACCGCGACCGGCGGGTGGTGGAGACTGCGCCGGCGGGAGTGCCGGAGATCGACCGGCTGACGGGCGGGTTGCCGCGCGGAGGGTTGACGGAAATTTGCGGGCCGCCGTCGTCTGGACGGACGAGCGTGCTGATGGCGGCGATGGCGGCGCGGACAGAAGCGGCGGAAGTGTGCGCGCTGGTGGATGCGCGGGACGCGTTCGATCCGGAATCGGCGGCGGAGGCGGGCGTGCGACTGGGGCAATTGCTGTGGGTGCGGTGCCGGAGCGTGGATCAAGCGCTGCGAGCCGCGGATTTGTTGATTCAAGGCGGGGGATTCGGGCTGATCGCGCTCGATCTGGGAGACACGCCGGCGCGAATGGCGCGCGCGATTCCATTGCCGGTGTGGTTTCGCATGCGGCGCGCGGTGGAATACACGCCGACGATTCTGGTGGCGCTGGAGCAGGAGTCGAATGCGAAGACGTGCGCGTCATTGGTGCTGCGGCTGAGCGCGCGCGAGGCGCTATGGACGCAGACGCGCGAAATTGAAGAATTTGAGGAAGAGACTCCACGCGCAAAGAGCGAGCGTCGGGTAGCTGGCGAGTTCGCGGATGAAATTGAAGAGAATCCGCACCCTTTGCAAAACCCGCAAAGGATGCGGCACCCGGAACCGCAGAAACAAAACTCCACGCTCACGAACCGAGCGTGGGACACCGACAAAGACTTGGAGAGAAAAATCCCATCCTCAAAAACCGAGGGCAGGGCACCCGAAAAAACCGAAGCCACTCTCGTAAATTTGGCGTCGACAGGAAGCGGCGTCCGAGAGCGAGATGGACGGATATTTTTGCCGCATGCGCAAGGATGTCTTTTCGAAGGAACGAGGAATTATGCGGAGGTGGTTCGTTCGCGGGCGAAAAGAGAAGGCGATCGATTGACATGGCGAGAAGAGACGGCGAGGGGAGCGGAGTTGGAAGCAAGAATGAGATGAACGAACTACTTCGCGCGGGTGAGGCAGCGCGAAAGGTTGCGCGCTGCCGCGCGCTTTAACGTCGCACCTAAAGATGCGACCCACAATACGGACCTATTTTTCTGCAAGCTGTAAGCGCGACCCACAAAGCGAAACCGTTTTCCGTAAAGCGTACAGTGCGGAAATTCCGACAGGAGCGAATTAAGAGAGTGGAAGGAGGAGACGGCGAACGGTGGCCAACTTTTTGGCGTGCTGTGGTACGAACATTTTATTTCAAACACGTTGTGATGGCGGCAGATGGAGATGGCATTCGCTTCGATATTCGTTCCGGATTTCAAGGTACAGGCGGTGGTGCGCGCGGAGCCGAAGTTGCGCGACTGCGCGCTGGCGTTAGTGGAAGGTGCGCCGCCGCTGTGCAATGTGGTGGCGTTGAATGAACGCGCGATGCGAATGAGCGTGCAACTCGGGATGACGAAAACGAACGCGGAGCAGTTTGCGGGGCTGGAGATACGGGCGCGTTCAGAGGCTTTGGAAAAATCGGCGCACGCGGCGCTGATGGACGCAGGCTGGTCGGTTTCGCCGCGGATCGAAGATGCGGGCGAGGACGAGATTGTGGTGGATTTGGCGGGGCTGGGGATGCTTTTCGGCGGCGAAGAGGAGATTGGTGTGGAACTGAAGCGGCGGGCGTTCGAGTGCGGGCTGCAGGTGAATGTGGCGATTGCGGGGAATATCGACGCGGCGTCGATTGCAGCACGCGGGTGCGGCGGGACGACGGTGATTGCGCGCGGCGAAGAAGCGGAGCGGCTGCGCGATTTGCCGGTGAATGTGCTGCGTCCGCGGGAAGAAATGGCGGAGACGCTGCGGCGCTGGGGCGTGCATACGTGCGGGGCGCTGGCTGCGTTGCCGGTTGCGCAGCTTTCCGAACGGCTGGGGCAGGAGGGTGTGCGGCTGCACGCGCTGGCGCGCGGGGCGAGCGTGCGTTCACTGCATGTAGCAACGACGGCGGATTTTTTCGAGGAAGAAATGGAGCTGGACGACGCGGTGGAGGAGCTCGATCCGCTGTCGTTCTTGCTGGGACGGCTGCTGGACCAGCTTTGTGCGCGGCTCGGGGCGCGGGCACTGGCGGCAGCGTCAATTAGGACGCGATTCGAGCTGCAGCCGCATTTCGAGAAAGCGTGCGACCGGCGCAAGGAGGTGGTGCGGGAGAAAAATCCTCCGGGCGAGTACGAGACGGAATTGCGGCTGCCGGCGCCGACGCGCGACGCGAAGATATTACTGAAATTGCTGCGTCTGAGGCTGCAGGCGCATCCGCCGGGAGCGCCCATTCAGAAAATCGCGATGATCGCGGAGGTGGCGCGCCCGCGAGCTACGCAAGGCGGGCTGTTTCTGCCGAGCTTTCCCGATCCTGAGAAATTGGAGCTGACCATCGCACGGATCGCCAATGCGGTGGGCGAGGGGAACGTGGGATCGCCGGAGATCGTGGATACGCACCGGCCGGGAGCATTTCGGATGCGGAGGTTTGCGGCGGCGGAAGGCGCGGGTGATTCGAAGATGCGCGCTGACGGCGCGGGACAGACAAGCGGAAGAGTAGCGGTCACTTTTCGGGCGTTTCGTCCGGAGATTTCGGCGAGGGTGGAGTTGCATGACGGTCGGCCAGTGGCATTGATTTTTCAGGGGGCGCGAGGCGAGGTGCGGGCGGCCGCGGGGCCGTGGCGCACGTCTGGCGATTGGTGGCGCGAGGGTGAATGGCAACAGGAGGAATGGGATTTAGAGGTGAGATTTCATTCGAAGGTTTTCGGATGTGTCGCCCCTGACGGGGCTCGAAAAGTTCATGGACTTTCCCACGGCTCACGCCGTGGGCCAGGGGTTGTGCCGCCCTGGCGGGCTTTTGCAGAGGAATGCAAAGCGCCTTCGGTGGAGTCAGCGAGCGCGGCGGATGCGGCGAGCGTTTACGACGAGCGAGCGCTTTATCGCGTGTATTACGACGCGCGGCGGCAGGGCTGGTTTGTGCGCGGGACTTACGACTAGCACCCTACGCGCAGACTCGGTGCGGCGGACACGCCACTCCATTTCGCACGATAGGAAGCGGAGAGTCGAGGAAAACGAAAATGGGAGATTCAGGGCTAAATGAGTGGAGAAGTCAAAATCGAGTACTTCGTGGCGGGTGAATCTGCGCGAAAGGAAGCGCGCTGCCGCGCGTTTCCTTGCGACAGAGCCGAAAGCGCCCTGCCTCCCCCGACTGAAGTCGGGGGCTTCTACGACAATACGATTCCCACGTTCCTCTGCCGCAGCTTTTTGGAGCCAAGTAAAATTGGAGACGCTTTGTGGGTCGCAGATGTGCTCAGCGTAGCTGAAATTACGAAAAACCCGCACCCTTCGCGGAAAGCGCGAACGATGCGGCACCCGGAAAACCTTTTCCCGATCTGAATACGAGATGTACGTGGAATTGCATGCGCGGTCGGCGTTTAGTTTTTTGGAAGGCGCATCGACGCCAGAGGAGTTGGCGGAGGCATGCGCGGAGCGCGGGATGGAGGCTATGGTGCTGGCGGACCTCGACGGAGTTTACGGCGCGCCGCGATTCCATCTGGCGGCGAAGAAAACGCGGATTCGCGCGCACATCGGTGCGGAAGTAACCGTCACACCAACGCGTGCAAATATCGCGCGTACGACCACTCCAAAGCGCACGAGCGCTTTCGATTCCGGCACGCCGCTGGATGGTTCGATGCAGCCGGAATTGGACGAAAATCCGCACCCTTTGCACACGCCGCAAAGAGTGCGGCACCCGGCAGATAAACCCGTCACAGCAGGGTGGCGGTACACGCTGCTGGCGGAGACGCGGGCGGGATACCAGAATTTGTGCCGGCTGATTACGCGGATGAAGATGCGTGCGGCGAAAGGCGAAGGATGCACAACAGCGGAGGAAATGGCGGAGTTTAGCGGCGGGCTGATTTGCCTGACTGGCGGCGATGAAGGTCCGCTGGAGCACGCGTTGAAGCGGGGCGGAATTGCGGAGGCGACGGAATGCGTCCAGGAATTATGCCGCACGTTTGGGCGCGAGAACGTATATGTGGAATTGCAGCGGCATTTTTCCCGTCGTGAAGAGAAGCGGAACCAGGCGGCGGTAGAGATCGCGCGCAGGCTGAAACTGCCGCTGGTGGCGACGAACGGAGTGGCGTACGCGCGGGCGGGGCGGCGCGAGGTGCTGGACGTGTTTACGTGCATCCGGCACCACCGCACGCTCGAAACCGCAGGGCGGCTGCTGAGCCTCAACGCGGAGCGACATTGTAAGGGTCACAAAGAGATGGCGGCACTTTTCGCCGATTTGCCCGAGGCGATTGTGAAGACGGAAGAAGTTTCGCAGCGGCTGAAATTCACGCTGAACGATCTGGGCTATCAATTTCCGAAATATCCGGTTTCCGATGGCGGATCGCAGATGGAATTTCTGCGGCAACGGGCCCTGGACGGAATGATCTGGCGCTACGGCGAGAAGGATGAAAAAGCGCGGCGGCAGATCGAGCGCGAACTGGCGCTGATCGAGAAGCTGCAGCTGGCGGGATATTTTCTGATCGTGTGGGACATCGTGCGCTTTTGCCGCGAGAAGGGAATTCTGGTGCAGGGGCGCGGATCGGCGGCGAATAGCGCGGTTTGCTACTCGCTGGGAATCACGGCGGTCGATCCAGTGGGGATGGATCTTCTTTTTGAGCGGTTTTTGTCCGAAGAGCGGGGCGAATGGCCGGATATCGACCTGGATTTGCCGAGTGGAGATCAGCGCGAGCGCGCGATTCAGTACGTCTACGAACGCTATGGAAAGTTGGGCGCAGCGATGACGGCGAACGTGATTACGTATCGCGGGCGGTCGGCGGCGCGGGAGATTGGCAAGGCGCTGTCGTTCGATGCGGAGACCATCGGGAAGCTGACGGCGTTGATGGGATCGTGGGAATTCCAGGATCCGGGAGAAAAATTCGCGCAGGAATTTCGGGATGCCGGGCTGGACATGCGACATCCGCGGGTGCGGAAATTTTTCGAGTTGTGCCAGGCGGTGCAGGATTTGCCGCGTCATCTGGGGCAGCATTCAGGCGGAATGGTGGTGTGCCAGGGGCAACTGGATTCGGTGGTGCCGCTGGAGCCGGCTACGATGCCGGGACGCGTGGTGGTGCAATGGGACAAAGAAGATTGCGCGGATATGGGCATCGTGAAAGTGGATTTGCTGGGGCTGGGAATGATGGCGGTGCTGGAGGAGTCGCTGCAATTGATTCGCGCGCATCAGGGGGAGGAAGTCGATTTGGGACGGCTGCCTCAGGATGATCCGGCGGTTTATGCGGCGCTGCAAAAAGCGGATACGGTGGGAATGTTCCAGGTGGAGAGCCGGGCGCAGATGTCGTGCCTGCCGCGGCTACGGCCGAAAAGCTTTTACGACATTGTGGTGCAGGTGGCGATTATCCGTCCGGGGCCGATTGTGGGAAAGATGGTGCATCCGTATTTGAAGCGGCGGCAGGGGCGGGAAGCGCCAGAATACTATCATCCCGATCTGGAGCCGGTGCTGGCGCGCACGCTGGGAGTGCCTTTATTTCAAGAGCAATTACTGCGCATGGCGATGATCGCGGCGGGATTCACGGGCGGCGAGGCGGAAGAACTGCGGAGGGCGATGGGTTTCAAGCGTTCCGAAGCGCGCATGAGGGAAATCGAGGTGAAGCTGCGGCGGGGGATGGCGTCGAAGGGAATTGTGAGCGAGACGCAGGACAAGATCGTGCAGTCGATCACATCGTTCGCGCTGTATGGGTTTCCGGAGTCGCACGCGGCGAGCTTCGCGCTGATTGCGTACGCGAGCGGATATTTGAAATGCCATTACCTGGCGGCGTTCACGGCGGCGATGCTGAATAATCAGCCGATGGGATTTTATTCGCCAGCCACGCTGGTGAAAGACGCGCAGCGGCACGGGTTGAAATGCAAGCCGATCGATGCGACGCGTTCGGATTGGAAGTGCACGCTGGAGCCGGTTGCGGAGGGATTCGCGGTGCGGCTGGGGATGCGTTATGTGAAAGTACTGCGCAAGGAAGTGGCGCTGGAAATCGTGCGGCAGCGCGGGGCGCGAAAGTTCGCGTCAATCGAGGATTTGCGGCGGCGCGTGCCCAGTGCGCAGAAGTCGGAGCTGGCGGCGCTGGCGGAAATTGGGGCGCTGAATTTTATCGGCGAGAAGCGCGGATTTCACAGGCGCGATGCGTTGTGGCAAGTGGAGCGGGCGGCGAGACGTCCTGGGCCGCTGCTGGAGGAGCAGAGCGAGATTGCGGAGGCGGAAGAATTTGACGCGGTGAAAGCTTCGGAACCAAACATGCGCGTGCACGGCATCGATGAGAAGAGTGCCGCGGTTTCTGCAAATGATTCACCGCTGCTGCCGATGACGACGGAAGAGCGTCTGGTGGCGGATTTTCGCGGCACGGGGATGACGGTGGGGCCGCATCCGATGGCGTATCGTCGCGCGGAAATGAAGCGGCAGGGAATTCGCGCGGCGGCGGATTTGGAGAAGTTGCCGGATGGAACGCGAGTGAGGTATGCGGGAGCGGTGGTGTGCCGCCAGCGGCCGGGAACGGCAAAAGGATTCGTGTTTTTGAGCCTGGAGGATGAAACCGGGATTGCGAACGCGATCGTCACGCCGCAACTTTTCGCGCAGGATCACACGGTGGTGGTGCATCATCCGTTTTTGCTGATCGAGGGAAGGCTGCAGAATCTGGACAACGTGATTTCGATCAAAGCGGAACGCATCGAGCCGCTGGCGGTGACTCGGGTGGAGATGGAGTCGCACGATTTTCACTAAGATGACATCGACGAGCGTCAACAACCTATCCTCAGGGGCTGAAGCCCCATTTGCACTGCACGGGTTCCATGTCGGAGCCAACGCTCCGACCCCCTAAGAACCGAAACGTTGGGCCCATCTCGACGCGCCCGTGAAAGCCTCTACCCTAAAGGCGGATTTGCTCAAACAAGAAGCGCGACCGGGGCGCGAAGGGCAAGTAGAATGCTTGGCAGATGATTCGGCGCAGGCATCCCAAGCGAGGCAAGACACGAACCGACGCCCCGCGACATCTATTCGACTGCTGGGGCGAAATCAGCGGGCAGATACGGCGGGCGCAGCACGTGGCACTCTTCACCGATTTTGACGGGACGCTGACGCCCATTCGCAGGGACCCGGAGGCGGTGAGGCTTGCACCACGGGTGCGAGCACTGCTCCAGCAAATCGCAAAATCCGGAGTCATGGTGGGAGTTGTGAGCGGACGGAAGGTGGCCGACGTACGGAAACACGTGCGACTGAAGCGGATCTGGTACGCGGGCGCGCATGGGATATTTCTGCGCGATCCGGAGAATCGAGCCTATTCACTTGCGAAACCAGAACATAAGGCGCGGATTCGAGAAGCGACGCGGCTGCTGACGGAACAGATTCGCGGAGCGCCAGGACTGCGCATCGAACACAAAGCCGTGACAGTGGCGCTGCATTACCGAGGTGCGTCGCCCAAAAGCCAGCAGATTGCGCGGGATGCCGTGGCGAGAGCGATGGAACGCGATCCGCAGCTGTGCCTGCTGCCGAGCAAAAAAGTATGGGGGCTTTTGCCGGACGCGCAGAGTGATAAATGGGGCGCAATTTCGTTCATTCTGGAGAAGGAACGGCGGCGACATCCGGGCGAGCGGCTGCAGCTGATTTTCATCGGAGACGACGCGACGGACGAGCGCGTGTTCGCGCGCATGAAGGGAATTTCGATCGTGGTGGGCAAAAAACATAAAAGCGCGGCCCGCTACTGGTTGCGATCCCCTGGGGAAGTACGAAAATTTCTGGAACGATTGCACGCGATGCAGCGATGAAGCGAGCGTGATGAACGAACCGCAACGAACGGCAGGCGCGGCGGCAGGGCTGGCTCCGAGCGGCAAGTTCGTTTATGTGGCGGCCGCGTTCGCGGCGCTGGGCGGACTGCTATTCGGGTACGACACCGGAGTGATTTCCGGCGCGCTGATTTTTATCCAGAAGACATTTTCACTTTCCACTTTTCATCAAGAACTGGTGGTCAGCGTTGTGTTGGTCGGCGCGTGCGTCGGCGCATTGAGCGGCGGGCGGTTCGCGGACCGATTCGGGCGCCGCAAGATGCTGATCTTTACGGCAATCATTTTCATTGCCGGCGCAATCGTGTGCGCGATGGCCGTGAACGTGACGATGTTGATCGTCGGGCGCGCGATCGTGGGTCTGGGAATCGGGTTAGCAAGCTCGACGGTGCCGCTGTACATTTCCGAGGTTTCGCCAGCGGGCGCGCGGGGCTGGCAGGTGTCGCTATTCCAGTTTGCGATCACGGTGGGCATCTTGGCTGCGTACCTTGTGGACTACGCGTTTGCTGGGTCCGAGAACTGGCGATGGATGCTAGGGCTGGCGGTGGTGCCGGGGGCGGCGTTGGGACTGGGAATGCTGGTGCTGCCGGAGAGCCCTCGATGGAATGCGCAGCGAGGCGATATGCGCAAAGCGCGCAGCGTCCTGGTGAAAGTTCGCGGCACGGAGAACGTGGACGTCGAAATGGCGGAAATCGAGGCGACGATGTCCAAGGCGCAGGAGCGCGGAAAACTTTCCGATTTGTGGCTGCCGGAAGTGCGTCTGGCGATGGTGATTGGGATTGGCCTGGCAATTTTTCAGCAGGTGACGGGAATCAACACGGTGATTTACTACGCTCCGAAGATCATTCAGTCGGCGGGAATATCGTCTGCATCCGGCGCGATTTTGGCGACCGCGGGAATCGGACTGGTGAACGTGGTGATGACGGTCGTCTCGATGTGGCTGATCGACCGGGTGGGCCGTCGGCCGCTGCTTTTAATTGGAATCGCTGGAATGGCCGTGAGCCTGGGCGTGCTGGGATACGTGTTCTATTCGCCGAAGCACAGCGGCGGTTTTGCGACATTCGCGGTGGTTACGCTGATGTGCTACGTGGCGATGTTTGCGATCAGCCTGGGTCCGATTTTCTGGCTACTGATCGCGGAAATTTATCCGCTGAAGATTCGAGGCAGCGCGGAAGGTGTGGCGGCGGGAGCGAATTGGGCGGCGAACTTCGTGGTTTCGCTGACATTTCTGACTCTGCTGCAGGTGATCGGGTCGAGCAGGACTTTTTGGATTTACGCGCTGTTGGCCGTGGCTGCGTGGGTGTTTTCTTACGCGCTGGTGCCGGAGACGAAAGGGCGCACGCTGGAAGAGATCGAAGCGGCATGGCGCGCTAAGCGGCGCGTGGCGTAGCGCCGTTCGCGCCGAAACCTATTCAGTCGTGCCGATCAAGCTGCGGCGGTCTGCTAGCGAGGCCGGCGGGCGACGATTTCGGCGCAGGCGCGCTTGTGAACGGGATCATGGGGCGCACCTTCCGCGCAGTGCAGAACTTCCCAGTCACGAAGATAGCCAGCGAGTTCACCGGGGCGCAGACGGTGGCCAGTTGGCTCTTCACCGGGCTCCGTGATGTGAACGATGGCGATCAGAATGCCGCCGGGAGCCACTCCATTCTTCGCCGGCTCGAATAAATCGCGCTGCAGGTAATAGCACATGGCGACCAGATTCCATGCGGATGGCTCGATTGCGAATTCTTGACGTTCGAGATCGGCAACGCGGGCGTTGAGCGCGAGATGGCGCGCGGCAGCGCGTTCGAGAAGAATTTCAATGGCGGCGGCGGAGCCGTCCACAGCGGTAACTTTCCAGCCGCGTTCCGCGAGCCAGAGTGCGTTACGCCCCGCGCCAGAGGCGAGATCGAGCGCGTTGCCCGGCGGTAATTTCGACGCAATGTCGACGAGCAGGGGCGAAGGCTCGGTAGTGAAATCAGAGGCGGCGTGCGCGCCGGAGCGGTAGCGTTCATCCCAGAGCGAGATTTCCATATGCTGATGATTCAATTCTCGCGGGCGGATTGCAAGAGGGGTTTAGAATAGGGTATGGCTCGCGGAATCTAATTTTGCTGTGCGATCCAGCGGCGAATCGCCCGGGCCACAGTGGCTTCCTTGCCGTTGAAACTGTGCGACGCGCCGGGAATGATTAGAATGGCGGATTGCTTCGAGCGCAGGTTTTCGCGAAACCAGTTGGCGATTTGCTGCGTATCGCGATCGCGATATTCGTCTTCACCGGCGAACACGACGAGAAGCGGAGCCTTCACTCCGTGCAGAGTACGCGGAATTTTTCGCGGCTGGGCGTAGGTGAATATTTCTTCCTTGCTGTCAGGTGTGTAGAGACTTAGGAAACGCTGCGCGTCGATCGGCCCACGCCAGAGATGCGCGGGCAGCAATTCATGGGGCCTGTTTCGGCGGACTAATTTTTTCGCGGCGACTTCCGCTTTCATTCGCTTTCGCTCGTCCTCGTGATGCGCCCCGGCATAGTCACTGATAGGGCAGAGCAGAACGGCTCCCGCGATCCGCTTGAGTTTCGTGGGCCGGCCGAGATAAAAGGCGATCTTTTGGCAGCCGGTCGAATGGCCGACCAGGTAAATGCGTCTCGCGCCCCGGCGAGCGAGCAGATTTACGGCGCCCTGAATGTCGTCAACGCATTCGGTGAATGTTTCGTGAGCCACGCCGGCGGGTTCGTAGACGTAGCCCTTTTTTGCGCTGGGTTTTAATTTCTTTATGGCGGCCACGCCGTCGTGGCCGCGATTGCTGAAGAAGAGCACGGCGGAGCCGCCGCTGGCGAGCGAGACCAGATAATTATGATGAGCGAATGCGTGGGAGCCCAAGCCGTGGACAAAAATGAGGGCTGTGGCTGGGCGCGCGGCGCCGAACCAGAGGCCGTTGAGGAGATACCGCTTGGGCGTGAGAATCTGGACGCAGCGGCAAGATTTGCCGAGAGGCATCGCAGAAATTTATCACACGGACGGCCGTGCAGACAGGATACGTACCGAATACACTTTGCTGTTCCTTGAGCGCCGCCTGCCAACTGGTGACCAGCGTCAGCGGAAGCGCATTCGGCGCGGCGCTTTCGTCGACCAGAAACCGTTTTCGATCGCGGCTGTCTTACGCCGAGCCGCCGAGCCAGCTTTTCCTAATTGCACGCCTGAGCCGGTCAATAATGGTGAGTTCCCGCAGGGCTCCGATCGATCAATATTCGAAAAGATATGGTTTGATTCACGGAACTTCACGCAAAAAGGAGAATCATGAGTAAAGCAATTGAGAATCTACAAGCTGCCCAACAGCGCGCCATGGCGACCCGCCCAAAGATCGGGGGATTTCCGCATTTAGCTGAAACGTTGCGACTTGCCGGAGTGACGCGGAACCGATGGTTCCTGCCCTCATGCCAGAGCTTGTATCTTACGCAAGATGGGCCGGTGGTGACCCAGGGAGCGCCGTTGGTGTCCGGCACCGTGGATGTGCCGCCGTTTGACCGCGAGGCGCTGATCGCTGCTTTGCGAACCGACCAGGCTGGGAAGAGCACTTTCCTTGAGTTCCTGGCAGCGACGTGGCGCGCAGGCGTTGTCCGCTATGACGTCGACTTCACGGAGCGACGAGTGGCATATTACGGTTCCCATGACGAAGAATACGTCGAAGACTACGCGGCTGTTCAGGTGGAGCAGTGCTGAAGGCGGTGGCTTGATGCCGTGGCTATAAGTGTCGACTGTTAATTAAATTATTCCGCGGAATCCGTTACGGGTGCTGCCGAGAGCTTTTGGTTGGGGGCGCGAAACGGAGTCCTGCCGCGGAGCGTCAAACAGGAAAAGGACGGTCGCAAGCGGATTTTATTTAACTTCGCTCGGACGCAGTAGATCCTCGGCATCCTGCAGGGCCGGTGTATCCTGAGAGCAGCGGATCCAGTGGGACTGGCGCCGAAAAGTAAAAAGTGGTGACCCAGGAGACATGGTCAAGATCCCGGCGGTCGTTTCACTATTGTTCGCACTGATTCTCGCTGGCTGTACCGACAGCCCCGGGGCCCATCAGGCATCGAATGCCAGCGGCGCCATCGAGAGGCCCCAGGACACATCTTCCGTGCCGGTGGTCGTTGCGAAAGTCGAACGCGGTTCAATTCCCGTGGAGTTACACGCGATCGGAACGGGCCAAGCCTTTAAAACCGTATCGGTGGAATCGCAGGCGAATGCAATCATCAAGGACGTGTATTACCGGCAAGGGCAGTTCATTCACAAGGGCGACTTATTAGTTAAACTTGACGATTCGCCATTCGTTGCCGCGTTGGCGCAGGCTGAAGCGGCGCTAGCCCGGGATAAAGCGGAGGCACAGCTCGATCAGGTGGAGTTAGAGCGTTACAAAGAACTCTATCACGGAGGCATTGCGTCAAAAGAGCAGTCCGACCAATACCTCGCGACCTCAACGGCCGCCGGAGCCACCGTCCGCGCCGACGAAGCCGCCATCCAAACCGCCAAGATCCAATTATCCTACTGCTCGATTTATGCGCCTATCAGCGGCGTCGCGGGAGCGCAGCTTGTTTACCCGGGCGCGACCGTAACGGCTAACAGCGCCCCCGTGCTTGTGGTTATCAATCAGGTCTCACCCATCTATGTGAATTTCTCGGTCCCGCAGCAGTATCTCGAGCAGATCAAGAGGGTAATCGAGCGGACTCACTTGCCCGTCGAGGCTATTCCGCCAGGCGATTCCTCTCCCGAAGCGGGATTTCTGACTTTTGTGAACAACACGGTGGATTCCAGCACCGGCACAATTGAGCTGATCGCTTCGTTTCCCAATGCGGATCATCGACTTTGGCCAGGGCAATTCTCCAGCGTGACGCTGCGACTGGGCGAGCAACGGAACGTCCTGGTGGTGCCGTCGCAGGCCGTGCAAGCAGGCCAGCAGGGTAGTTACGTTTTTGTGGTGAAATCAGACATGACGGTCGGAGTTAAAGAAGTGAAAGTCGGGCAAACCGTCGAAAACGAAGCTGAAATCTTGCAGGGACTCTCCTCCGGTGAGACCGTGGTCACGGACGGGCAAGTGCGTCTGGTACCAGGGACAAAAGTCTACTTCACGAAGTCGTTATGACCCACGCAGCCATGCCATGAATCTGAGCGAACTGTTTATTCAGCGGCGTGTGATGACCAGTTTGGTGATGCTGGCGATCCTCGGCTTCGGCGCCCTCGCATACCGCGATCTGGCCGTCAGCGATCTGCCCAACGTTGATTTCCCGACCATTCAGGTTTCCGCCGGACTTCCGGGCGCCAGCCCGGAAACGATGGCTTCGTCGGTAGCCACTCCGCTGGAGAAACAGTTCACCACGATCTCCGGCCTTGACTCGATGACGTCAACGAGCTCGCTGGGCAACACGGAGATCACGCTGCAGTTCGCGCTCAGTCGAGACATCAACTCGGCCGCCGTCGATGTACAAACAGCCATTTCCGCGGCGGGCCATCAGTTGCCGGCCAATATGCCTTTCCCTCCCACATTTCGAAAGGTGAACCCGGCAGACCAGTCCATATTCCTGCTCGCAGTCACCTCGCCGACGCTGCCGCTCTACGACGTAGACAAATACGCCGAAAACCTCATCGCCACGCAAATTTCCATGCTTCCTGGCGTGGCCCAGGTCACCGTCAATGGGCAGGCTACGTACGCGGTGCGCGTGGGATTGAATCCTGATGCGATGGCCAGCCGGCAGATTGGTATCGACGAAGTTGAGCAGGCGATTCAAAACGCCAACGTGAACCTGCCGATGGGCACGCTCTTCGGCGCGCACAAGGCCTACAACGTCGAATCGAATGGCCAGCTTTCCGACGCCTCCGCCTACGGCCCGCTCATCGTCGCTTATCGCAACGGGGCCCCGGTGCGGCTCGATCAAATCGCTTTGGTGACCAATGGCGTACAAGATCAATACGTCGCCAATTGGATCAACAACATCCCAGGCATCTTGCTGGCGGTTCAGCGGCAACCCGGAACGAACACGATCGACATCGTTAACAGTATCCGCAAGCTCATTCCAAGGTTCTACTCACAAGTGCCACCGTCCATCAACCTCTCGATCGAATACGATCGTTCGGTTCCGATCCGCGGGTCCGTAAACGATGTGAAGTTCACGCTTTTACTGGCCGTTTGCCTGGTGGTTTTGGTCATTTTTCTTTTCCTGCGCAATATTTCCGCCACGATCATTCCGAGTCTGGCGCTGCCGATGTCGATCGTGGGCACCTTTGCGGTGATGTACCTGCTCGGTTACACGATCGACACGTTATCCCTGCTCGCCTTGACACTGTCTGTAGGCTTCGTGGTTGATGACGCCATCGTTGTGCTCGAAAACATCGTCCGGCACATGGAGATGGGGAAGACCGCGGCGCAGGCCTCGCTGGACGGCTCCAAGGAAATCGGATTCACGATTCTGTCGATGACGCTTTCTCTGGCCGCCGTATTCCTCCCGATATTTTTTATGGCCGGTGTTTTTGGGCGGTTGTTGCATGAGTTCGCCGTGGTGATTATCTCGGCTGTGCTCGTTTCCGGGTTCGTCGCGCTCACGCTCACGCCGATGATTTGCAGCCGCTATCTGCGTTCCGAGCACGAACGGCAACACGGCTGGATGTACCGCAAACTCGAAGGAATTCTCGATGGGTCGCTGCGATGGTATAGCTCGAGCCTGCGTTGGTCTCTAGAGCACAGGGTCCTGGTGATGCTTCTTGGCGCCGCCGTACTGGTGGGGACCGTTTGGGAATTCTGGGTAATCCCGAAGGGCTTTTTACCAGAGGAGGACCTATCGGAAATCTCTGTCTCCACTCAAGCCAACCAGGGCATTTCGTTTGCGGACATGAAGACGCATCAAGAGGCAGTCAATCACGTGTTCGCTGCCGATCCCAACGTCGTCCAATTTCACTCGAGTATCTCTGACTCGAGCAGTGCCGGGCTGAACAACGGCCATGCGTTCTTGCACCTGAAGGATATTTCCGACCGTCCCTGGACCAAGAGCCCAACCTACGATCGCTTGTCTGAACGATTCGGGCGAGTGGCCGTACTTGACTCCGTGGTCCGGTTCATTCGCCCGTTGTTCGAGCATCACATGAACGTCGACGACGTCATTCAGCAGTTACAACCGAAACTGAAACGAATTCCGGGCATTAAAGTGTTTCTGGAGAATCCTCCGTCTATCAATATCGGCGGGCAGCAGACCAAGAGCCTTTACCAGTTCACTCTTTCGAGTCCGGATTCGAACCAGTTATATCAATCTGCACAGCAGCTTGAAGAGAAAATGCGCGACCTCCCCGGCGTGGTGAGCGTTACGAGCGACCTGCAAATCAAAAATCCGCAGGCGAATGTGGTGGTGGACCGGGACAAAGCGGCCGCCTTTGGTGTAACGCCAGCGCAGGTCGAAGATGCTCTTTACAGCGCCTACGGTCAGCGCTTAGTTTCCCCCATCTACACCGCCAACAATGAATATTGGGTCGTGATGCAGGTGCAGCAGCAGTATGAGCAAGACCCCAATATGCTATCCGATCTGTACATTCATTCTTCTTCCGGGCAATTGGTGCCGCTTAGCGCCGTTTCGAAATTCACTACCAATGTAGGACCTCTCACCGTCAACCACACGGGCCAACTCCCTTCAGTGACGATTTCTTTCGACCTCGCGCGCGGAGTGGCGCTTGGCCAAGCTGTCAACCAAGTGCAGAAACTCGCCAGTTCGATGCTGCCCATTTCTATCGAGACGAGTTTTCAGGGCAGCGCTCACGCGTTCCAACAGTCACTTCGTGGAATGCCGATCTTGTTGGTAATGGCAGTGCTTGTCATCTATCTCGTTCTCGGCATCCTCTATGAAAGCTACATTCACCCGATCACGATTCTTTCCGGCCTTCCTGGAGCGGCCTTCGGGGGGTTGCTGACGCTTTCGTTGTTTCACATGCAACTGGACATCTACGGCTTCGTCGGCCTGATCATGCTGATTGGAATCGTGAAGAAGAACGCAATCATGATGGTCGATTTCGCTCTGGCGCTCGAAAGACACAGCGACATCTCGGCAACGGAGTCAGCTTACCAGGGCGCGGTGATCCGCTTCCGACCGATCGTGATGACCACGGCGGCCGCGATCATGGGCACGCTGCCCATTGCCATCGGCTTCGGAGCCAATGCGGACGCACGACGACCCTTGGGCCTCTGCGTGGTTGGAGGGCTGATTTTCGCGCAGTTCGTAACACTCTATTTCACTCCGGTTTTCTATACCTATATGGATGGGCTTTTGAAACGGAGGAAAAAGGCCGAGGCGTCCAAGTCACCTCGGGAGGTGAACGCGCTTGGCCCAGCGTTTCTAGATCCGCAACTGAAACGGCTTTCGAATTAACTCACCGCTGCAGTAGCCCGGCGATTACGTTTGGCTCATAACCCTAAGATCGCTGGCTCAAATCCAATCCACTCTTTTTTGCGCCAACTGCAAAACTCAAGATGGCCTCCTGGAAAGTGCGATTTCCCCTATACGGCATGAATTTCACAGAACCTCAGGGATTAGCCTCTCAACAAATACAGGTTAGTCGGGATGGATCGTGCGAGATATAAACCCGAGACTTGGTGTGCGCCAGATCGCCATGAAAGTCTGACTGGGAAAACAGCGATCTCCGCGTCGGCGGTCCTCGCTGGACACCATCCAGCAACATGCCGGCTGACCAGTTCGGTTACCTCGCGTCAATTCAGCAGTGGCGTGAGCTTTTTCCCTACCCACATGAGCCACACAGCTTCGATCACGAATCGTCCGACGACGCAGGTCGCGGTTAAAGGTGCAGACTGCGCGATACAAGATATGTCTGTCTCGGCGTACACCGTTCCGACGGATTTTCCCGAATCGGATGGAACTCTTCAGTGGGATAAGACGACGCTGGTGCTGGTGCAGGCGCAGGCTGCCGGGAAGTTCGGGATCGGTTACACCTATGCTGATGTGGCCACGGCGTCACTGATTAAGAACGTTCTGATTCCCCTCGTTCACGGCAAGAATGCACTTGATGTTGCGGCTTGCTGGTCCGCGATGAGGCATGCGATTCGTAATCTCGGCCGACCGGGGATTTGTTCCATGGGCATCGCGGCTGTTGATATCGCATTGTGGGACCTGAAATCGAGAGTATTGAATCTTCCGTTGGTTTCGCTGCTTGGCGCCGCACAGCCCAGCGTGAAAATTTACGGCAGCGGAGGATTCACATCCTATTCAATCGAGCAATTGCAAGGCCAGCTGGGCGGTTGGGTCGGACAAGGAATAGAAGCCGTGAAAATGAAGATCGGGCGCAATTCAAGCGAGGACGTCGCGCGGGTGAGGGCCGCGCGAGAAGCGATCGGGCCCAATACCGCGTTGTACGTCGATGCCAACGGCGCTTATTCGCGTAAGCAAGCACTTTTGATGGCCGAGCAATTCGCGGAATTGGGTGTGAGATGGTTTGAAGAGCCGGTTACATCCGACGATCTCGAAGGATTGCGTCTGATTCGGGACCGGGGCCCAGCCGGAATGGACATAGCTGCCGGGGAATACGGATATGACTTGCCTTACTTCAAACGAATGATCGATGCGGGAGCGGTTGACGTGCAACAGGCAGACGCATCCCGGTGCGCGGGCATTAGCGAATTTCTGAGAGTAGGAGCGTTGTGCGACGGGGCAAACATGCCGATGTCCGCGCACACATCGCCGTCGCTGCATTTGCATCC
>JBOGMW010000136.1:0-3116 GCA_050746805.1 Candidatus Acidiferrales bacterium | reverse complement strand
TCGTCGAACAGAGAAAGGAAGACCGAGATGCCCTCGACAATCGAGGTTCGCAGCTTGGGTTCGATGCGCTTCCAGTCATCCTCAAACCAGCGCTTTACGGCTTCCAATTGTTCGAACTTTTCCGGGTCGGCTTGCGCGGGGTCCAGAACGCTTCGGGACTCGAAGCCGATGCTCCGGTTTTGGAGAGTCTCGCGCAATTGCGGGGTGTCTGGAGCGAGGTAACGATCTTCCTTCAAATCGAGAACGAAACCCAAGCCCGCCAGGTCCGCCGCGCGCGTGCTAAAGACCTCCGGCTGGACGGCAATATAGTGACGGCCCATGAGGATGTCCTCGGCTTCGGAAATCCGTTTTTCAAGGAGGGTCGGGGAGATCGCGCACTGGTAGACATCGAACAGGGTCACATAATCGTAAGCGACCTTATGAAGAAGGATGATGAACTTGACGAGATTCGTGTACGCCTGCTGCCAGAAGGGTTCTTTGCCCTTGCCGAATAAATTGTTCAGGAGCGACGCGATATTGAATGCCAGAGCGTAGGCGTCGAGGTCATTGTGAAGCGGGTTGTAACGGTATTCGGAATCGAGACTGATCTCGATGTAATCCTCGCCGCGCCCGTGCTTGTCGAGGATGCCCTTGACCTTGCGGCAGAAGTCGCCTTTGACTTCGAGAATCAAGCCCCCGATCCGCTTGTGTTTCTCGCTCGCTTTGTACGCCAGAACCTGCTCGGCAAACGGGTACATGCAGCAGCTTGTTTTGCCGGTTCCGACCGCGCCGAAGATGGCGATGCCGGTGAATAGGCCGCGCTCGGGAATCGTGAGCCATCGCGGGGTCTCGGATGGTCCCGGTTTGCGAGGGTTATGGACCTCCCCGACCACCACGTAAACGCTCTCGCGTTGCTCAGGGGCAACATATCGGGGCAGGCGTCCCGGCGAGATGCGGCGGCGGACTTTCAGCGTGAAGATATAGAGGCCCGAGAGCACGGTCGAAAAGAGCAGGAATGGCGTGGTGAACAGGAAAAGGTTGTAGAGGTACTCGAAGCTCAGAAATGCGCGTGGAGCACGGATGGCGGTTACGCGCAGGAAGATCTGATCGGCGGGAAACGGATGAGTGTAATAAAGGAAGGCTCCGGTGCCCATTGCCAGCAACGCGGAGACAAATCCTCGGGAGTGGAGAGTCCTCTGGATCATCCTTTCACCCTCCCTTCTGTGGGCTGTGGCCTTTCGGAACTGCTGCGGCGCTGGTCCCGCCATTTCCGGTAATCCTGATCGCGCCAGAGGACTTTCTTCAGGACCGCATTGAGGACGTGGTCGGGACTGCTCTCGATGAAACGGGCATAGTCTTCAAGCAGTTCGTTCACGGGTTCTTCGAGATGAACTTCGCGGGTCTTGATTGCCGGTGCTTTCTTGATGATGGACATCGTTCCCTCCTAAAGCCGTTCGAGTCTTGGGCTTTTCCTGGCACCGTGGAAAAAACATGCGGCACAGTCACCTGTGCCGGAGGGCGGGAGCGACCCACGATCCACTTGGGCGGCTGAAAGCCGAAAAAGTGGGGTCGCTCCCGCCCGATTTTGAGTTTTTTCTACGGTATGTTTTGCGGTTTGCCTTCCGGTTACTCTCTTCAAGAAACTGCCTTGCATCGCCCGGTGGTGACGACAGCGGCAGATCAAAAAGTGCGGTATGTAATTCCTTCCCTCGTCACTGGTTGTCATGAATGTCGTCACCCGCGATACCGATCTTTTTTAAGTGGAACGTGCCGAATGCGATGCGTCGCTTGCGCTCGTTCGCGGGAAACTGGCGACGGATGGCTTCCTCGGTGATTCGCCCGCCTTTCCAGCCGCGATAGAACGCTTCGAACCTGTCTCCGCCAAACCGGCCGCGGGCCTGGTTGCGGAAAATCAGATCGGCTTCGGTCACGGCGGCATACTGCTTTTCATCCCAGGCTTTACGCACTCGGAGGTAACGGAGGACCTCATCCCCAACGTCGGATTCGAGCGGAATCTTGACCATAGAATGTAAGATGTCCGAAGCCTTTTCGAAGCGGGAATCCTCGCGGGATATGTACAGGAATCGGAACCCGGAAAGCTGCTGAAACAGCGGAATGTAATCGTTCAGATGATGGGCAAATTCGGCGAACGTGGGTTCGGTTTCGTGGATGTAGGTGAACGTCACCACAGAAGAGGAGTCGGCAAAGAACATGGGGAGCTTATCCACGAAGTAATGGACAGTGGGCTTAGAGCCTGGCTTGCCGAGATAGAGCTTCGATGGGAGGAAATGATTCTCGATGTTCAGCGCGCCTGAGAAAAAGCGGACCTTTCCCGCTTCGGTTTCAAGGTAGCGATAGTCCTGGTTTGCCAGCACGAAATCGAGCATGGCGAGACGCCGCCGGATGAACTCCAACTCGTGGGCGCGGCGATTGCGCAGATTCTCTTTCTCGATGCTGGAATAGAGCTTCCGGGAGAACAGATGATAGACAACACCGCTGATCGGATAGCTCTCCCGCCGAACGTGGTTTTTGGCTTGGAGCTTCTGCCAGAAACTCGTGGTGCGCTTGCCCCAATGAGAACCGGTAAAGCCGAGGAATTGACGGGCCATGAAGTAGCCGGAATGGGTGGCAACAATATAGAGGAAGCGTGCTTCCTCATCGGTGTAGCCGAAGGCTCGCAGGCTGTCGGTATGGAGGGGGGGAGATATTCATAGCGAAAGAATCCCTGCCGTAAGATCCCGGTCGTTCAAAATCCGGCGCAGACGCGATGCGTCTTCGGGACGGCTATACAGTGCGAATCCCGCTCTGGCTTTGGCTGCCAATCCCCGAGGCCGGTAGTCGTGGGTTGCGAGTTCCAGGTCCACACGGGCGAGCTCGCCCTGAGCGTTCTCGTACTCAATGCGAAGGTCGGGCAGGGGAATCTTGCCGTTCACCACGCAAAGGTGGTGCTTTTCGGCAATCAATTCCTTCGCGTCGGAATTGTCTTTCGCTGGGTCGAGCGTGGCGAGATCGCGATTGAGATCGCGCTTCAATTCATAATCGAGAATGACGCGAAGCGGCTTGCCGCCCGAGCGCTCGATCCGGGCAGCGTCTTTCTGATAGAGGCGGTAGAGATCGGCATCGTGTTTGGCTTCTTT
>JBOGMW010000135.1:0-13989 GCA_050746805.1 Candidatus Acidiferrales bacterium | reverse complement strand
CTGCGTCGTGAAGACCACTGCTCATGGGCGCTCGATGGCGAGGGCGACTGCGTTGCCTCCGCCGAGGCAGAGGGCGGCGATGCCGCGCTTCAGATTGCGGCGCTGCAATTCGTAGAGCAGCGTGACCAGGATGCGCGCACCGGAAGCGCCGATGGGATGGCCGAGCGCCACGGCGCCGCCATTGACGTTGACCTTCTCGGGATTCAACTTCAGTTCGCGCGTGACGGCGATGGCGGCAACGGCGAAGGCTTCGTTCAATTCATAGAGATCGACGTCGCGATCGCGATCCCACCCGGTTTTCGCCAACAGCTTTTCGACGGCTTCGACGGGCGCCATCATCACCCATTTCGGTTCAATGCCGCTGACGGCTTGCGCCACGATGCGCGCCATCGGCTGCTTGCCGAGCTTCGCGGCAGCGCGTTCGCTAGTGACGACAAGCGCGGCGGCGCCGTCGTTTGTGCCGGGGGCATTTCCCGCGGTGACGGTGCCGTCTTTCTTGAATGCCGGCCTGAGCTTGGCGAGCGCTTCGAGTGAAGTGTCTTCGCGCGGCGACTCGTCGAATTTGATGACGATCGGCTCGCCTTTCTTTTGCGGAATTTCGATGGGCAGGATTTGTTCGCTCACGAAACAAGATTTTGTGGCGCGCACGGCTTTGCGATGGGAATCGAGCGCGTATTGGTCCTGCTCCTGGCGAGAAATTTTATACTTTTCGGCGACGAGTTCGGCGGTCTGGCCCATGTGGTAGTTTTCGTACACGTCCCAGAGGCCGTCGACGATCATGGAATCGAGCACTTCCTGATTGCCCAGGCGATAGCCGGAGCGTGCGCCTTTCAGCAGATACGGGCAGTTGGACATCGACTCCATGCCGCCCGCGACGACAACTTCCGATTCGCCCAGCGTGACCGCTTGCGCCGCGAGCGCGACGGCTTTGAGTCCCGAGCCGCACACTTTGTTGATGGTCATGGCAGCGACGCGCGGATGCAGCCCGCCACGAAGGGCGGCCTGGCGCGCGGGATTTTGTCCGAGGCCCGCCTGGACCACGTTGCCCATGATCGTTTCGTCCACTTGCTGCGCATCAATTCCAGCGCGGCGAACGGATTCCGCGACCACTTTGGCGCCTAGTTCGGTGGCGGAGAGAGGCGCGAGGCCTCCGAGAAAGCGGCCGATGGGCGTGCGCACGGCGCTGAGGATTACGGGCTGTTCGAAATGTTGAGGCTGAGGCATGAAGGGCCTCCTGGCTGCCGATCCTCCCGCAGAAACAAACTTCGTGCGGTGACGAAGATCGCTCTTCTGAAAAAGTATAGGCGCGCCCGCGGTCACGGTCAATTTGAGTGCCGGCGCTGCTCGGAATTGGCGAAACAGTCCTTTTCTATTTACCGCGAAAATCCGAGTAGAATCGGCTTTCATTCGCGTGAGAACCGAGCGATAGGAGGACCGGATGACCACCCTCGAAGGGCCGGCCAGCGGGCAGCTCTGGTTGGATATTGCGGGTATCGGGATACTTGCTGGTTCGACCGTGCTTACGGTTCGTCTTGTGTGGGAACAGACAGTATGGACTTGGGAGCAAGGACCGCAAAACGTAGGTTATTCGCTCGCTCACGGGGCCGGCGCGATTCTACTCCTCTTTTCGCCGCTGCTCATCGTCTGGACTGTCCTAGCTTTGGCCATCATGGCGCGTAGTTTCATTAAACGCCGCCGTATTCTTCGATTGACCTGGGTTGCTCTGTCGCTTGCGCTATTACTCCTAGCTTCTCTGGCAGCACCTGAGGGATTTTGGGAGCGCGTCTTCATCCGGCAAATGGCCCGATCACCATACGTTGGCGACCTAATGGTCTCTGCTGCCTACCGAGGGGATCTAGGCGCTGTCCGTGACTTTGTCTCCCACGGTGTGTCCGTCAATGTAACCGACTATAACGACCTGAGGACGGCCGTACACGCTGCAGCCGTGAAGGGCGACACCAAAGAGCTTCGATACTTGATCTCGAAGGGCGCGAATATAAACGCGCTTGATCGCTTTGGGGACAGTCCGCTTGAGCTCGCAGAGTCAGGAGGAAGCAGCGACGCGGCCGACTTCCTCACTGGGTTAGGAGCGAAACGGATACGAGGGGACGACGCGCAGAGAAAGAAAGCCATCCAGAAAATCGTTCAAGCGGACATCAAGCGATTGAATCAAAGCGAGGGCCCACAGAAATAGACCAGGCTTCCATGTTTGCCTTTCCTTCGCCTCACGGAAATTCTGGTAAGATGGGCACGACCGAAATGCCAGCGCGACGGAATGCAAACTATGGGCCTGCCGAAAAGCCGCAAGCCGGCCGTGCGGCAATTCAGGGGAGCGTTACGGGGATGATCGCGGAGCAACCGTCGGGCTTTCCGCTGAATGCTGCGCAGCGGGCAGCCGTCGAGCATGGCGAGGGGCCGCTGCTGGTGGTGGCGGGCGCGGGGACGGGCAAGACGCGCGTGATCACCGAGCGCATCCGGCGGCTGCTGGAAGAAAATCCGGACCTCGCGGGCGAAAACATTCTGGCGCTGACGTTCACGGACAAAGCCGCGGGCGAGATGAAGCACCGCGTGGTGAAAGCGATGGGCGAGCGCGCCGAGGGCGTGTGGCTGAGCACCTTCCACAAATTCTGCCTGGAAAAAATCCTGCGCGAAGCGGCCGCGGACGCGCAGGCGCTGGAAGACATCGATCACTGGATTCTGCTGCGGCGTCACATCGGCGAGCTTGGCTTGCAGCATTTCAAGCGGTTGCAGGAGCCGGGCGAGTTCCTGAGCGACTTCGTGAAATTTTTCTCGCGCTGCCAGGACGAGCTGGTTTCGCCGGACGACTACGACCGCTACGTGGCAGGGCTGCGCGAGAAGCACGCGCGGCTGCGGCCGACGCTCGAAGGCGACGCGCTGGAAATCGCGGAAGAAAATCTGGCGCGGCAGGAGGAGCTGGCGCGCGTCTACCGGACCAGCGAGCGGCTGCTGCGCGAACGGAAATTGCTGACGTTTGGCGCGCAATTGCTGCGAGCCGTGGAGCTGCTGCGCACCGATGCCGCGCTGCTGGCGAAACTGCGCGAGCAATATAAGTACATCTTGGTGGACGAATTCCAGGACACCAACATCGCGCAACTGGAATTGCTGTGGCTGCTGGCGGGCGGCAGCGGCAACATTCTGGCTGTTGGCGACCATCATCAGGCGATTTACCGGTTTCGCGGCGCGTCATTTGGCAGCTTCACTATTTTCCTGAAACGATTTTGCGGGCTGCGCGAGGCGGCGCCCGACGCGCAGAGGAAGAACTTTCTGGTCTCGCTCTCGCGGAATTACCGTTCCACGCAGCGCATCCTGAACGTGGCGCACGCGGTGATCGAAAACAACGAGCAATCGCCGCTGCTGCCTTCGGGCAAGCTTGAAACGGAACATCGCGAGGGCGAGCGCGTGCGCGTGGCGGAGTTCGGCACGCCGGAGGAAGAGGCACACTGGGTGGCTTCGGAAATCGACCGGCTGCACGAAGCGGGCGCGAAGTGGCGCTCCATGGCGGTGCTCTACCGCAAGCATTCGCATCGCGCGCAATTGCTGGAGGCGCTGCGGCGGCGCCGCATACCGTTTGCGATCAAGAATTTCTCAATTCTTTCGAGCACGCTGGTGCGCGACTTGCTGGCGTGGCTGCGGCTGATTGGGCGGCCATCGGACAACGTGGCCTGCGCGCGCGTGCTGGCCGCGCCGTACTGGGGGTTTGAGCCGCGCGATCTGGTGCGTCTGGCGGAACGCGCGGACAAAAATCACCGGCGTCCGCTGGCGGACGAGGCGGAATCGGCGCAGAACGAAGCTCCGCTGAATCGCGAAGGAGTGCGGCTGGGCGATTTCACGCAGCTATTGAATCAACTGCGCCAAACGGCACGAAAGACCACCGCAAGCGAGCTGCTCGACGATTTGATCGCGGGGCTGGGCGTAGCGCCGCTCGCGTCCGACGCGGACCGGCACTATTTGGAACGGTTCGTCAAATTCGTGAAAGAGTGGGAGAAGAAGAGCGAAGCGCGACAATTGCGAGATCTGCTGGAATATCTATCGTTCTTCGACGAGGCGGGAGGCGACATCGCGCTGGAAGAAGAGTTGGCCGACGACGCGGTGCAATTGATGACCGTTCACGGCGCGAAGGGGCTGGAGTTTCCGCACGTTTTTATTTTGCGGCTCTCGAAGAACGACTTCCCTTCCGGCACGCGCAAGGCGGTATTCGAGTTTCCCTCCGAGCTAATGA
This sequence comes from Candidatus Acidiferrales bacterium, assembly GCA_050746805.1. Classification (GTDB taxonomy): domain Bacteria; phylum Acidobacteriota; class Terriglobia; order Acidiferrales; family UBA7541; genus Palsa-295. The sequence goes on along the minus strand of JBOGMW010000135.1, from coordinate 9,749 downwards.
AAGAAGAGCGGCCGCAGGGCGATTTTCAAATTCAGGAGGAGCGGCGGCTTTTTTACGTGGCGTTGACGCGCGCACGGCAGCATTTGACGCTTTCGACGGTGGTGAACCGGCGCAAGAAGCCTTCGCCGTTTCTGGACGATTTCCTTATGAACCCGACGATCCAGAAATTCGACACGATACAATCTTCACCGAAAGTTGATTTGCCGCCGATGGAAGAAGCGGCTGGGCCCGCGCCACAATCCGCGGCAGCCGCCGGGCTTTTTGGCGCGGCGGAAACCGAATCGCGCGCGTACTCGCGCGTGGCGCTGTGGGCCAAGGCGTTTCATCCGCCGCGCCCCGAGCCGCTGCAACTGAGCCCTTCGGCGATCGACGCGTACGAGCGATGCCCGATGAAGTACATGCTGCAATATCTTTGGAGCGTGCGCGGCGGGCCACACGCAGCCACCACATTTGGAAACGTGATGCACACCACCATCAAGGAAGTGGTGGCGGAGCAGCGCAAGCGAGGGCGCGTGCCGCTAGATGAAGTGATGGCAACTTACGAGCGCGAATGGTCGTCCGCGGGATTTCCGGACGATTATCAAGAGCAGGAATACCGCAAGGCCGGCCGCGACCAACTGACGGCGTTCCACGAGAGCTATTCGGGCGCGCCGGCGGAAGTGCTGTATCAGGAGAAAACATTCGAGCTGCCGCTGGAAAATGAAGTGATCGTCACCGGACGGATCGATCAGATCAATCGTATCGATGGTGACGCCGTGGAGATCGTGGACTATAAAACCGGCAAGCCGCGCGACGCGAAAAAAGCGAACGAAGATTTACAACTGAGCATCTACGCGCTGGCGGCGCGCGAGGTACTGGAGTTGGAGCCGAAGAGATTAGTGCTGTACTACCTGATGTCCAACGAAGCAGTGGCGACCACGCGCGACGCGAAAGCGCTCGCCGCCGCGAAACAAAAAATCGGCGAAGTGGCCGATCGAATCCGCGCCGGAGACTTTTCGGCCAAGCCGGGCTTCGGCTGCGGGTTTTGCGACTACAAACCGCTGTGCCCCGCGCACGAGCAGTTGATTCCGATTCGGGCCACCATCGAAACCCCACGCGCGGAAAATTAACGACCGAAATCGCGGCGCAAAATAAAAGCGGGGCATTCACGATGAATGCCCCGCTTTTTACTCAAAGGCTTCCGATTCAGGAAACCCGGAGTGGTTCCGCGCATGAACTACAGTGGAACTTTCTCCCTGCGAAAGCACGTCCGAAAACTTTTCAAACGCGCTCAATCGCTTCGTTTATCTATAAAGGCGGCCGCGAATGAAGTCAAGAACAAAAAAGATTTCGCGCGACCGTTTTTGCGGCGCGCTTATAACAAAAAATATCGGGCCGGTCACTGGGGCGGAATTAGCTCGCTATCGTAGTAGAACTGCCGCGACGTGACGTTCAATTCCGGACGCAACACGCGCACTTCGATCGAGTGGTAATCCTTGGCGATGGAAACATTGTGGGGTGAAAACGTGAGCGTGTATTGATTGCGCGCTTCTTCGGTGAGCTCGGAATACAAGCGCTCCAGATCGCGCTGTTTCCCCGCAAAGAAAGTATCGCCGCCGGTCTGAAAAGCATACTTGCCGAGATTCGACAAGCCACGCTGCACCAACGATCGCCCGATGGGCATCGAGTGCGTGACGGAAATCGAGTATACGGAGATGTCGTTGGAAAGGAGGTAGTGCATCGTTTCATCGACGGTGTGGGAATTCTTGGAATCAGCTCCGTCTGAAATCAGGAAAACAATCTTGCGCCGGTCCCGTCCGCGCGATTCGAGCATTTGGGCAGCCGAATAGAGAGCATCTTCGAGCGCGTCGTGTTCCACGTATCGTTGCGAACCGTGCTGCGGCGGACCGCTGGCCGTCGGCAACTGCCTGCCGTCCACCATGGGCCCGGCGGTCGTGGGATCGGCGATCACCATATTGCTGTGCGAGCCAATTTCGAGCCGCTGCAACTGCGTGAAAAGTTTGTCGTTGCTGAATGAGAAGCCCGCCACGGTGGTTGGAAACTTGTCGTAGGTGACCAGGGCAACTTCGTCCATCGATCCAAAACCCGCGGAAATGGAAACCAGACTTTTTTGCACCTGGGAAGCCGCGCGGTCGGGCAGATCGTTATCAATCAGCACGACGGCCGAAAGCGGCATCGGATCGGCGCTGAAATTGTCAATGTGTTGTTGCACGTCGTCGGCAAAAATCTCGAAGTCATCTTTTTGGAGGCCGGCGACCAATTGGCCCTGGCCATCCTTCACGGTGACGGGAACGATCACGCTTTGGGTGCGCGAAACGATCGGAGGGGGAAGCCGCTGGGCGGTTTGTCCCTGCGGCGGAGCCGGCTGACGAGTGGACTGCTGCGCCAAAGCTGGCGCTGAAATTCCAACCAAAGCGCTGAGTCCAAGTGCTGCTATAGTTCGATTCATAAAACTTTCCCGATTTCCGGCGAGGCCGCGAGACCTCGCAACTTCGGCAATATGCTACCCGGCCGGCAGGCGCACATCCGGCGGAGACTTGGCAGCATCGTAACAGGCTGGAGCATTCTAGGGGGATTATACAATGCGGTTGCCCAGCATCGCGGCGGGGATCGTCATACTGGCGTTAGCCGCTTACCCAATCTTCTCGAATGTAGCCACCCGCGCCGCCGCGGCTCCGCGCGAATCTACTCAGGAAGCCGGCCCGGGACCAATGACTCCGCCCGGAACAGCGCCGCAGCCAGCGCCCGCTCCTCAAAATCCGCAAAACCTGCCAGAGGCGTCTCAGCCGCTGCAAGTGCGCACGAACGTTGTGAACGTGTTCGTCACCGTTCGCGACCATCACAACGCCATCATCACCGGTCTGAATAAGAATGACTTCAAAGTGTTTGAGGACGGCGTGGAGCAGAAAGTTGCTTATTTCAACAAAGAAATGAACCTGCCGCTGACGCTGGCGATCTTGATGGATACCAGCGGGAGCATGAGCAACACTCTTTCCGCCGAACAGGACGCCGCGTCGCGTTTCGTGCGCGAGGTGATTCACAAGCGCGACGAAGCGCTCGTAATGAGCTTCGACCTGGACGTGAACTTGCTCGCGGATTTCACCGAGGATCCGGGTGTGCTCGAAAACGCAATCCGCAGTACTCGCATCAATGCCGCCGGGCCGGTGATTACCGCGGGAACCATTCCGCAAAATGGCGTGATCGGCACGGACCTGTATGATGCGATCTACCTGGCGTGCACCAGCGAGCTTTCCAGCCAAGCGGGGCGGAAGGCGATCATCGTGCTGACTGACGCCGAAGACAACGGCAGCAAAGAGACAATTGACGACGCGATCGAAGCGGCACAGAAGGCCGATACCGTGATCCACGTGATTCTAATCATCGACCCTTCGGCGACAACCGGGGTCGGTCCTGGCGTGGCGCACGACATGGCGGAACAGACCGGCGGGCGGGTGATCCGCGTGCACAACGACAGCTCGCTCGAAAAAGCATTCGATGAAATTTCCGAAGAGCTCCGCTCGCAATACGTTCTTGGCTATTACCCCACGAACACGCGCCGCGACGGCACCTACCGGAAAATCAAGGTGGAAGTAGACCAGCCGGGCGCAAAGATCCTGGCACGCAAGGGATACTACGCGCCGTACAACTGAGGCGACGTTGGCCGATGCGGTGGGCGGCGCGCGTCAGTTACCCGGCGAATTTGCGGCGGGCGCCCCGGCGTAGTAGCCCTTCCTCGTACGAACGATTAGCCCCTTCCGGTTCGTGCGCACTTCGATTTTTCGATACTGGCCCGTAACCGGCGGACTGGTAGGCGCATACGCGATGAAGTATTGGCTGCGAAGTTCCGTCCCGATATTTCTGAATGATTCCGCGAGGTCGTCCACGGAATATGGGAAAAAAGCGCGGCCGCCGGTCTGACCCGCAAGGTTCTCCAACACTCTGTCGCCAGGATCCATATTGTATTTGCTCGGCTTGTCCGGATCGTCGATGGCAAGCCAATCGGTGTTGGTGCTCACTGTATAGATCACTGCCTCGGAGCGAACCGCTTGCTCCAGCGCATCGCTGAAGGCATGGTCGCTCAAGTCGTCATTACCATCGCTGATCACCACGATCACCCGCCGCAGATCGGAATTTTGGCCGCGCATAAGCGGAGCTTTCTCCAGTTTCTGTGCCGCCATGTAGATGGCGTCGTTCAGCGCCGTTCCGCCGCCGGCTCGCTGATCTTGAATGGCTTCAGTGAGCAGATAGAGTTGATCGGTGTAGTTCTGGACGATCTGCGGCTCGTTGTCGAACGTCATCACGAAAGCCATATCCTTGCCGCGCCGGATTACGTCGTTGAGAAAATTGACGGCGGCGCTCTTCTCGAAATCCAGGCGCTGGCGGATGCTGTTCGAAGTGTCCAGCAGCACCGCAATGCGCAGCGGCAGGTCCGTCTCGCGGCCAAAAAAGCGAATATCCTGCGGCGCGCCATTCTCAAGAATTTTGAAATCGCCGCGATCGAGATCAGTGACAAGGTGATGGTGTTTGTCGGTCACGGTGACCACCAGATGCACCAATCCCGTGGTCACGCGGATGGGCGGTTCCTTGGCGGGCGCGACCGGCGCTTGCGAATGCGAACCTGGGGATGACGGCGAGTTCGCGACGGAGGGCGGAGCGGTTTGTCCCCGGGCTTGCTGCGCAAACACGGTAACCGCGCACAGCATAAACGCGACAATCATTCGCGTTAAATTCAAGGAGGGGCGCTGCTGTGCGGCTAGATTCACCAGGGTGATTATAGGAACGACCGCACGGCAGCGTCAATCGCTGAGTGGTCCAATTTCATCGCTTGCGCAAGCGCGGCTAAGTACTGCCGCAATTCGGCCGGCAGCGGTGCGCGAACGTCAATTTGCTCTCCTGTACGCGGATGCGAAAAGGCCACGCGGGCCGCATGCAAGAAATTCCTGCCTAGTTCGGCCAGCATCATGGAGCCAACGCGCTCCTGGCGCGGCGCGCCGTAGAGCGCATCGCCCACCACGGGACAGCCGAGAGCCGAAAAGTGGACGCGAATCTGGTGCGTCCTTCCGGTGTGCAAATTAGCGTCGACGAGCGTAAACCCGTCGGCACGCCATAGCGCGCGCCAATCGGTGCGTGCGGCGCGGCCCTCGCGGCGTCGAGCCGTCATGCGCGAACGCCGGCGAAGGTCGCGCGCGATTGGCATTTCGATAACTCCGGAATCGCCTTTGATTTTGCCGTGGAGCAGCGCGATGTAAGTCTTGTGCACCATCCGGGCGCTAAACTGCTCGACGAGATTTTTGTGAGCGGCGTCATTGAGCGCAACGATCAGCGCGCCTGAAGTGTCCTTATCGAGACGGTGAACGATTCCGGCGCGCAGCGGGCCTCCGATGGAAGAAAGTCCGCTACTTCCGCCGAAGCGGTTCAGCAGAGCCGCAACCAAAGTGCCGCCCGGCGTGCCCGCACCAGGATGAACGATCATGCCTGCGCGCTTGTTGACCACGGCTACGTCTTCATCCTGGTAGAAAACTTCGAGAGGGATCGACTCCGGCTCCACGGCGGCGGCTTGCGGAGCCGGAATTTCCACGGCGATCGATTCGCCGAAAGCCAGGTGATAGGAAGGTTTGCGCGCGGCGCCATTCACTGAGACGCGACCCTGTTCAATCAATTCCTGCACGCGCGAACGGCTTACGTCCGGCAGCTCAGCGGCGAGGAAACGGTCCAGTCGTTCACCGGCGTGTTCGCTCTCCACAGTGAAAGAACGAAACAGTGCGGACGCGGCTTCGGAGGCGGCCAATTTCGATTCGATTGCATGAGGAGTGGACGGGCAGCTCATGCGCGCCTCAGGAGGGAGATGGGCTGGAGATCGCGCCGGAAGCGGCCCGATCGATCGACGATCCGCGATGCAAACCGCGCCACCACAAAAATACGCCGATGAAAATCAGGCCCACGCTGACGAACTGCATCAGCGACACAGCGCCGTGAAACATCAGCGTGCGTCCCGGGTCGCCGCGAAAGAATTCGATGGTGCCGCGCTCGATCCCGTACAGGATGAAGTACGCGCCGATAAGCTGGCCGGAAAACCGCTGTCGCGCGCCCAGCCATATCAAAAGCAGGAAATTCAGAAATTCGGCGGCCGATTCGTAAAGTTCCGTGGGATGCAAAGCGACGTGCAGCGGCGTACCGGCAAGCCGCGCCGCAATATGACTTGTAAACGTAACGCCCCAGGGCATCGACGTCGGCTTGCCGTAGCAGCAACCCGCCGCGAAGCACCCGAGGCGCCCGATCCCGTGACCCAGAGCGACGCCCGCGGCGGAAACGTCTAGAACCGAAAGAAACGGCATCTTCTGAAAATAGGTGTAGAGAAAAGCCCACGCCAGACCGCCGATCACGCCGCCATAGAAAACTCCGCCGGATTCGATGGTGGCCGCGCTGAAGATCGATCGAGGATACGCAATGTAGTAATCCAAGTTGCTGAAGATCAGCCACAGCTTGGAGACTGCCAGCGCAACCAAAATTCCGTAGATGCCCAGGTTCCATACTTTTCGCGGATCGATCCCGGCGCGCGGCGCTTGCCAGTGTGCGTACCAAAGTCCCGCGATGAAGCCCGCGGCAACTAGTACGCCATAGGTGTAAACCGTGAACGAGCCAAACGTGAAAAGAACGGGATGCATGGTTACGCGTGTTCCTGTCCGACGCGCCGGCCATCGCGGAGAAGCTCGATAATCACCAGCGCGGCGCCGATCACGATCGCAGTGTCGGCCACGTTGAAAGTGTACCAATGATACGAGCCGAGGTGAAAATCGATAAAGTCGGTTACGCCGTGATGAAACAAGCGATCCACCACATTGCCCGCCGCGCCGCCGAGGATCAGCGCCAGTCCGTAACGGCCTAGCGGTCCTCCTGCGCGTCCGGTGGCTAGCATCCAAATAATCAGCCCCATCACAACCACCGAGAAAAGAATCAGCAGCGGCGCGCGCCACGCCGCCTGTGAATCGGCAAACAATCCGAAAGCGACGCCCGGATTGCTGGTGTGAACCAGATTTAGCAGCCCTGGAATGATCACCTGAAACGAGCCGGAGGACGTGAATCGATCGACGGCTAGCTTGCTCGCCTGATCGACGAGAAGCACGGCTATCGCGAGTAAAGCGACTGCCCAGTTGGAACGCGACGCACCAGCCATCAGGGCGCAACTCTCCCGTCAGTCCCCGCCGCGCCGGCCTCGGGCGGAGGCGGGTCGGGCAGAATCCCGCGATCGCGGTCGATTTCATTCAGCGCCGTCACGCACCGTTCGCAGAACGTCGGATAATCGGTGCTCTCGCCCACATGCGTCGAATAGTTCCAGCAGCGCTGGCATTTGGCGCCATCCGCGCGCTGGATCTCAACGCTGTATACGGCCCCTGCATTGCCGGACGTTGCGGGCACATCCGCGTCAATAATTTCCACTTGCGACACGATGAAAAGCGATGGCAGCACCAGCGCGTACTTTCGCAGAAATCCCGTGTCCTCACCGCGCGCGCGGAAGATCACTTTCGCCTCCAGCGCCGAAGAGATCGTTTTCGCATTGCGAGGCGCTTCGAGCGCTTTCAGCGCATCTTCGCGCACTTTCGCCAGGCGCTCCCAGTCTCTCGACCCAGCGACATCGAATGCCTTTTCGAATTCGGCAGCTTCCGGAAAATAGGCCATGTGCACGCTGGCGGAGGAGCCATCGCCTTGCGGCAAATGCTTCCAAATCTCCTCGGACGTGAACACCAGAATCGGAGCGATGATACGGACCAGCGCGCTGGCGATGCGATACACGGCCGTCTGCGACGACCGGCGCCCGCGACTATTCGGCGCAAACGTATACAGCCGGTCCTTCAGCACGTCAAAATAAAATGCGCTCAGATCGACCACGCAGAAATCATGCACCGCGTGGTAGACGCGGTGAAACTCGAAATTAGCGTACCATTCGCGGCACTGCCGAGCGAGTGCGCCCGTGCGTCGCAACATCCACGCGTCGATCTCCCACAAATCTGGATCCGCCACTTGGTTCCGCGCGGGATCGAAATCGAAAAGGTTCGAAAGCGCGAAGCGAAACGTATTGCGAATCTTGCGATAGGCCTCGGCCAGCTGCATCATCATCGCCGGCGAGACGCGCATGTCCGCTGTATAATCCTGCGACACAACCCACAGCCGCAGCATGTCCGCGCCCCACTTTTCCGAGATTTCCTTGGGGTAGAGAGCGTTGCCCTTGGACTTAGACATGGGCGCGCCCTTTTCGTCGAGCGTCCAGCCGTGCGTAACGACTTGTTTGTACGGCGCGCGTCCGCGAATTGCGACGCCATTCAGCAGCGAACTCTGAAACCAGCCGCGAAATTGATCGGGGCCTTCCAGGTAAACGTCCGCAGGCCACGTCCCGTCTTTTTCACTGAGCACGGCGAGATGCGTGGAACCGGAATCGAACCACACGTCGAGGATGTCCGATTCCTTGCGCCATTTCGCCGCACCGCACGGGCATTTCGTTCCCGGCGGCAGCAGTTCTTCCGCGGGATGCGTGTACCAGGCGTCGGCGCCTTCACGCTCAAAAAAAGGCAGCACGTGCCGCAGCGCGTGGTAGTCGGTCAATTGCTTGCCGCACGCATCGCAGTAAAAAACGATCAGCGGCACGCCCCAGAAACGCTGGCGCGAAATGCACCAATCTGGACGGTCGGCAATCATTTCGCGCATGCGGTCGCGGCCCCATTCCGGCAGCCACTTTACTTTCTCAACTTCGTCCAGCGCGCGCTGGCGCAAATTATCGCGATCGAGCCCGATGAACCACTGTTCGGTGGCGCGGAAAATTACCGGATTGTCGCAGCGCCAGCAATGCGGATAGCTGTGCGTGATTTTCTTTTCGCCGACAAGCATGCCGCGCTTCTGGAGCAACTCGATCACAGCGGGATTCGCCTGCCAAACGGTCTTGCCCACGTACTCGGGCAGGCCTTCCTTAAAACGGCCCTCGTCGTCTTGCGGCGCGTAGGCTTCGAGTCCATATTTCTGCCCGGTGCGGAAATCGTCCGCGCCATGGCCTGGCGCTGTGTGCACGATTCCTGTCCCAGCATCGAGCGTGACGTAGTCGGCCAGCACGCCCGGCACCCGCATGTCGAGAAACGGATGTTGGAACCGGCTGCCTTCGAACTCGGTTCCTTTCCATCCGCCGCGAACGCCAGCCACTTCGATCTTTAATTCTTCGGCGAATGCGCGAACCCGCTCTCGCGCCATCAAAAATTTCCCGGCTGCGGTTTCCGCGACCACGTATTCAAAGCCCGGATGGAATGCGAGCGCGCGGTTCGCGGGTAGCGTCCAGGGAGTAGTGGTCCAAATCAGCGCGCTGACGTCGTCTCCCAACCCATTCGGCCGCGATCCCGGCACAACGGGAAATTTCACCCAGATCGACGGGCTGGTGTGATCCTCGTACTCCACTTCCGCTTCAGCCAGCGCGGTGCGGTCGTGTATGCACCAATACACCGGCTTCAGCCCCCGATAGATGTAGCCTTTCTCCAGAAAATCGATGAATGCGCCAGCGATCGACGCCTCGTCATGAGGGTTCATCGTGAGATACGGCTCGTCCCACTGCCCGAACACACCAAGCCGCTTGAATTCGACTTTATGGATCTCCACGAAGCGCGCCGCGAACTCGCGGCACATTTTCCGGAATTCGGCAGGCGCAACTTTCGTGGTTTTGCCTCCCAGCTTTTTCTCGACCTGCGTCTCGATGGGAAGCCCGTGGCAGTCCC
>JBOGMW010000134.1:0-21821 GCA_050746805.1 Candidatus Acidiferrales bacterium | reverse complement strand
ATTTCAAAGCTTCAGGCCGCGTCGGTTTATCGCCGGAGGTGGTCATCGGCAGGTCGCCGATCTCCATGCGCTCGACCGTAGTGAAAAACTTCATGTTCACGGGGTAGTAGAAGAGCGAATTGCAGAGGCATCCCTTGTCGATCACTAGGGGCCGCATGCCCGCGCGCTTGGCCTCGATCGCGCAAGCCAAGCCAGTGGGTCCAGCGCCGATGCAGATCACGTCGTGATGAGTGTTGGAGGTCATTTGCAGAACTTTTTCGGTTGCACAATGCGCACTTTCGGTGCGCCGGGACGTCTCGGGTAGACGGGTACGCGGTCGTTTCTTTTCAACGAGTTAGGTGCGATTCGACTCGATTGACTGTCCCGGGTAACTGTCCTAAACCTCGGGGCGCGTCGGGGATCCTGGGTAGACGGGACTTGAGCGCGCAACAACAACGCCAAAGCACGAGACATCAGCTGACGATGCTCGACACGTCGCCGCGAGCTGCACACGCCTGCAAGACTATGGACGACCGAGCTGGGCGGATTCGTGGCTGGGCGTCTGGACATCGTTTCGAGGTTCCGTTCCCTTCGGCTTCGAGTCAACCGAAAGGAGCCTCCTTCACTACGATAACATACCCAACGACTAAACGTGGATAGGCGGGCGTTTTTCGGTCGAGCAAATTTCTCCGGATCAGGTGGAGCAAACCATGGCGCGGGGCGAGAAAGTCGAAACCGAGATGCACCGGGACGTTCCGCCCTTTGTGGCCGTCGGGTGTTTGTTTTCAGTGCGTTACACGTGTCAAAGGTTGATTGAGTGTTCCGCCCTTGAGATACGTGATTGCTGAGTCGTGACTGCTGACCGGTGAAGAGAAAAATTTGGTGCATCGGGTTCTCTTCCCTTCCTTTCCGCCATCCCCGCCCTCATCGGCTACGGTGCCACAAGCCGGGCGACTGCGGCTGCAGCCACGCGGGCGGGGTCTGATGCTGACGCTGCTTCAAACTGCCTTGGCCGCCCCCAGGAGCCTCTGAGAGGGCACGAAAAACAATCCACGGTAGCACCGGGCACGGAGAGGCGTCGAGATTCAATTTGGCGGCAGTACCAACTTTCCCGTTTTGGGAATTTGTGGCTGAGTGGACGTGGACTAACCATCAAGAAACGAAAATCCGCTCGCTTAGGAAGTCGATCATACCCGACGGCACCCTCCCAATGAAAGGCGCCGCATACGTGGGGCTGTTTCCGAGGCTGCCCCTAGATTCGCCCCAGTTATTTGAACGCGGCTTGAGGCTCGGTAGCCGAATCTCCCTTTCGTTACATTTTCACCCCAAGCGCAGGTACCGAAATCAAACAGCGGCGAGAATGCATACGTAAGAATATGCCTTTCTGCAACTTAGCGGCACTGTCTGGTTGGCCTAAGGCGTGCATTTCATAGCGCCAGAACTTGTGTCCTGCGCACGATCTCAGGGAGAGAACGTTTTGAAACTCAGCAAGTCAGACAATTTTATCAAGTTCAGGACGCCTTCCCAACCTTCGGCAGGTTTCACGCTGCTAGAGATGTTGCTGGTGGTTCTCGTCGGCATGGTGATGACAGCGATTGCGATTCCTGTGCTGTCCAGGGCTATGGCCAATATGCGGATCAACTCCGCAGTCAGCCAGTTTTCTGGCGCTATCCAAAGCACACGCTTCCGCGCAATCAAGGATAGCCAACCCTATACCTTCGTGCTGACAACTCCGGCCAACACGTACGTGGTTTCGAACACCGTGAACCCCGCCCCCACCACAGTCCCGCTGCCGTCGTATATAACCATTACCGGAGGTTCCGGCTCGCCTTTCACCTACACGCTGTGTCCCAACGGAATTGTTTACGGTGCAGGTGGATGCAGTCCGAACCCGAACCAACCGCCCGCGCTTTCATTTACGTACCAAGGAAGACAAATCAATGTCGCCGTATCGGACGTGGGAAATGTCACAACAACTACAATCCAATAATCGCAGCAGCAGATCGGGAAGCCATGAGGGTTTCACACTGGTCGAAGTGCTGGTCTCGATCGCCATTCTGGCGATCGGTCTGCTGAGCGTTGCGGCTTTGGTTGCCAGCACGATTCAATCCGGAGCGCGCGCCAGGTACATGAGCACGGCCAGCATCCTGGCTTCGGAAAAGCTCGACAGCTTGAATAAATGGCCGTCAGCCGACGTACTCGGCGGCACCACCACCTTGATGAATACGTTGCCGACTGACCCCAACATCTGGCCAGGTGGCAGTCTGACCGGCGGATCGAACTGCGGCACGGGCACTGCCGCGGCGTACTGCGATCAAGTAACGATTTCAGAGGCGGCCGGAACGGACTACGAGACTCAGACGCAGCTGGTAAACGACAACCCAGTCACTACCACAATCGTGCATACCAGTGCCGGATGCGTGGGAACGCCGGCCACATGCGGCGTGGCGACGCCCGCGGGAGGCGGCTCGACCTTCACTCGCCGCTGGCTGATCACGGGCAACCCACCGATCTCCGCCGTAGGCGGTGGTGCAACTAACGCCATCGGCGTCCGGCGCATCACTGTGCTGGTCACCCTGAACAACTCGACTCTCAATCCGCCAGTTAGCTTTCAAATGAGCATGGTGCGGCCATGACGAAAGAAGGCGCGATGACAACGCGACCGCTCGATCTGCGGATGCTATCTCGATCCAGGTCGAAAGGTTTCACGCTGATCGAACTGATGGTGGCCGTGACAGTTTTTCTGGTCATCGCGGGGGTGGCTTTCTCGGTCTTCGATAAGCACATGGCCATGGTCACCTATCAGGAAAGTCTGTCCGGCGTAAACTTGTCGCTGCGCAACGCCACCGGGCAATTGCAGCTGGACCTCCAGGGTGCGGGCGAAAATCTATTGGGCACGGTGAGTAACACCTTCGCCACAGGAGTCATAATTCAAAACCAAGTGCCCGCCGTACAAGGCGGCAGTGCCGCCGCCTGTACGCCGTCTGGTGGAACCTGGGCCTACCCGGTTCCCAGCGCCTGTTTTGACTCTCTTACTATCTTCGACCCTCCAACATGCGCCGCCAACGCAACCACAGGGCAACCACCCGTCCTCACGCTGCAAAATACCGTGGATGTTTATTCCGGCAACCCCCTCGTAGCTTGGGATTCGAACGGAGGAGTTCCCGCCACGGACGCGACCTGCTTTAAGGCTGGTGACGAGCTACTGATCATCCAAGTATCGAACGGTGTCACATCCCCCTCTTGCGATCTAGTAACGTCCCTCTACTGCGTGGGTGAGGTTCAGATCACCTCACCCCCAAGTGTGAGCAGTCCCAACCTCGTGTTTACATACACGCCGACCGCCTACAATGGAGCGCCGACTGGCTGCCCTGGAGCCTCGTGCACCGATCCGCAAGGCATTCTGTATAACCCGAATTCTGGGACGAATTTCGAAAAACAGCTACAGCACAATTTCCAAGCTGACACCACCTACATCGTCGACGTCGGCGGCTCCTCCGGGGCAATCACCTACAGCGTAGTGGTAAATCCTTCGAATTCTGCTGATACACAGCTCCAGCGATGCGACGTAAGCGGATGCGGGGTTTTGGCTGACCAGATTATCGGATTCAAGGTTGGTGCTGCGCTTTGGAGCAACGAGGCAACCGATCAGCCAGATATCGCCAACTACTTCTACGACTCGAGTTCTTACTGCAACGCGTTCTACGGCGGAAATTGCAACGATGTCCCTCTATCGGTCCCCGCGGACACAAACGATCCTTACGACTTCAGCTTGATCCGAGCCGTTCGCATTTCATTGGTGGGCCGCACCGCGCCCAATGCCATCAACGCGGTCACTCAGTTGAACAACGGCTTCGACAATGGACCTTACCTCGTGCAGCAGTCCTCGGTTGTCGTGGACTTGCGGAATATGACCATCGGAGATTACGGAAATTAAAGTCGCGCTGGGAGCAAAAGCCATGAACCGATATCAAAACACCTCCAAAAAGCTTACCACCAACCCGAACGACCGGCGGCACTCACGGGAACGCGGCGTAGCGCTGTTGATCACGCTCGGGCTCCTGGCACTGCTCGGCGCCGCGAGCCTGGCCGTGATCTTCCTCACCTCATCGGACACGATGATCAATGGCTACTACAAAGACTATCGAGGCTCCTTCTATGCCGCTGACTCCGGCGTGAATGTGGTCGTCGCGGCCATCAAGAACTCGCTCCCGGCAGGCGCTACTCCCAATGTAGCGGGCGCTCCATTACCGGTTCAAGGGACACTGGTCCTGGCAGGAAACACCGGTACGGCCATCTTCCCCCCCGCAGTCACCGCCGCCGTCGCGCCCTACATAGGCTCGTCTTACAATATTGGCGATTCGGGGTCCTGGAACAGCCAATTCAAGCTGATCAGCGCCTCTATCGTCACGCCGCCTGGAGCAACCTACACTCGGACGTGCAATAGCGCCGACCCGACATGCGTACCGTGCACTTCCGTCAACCCGAACTGCTCAACGGAAAGCGACGACGTATGGACCTACACGTACCCGTTTCAGGTGGTCGTTGAGGGGCAATCCTCGGGGTCCGAAGTGGAGACACTGACCGAAACGTTTGAAATCCAATACAGCAGCACAGCTGGCAGCACATCTACTGGCGGCCCGCCCAGCTTTTCCAAATGGGCTGGTTTCATCGATCAGTACACGCTCTGCCAAGGCGGCCTCGTTCCCGGAACGATGTATGGTCCGTTCTTCACCAATGGTTCGTGGAATTTCGGCAACGATACCAGCCCCGGATACACCTTCGAGAATTCCATTGGCCAGGCGGGCTCGCAGGTTGGTTACATCAACGGAGGTTGCACACCGGGAGGCTTGACGCCCCCAGGTGGATTCCATGCTCCGACGTTCGTACAGGGTTTTACGATCGGCGATGCTCCAGTTACCGAGCCAACTGATAGCTATAACCAGGAAGAGGCCGTGTTGGATGGCAAAGGCGCCGCTCCGTGCAGCGCCAACCCGTGCGTGAACGGCGACCGCACCCCGCCCAGCGGCACGCTCATGAGCACCATGAAAACCGTCACCGGAACCCAGTATCCAAGCTCCGGTTCGGCGCCGACCGGCGTCTATCTCCCGATGTACACGAACTCGATGGGCCAACTTACCTTTGGCAGCGACCCAGCTCTCGGAGGCGATGGCTACGGTGGCGGATTCTACGTCAACGGCAACGCTTCGGTAAGCCTTAGCGCCACGACCGCAACTACCGGCGGTACCAGCCACCCTACGCAGACCTATACGATTAGCCAAACGTCCGGGGGTGGGAGATTTGGCGGCGGAACGACCACGACGACCACCATCGTGGTGGACACAACCGCAGGCACCACGTCCGTCACACAAGGTTCGGGGACGACGACTGTTCTGCAAGGCGTGCCCACGCAGGTCAACCCAAATAACGGGGCGTCGATGAATTCGAATACGGATCCAGGCGGAGACACTGTCAGCTCAACGATGGTGTACGTGAACGGTCAAGTTACAGGTCTGAGCGGCACCATCCAGAACGCAAATGGAACCACGGTCACAGCTACGAGCGACGTAAATGTCACAGGCAACATTACGTACGCCTCGCCCGTGGTCAATTCCAGCGACCAGTTGGTCTCCACCACAAATGCAGGCGTTTTGGGCATATACACTCAGGGCAACATCAATCTCGAACCGTCCTCTAATGGCGGCAACCTGACAATCGACGCCAGCTTGGCAATGATCGGCAGCGGGACCAGCGGATTGGAAACTCCCGGAAATAGCGTCGGTACCCTGACCATTATGGGTGGCAGAAGCGAAGACCAAGCCCATGGCGTGAACATGCGCGCAGGTAACACGATGTACGACCAGCGGTTTGCCGGTAATTTCGGGCCGCCGTGGTTCCCTACGGCGGAGCCGACCGCTGGAGCGCCCTCGATTCCGTCCACGTCCACCGCGAGTATCCGGCGAATTTCGTGGGCGCAGACCAGCCGCTAGCCCTAGGGTTGCCTGCCGTAACGAACGCTGAATGCTGCCAGCGGGTTGAGAACTCAGTTCTTCCTCCGCTGGCAGCACTCTTTTAGGGCCGGGGCTATAGTGCGACGGCACCTGCACCGTTTGCGTCATCACCGGAACTGCGACCGTCGGTTTTCGAAGTCCACGGGACCGCTTACCAGCCATTCAAATCTGGGTAGAACGTAACCTGCAAAGCAAATTTCCGCCGAACCCTGGCCCTGCGCATTGGCGACTTAAGGAAACCTGCCCGCAAATCTAGTTGCGCCGTCAGCTTCGCGCTTTGCTATAGTGATGCCGTTCCTCCGAGAGGGATACGCGCGTTAGCGCCCGCGCCTTCCTCGCAGAAGTGGAGGCCTTCCCCTGCCCAATTTTCTCCGTTCCGCGACTGCCGATCGAAAGGCAGTCGGAACGCAACCGGGAGACTTTCGTGCGCGTTCTGACGCCAACTGAAAACAAGCGCTTCAACGAGATGGCCGGCTTCATCGGGCTCAGCCTGGCGATTCTGCTGGCCCTTAGCCTTTTGTCCTATTCACCGCTCGATCCGTCATACGACGTGTCCGCTCCGGCGCTTGCCGCCGGCACGGTGCGCAATTGGATCGGGCCGGTTGGAGCGCACATCTCCGATCTGTTCTTTCAGTTTGCGGGATACGCAGCGTTTTTGATTCCCATCGGGATGTTCGTCATGGCCATGCGGTGGTTTCGCAGCCACCTGATCGCCAGCCCGATTTCGAAACTGATTGGCTTTGCCATGCTCTTTGTTTTTCTGGCGGCTGAACTCAGTTTGATTCACATTCCAGCGGTGCGCGGCGCGCTTCCTGCTGGAGGTCTCCTTGGCAGCATTCTCGCGGGAGGTTTGCGAGAGGCGTTCAACCCCATCGGTGCGAATCTCGTTGCCGCGGCCACTCTGCTGGCAGCGCTCTACTTAACCACCGCGTTTTCGCTCACCGCGGCAGCCTCGTGGGCAAAAAAGCCTCTAGCCGAGGACGGCCTGGTCGGCAAATGGACAGCACGCGTCAAGGAATGGCGCGAAGAGCGCGAAGCAGATGCCCTGCGGAAAAAGGTGGAGAAAATAAAAATTGCCGGACGCCCGCCGGTTGCCCAGCAGCGAGTTTCCACCAAGGAACTACCGGAAGACGAGGAAGAGAAGAAAGAAGAGCGGCCCGCGCCTGCAAGCCGCGTTCCCTCGATCATCAAATTCCACGACGAGGACGACACTCCTCCGCCGCCGAAAAAGTCCGCATCCGATCCGAAGATCGCCCGCGGTAAGGCTAGCTACCGCTTGCCTCCCAGCAACCTGCTTCGTGCCGCCGAGCGCGGCGAGAAAATGGACGAGGCTGAGTTGAAGGAATGCGCTCGTGCTATCGAGCAAAAATGCGCGGAGTTTGACGTCGGCGGCCACATCACCCAGATCAATCCCGGCCCAGTGGTCACCACATTCGAATTCAAGCCCGAGGCGGGAATCAAATACACGCGTATTACCAGCCTTGCCGAGGATCTTTGCCTCGCGCTACGCGCCGAATCCCTGTTGATCGAGCGCATCCCCGGCAAATCCACGGTTGGCATTGAAGTGCCCAATGCGCGGCGCGAGACCATCGCGCTGCGCGACGTGATCGAATCGCCTGAATTTTCGCATTCGCCCTCGAAGCTATCCATACCGTTGGGCAAGGACTTGATCGGCCGCATCCGCTCGGCCGACCTCAATCAAATGCCGCATTTGCTGATCGCGGGCGCCACGGGCACGGGCAAGAGCGTTTTTATCAATTCCCTGCTGATGGGATTGCTCTACAAAGCCACGCCCGACGACTTGAAGCTGGTGCTCGTCGATCCCAAGCGGCTTGAACTCGGACTTTACGCCGATATTCCGCATCTGTTTACGCCCGTCGTCACCGATCCGAAAGTTGCCGCCAATGTGTTGCGCAACGCCACGCGCGAAATGGAGCGCCGATTGAAGGTGCTGGCGCAGCGCGGCGTCCGCAACATCGAGCAATACAACCACACTTTCGAGAAGGGGCAGTCGCTTTCGCTGTTCGAAAATTCCGAGGGCGAAGAGCATCGTCCGCTGCCCTACATCGTGATCGTCATCGACGAACTGGCCGACCTGATGATGGTCGATACCAATGGCGTGGAGGAATCGATTACCCGCCTGGCGCAGATGGCGCGCGCCGTGGGCATCCATTTGATTCTCGCCACGCAGCGGCCTTCGGTGGACGTGATCACCGGTCTGATCAAGGCCAATTTCCCGGCGCGCATTTCCTTCCGGGTAGCCAGCAAGGTGGATTCGCGCACCATTCTCGATAGCAATGGCTCGGAATCGCTGCTCGGCAAGGGCGACATGCTCTATCTTCCGGCCGGTTCGTCGCGCCTGCATCGCTTGCATGGCCCGTACGTCGGCGAAAAAGAAGTGGAAGATGTTTGCGAATTCTGGCGCGAGCAAGCCAAGGCGATTTACAACGAAGAGCTGCTCAAACCGCCGCGCGATGAAAACGCAGCGGGTGGATCGGGCTCTGGCAGCGAAGGCGGCGAGGGCGAAGACGAAGTGGACGACGAGCTGTATCACGACGCCGTCCGCGTGGTCTGTGAAATGGGCCGAGCCTCCACTTCCACGCTGCAGCGGCGCCTGCGCGTCGGCTACGGCCGCGCCGCGCGCCTGATCGATTTGATGGAGAAAGATGGAATCGTGGGGCCGCCTGACGGTTCCAAGCCCCGCGAAGTGCTGAAAACGAAAGACTGGATGCGTGAATTCGATGAATCGATGAAGTGACCGTTTTCCTAGAACGATCATCCTGAGTGGACGGCGCCGGTAGCTAAGAAACCATTAAAATCGGGCGATCGACGGAATTTTAGGCGCACCGCTGGATTGCTCTTTCCACTTCGCTGCCTTTTCCCGTAAAATCTACGTCTCCGCCGTGCCGAGGTAGCTCATTGGTAGAGCGCGGCCCTGAAAAGGCCGGCGTAGGGAGTTCAATTCTCCCCCTCGGCACCATCTTTTTCGCTTAACGTTCACTGGCTTGCTTGCGCTCAACGTCTCCCGAACCTGTTTCGGGCAACGTTTGTATCGCGCCGCCCGACTGCTTCGATTTCCAAGTCGCGCACGCCTGCAAGCGGGAACCGGCCGCATAGTGCGCTCGTACCATCGGCGTTCGCCCCTTTTAGGACGAGATTGGTCTCATGCCGCCGCCTGCCTATACGCGAGCGATGCGTCGCACCAAGCGCTTGCAATTGTCGATATCTGTAATCGTGCGCGGACGCGCGCTCGACGGCCTGCCAGTACGGGAGTTAACGCATACTCTCTCTATTAACGGTCACGGCGCAGTGGTCGCGCTCGCGGCCTGCGTGGCCGAAGGCCAGACACTCACAATCGAGAATCCAATAGCGGCGAGATGCGGGACTGCAAGGTCGTGCGGGTTGTATCGTGGCAACCGGACAAAACTGCCGTGGCATTGGAGTTCGCAAACAAGCCGGTCGGTTTCTGGCAGATATATTTTCCCCCACACGCAATTGGCTAGCTTTTAGCACCCGCTGCATTCGGCTACAGCGGGCCACACCGAAAAGAAGGCCGACGACCAGGGTCATGCTGTAGGACCTTGAGGCGTCCATTACACTTCCGTTCGACGACGACTTTGATGGACTACATCCTTCGTTTTTTGCAATCAGCATCTCGGTACGGTGATTCGGGCAATGACGCTATTTGTTGGAAGATGCATCAATTCGCACTCATACGGCGTTTTTGCCGCAAATTCTTGCAGTGCAGCCATTGCGCGATCAAGTCCCACTACCGTGGAGCGCCAAACCAGACCATCGGGACGTTTTTCAAAAATATCGTAAGTCTTTTCCATGGTCGAGGCCTCGGAACTTTTAAGTTGCCGTGGATTCGCACAATTTGACTTGCGCGCACCAGAAGGCCACGCTCGGATAATCGCAACGATTGTAAGCTTCGATCGCGTGACGCAGGCACAGAGCGGCATCAATGTTGTGCTTGCTTTGTGCGAGATGCAGTTGATCCCAAAGGCCGTGTATCGAAGGCATCACATTCCCTCCTGAACAGCCCTTTTGAAAGCAAGCGCCGAGCCAAAATCACGGTTTGGACCTGAAACCCGGTGTACAACTGAGAATCCGCATAGGTGAGCACCGTACATATCGAGGTGAACAGCGGATTTTGAAACGAGATTAGGTACCACAACCGACGAAATAGGGCACCTTTATTCCCTTCATGCCTCGCCGAGTATGAAAATATTTCGCGGTAATGGCCCCTACTTCTATCGACCGGTCAGAACACCTCAAGCGCTATTTGCGAGTCTACAGCGGGCCGCTCGACCAAAAGCCGAGCGCGAGCAGTGCTCTCGTACGGGCGGTATTTGCGGCTTGGATCCCTATCGGTGAGGCCAGCGAATCTAGTTCGATTTCTGCGACGGATGGTCTTTCAAGAAAGCGTCCACATCCGGGATGGACGGCGCGGCTTGCGTGGAATTTGGACCGGGGCGTGCGGCCGCGGATGGCGGTAATTCCGTGTTGCCGTCGGCGGGCTGGCCGTTGGTGACCACCCATCCGTTTCCGCTGCGCTGCAAAAAATATTGCATGGTCATGCCGGTGGGGCCGCCATTCTTTACGTGGAACGACGCATGGGCCTGCGCCCGATCACCTTTGATGGCGACCGAATCGACCACCATCTGCATCGCGTCCATGTTGAGGCTCTGATTTCCGCGAAGGTGATCCTCGATGGCCGCCCGAATCGCGTCCGTATCGCTGGCCGATGCCTGAGTGGTAGCCGCGGCTTGGGAACCGGCCCCGGCTGGGCTATCCGCCGCGCTGGATGGATGAGTGGCGCTATTCATAGTCGCAGCGGATTGCCTGCCCTTGGCGCAGCCACCGGCCAGATAAAGCAGCGCCACGAGGGCGAGAGTGGCAAAACGTGAAGCGATCGGAGCCGTCATTGTCTCCTCCCAGGCGGTGAATTGGCTCGTAACCCGCAAAGAAGCTGCTTGATCGCGCGCGCACCGCCGGTGCGAAAACCAAGGATTTCCTCCGAGGATCACACGCGTACTTGAAATTGTACGCCGATTTTCAGAAAACGCGGCGAGTCGATGCTGGGAATGTCGATGCTGGGAATGTCGATGCTGGGAAGCAGCACCGTTGAACGAAGGGCGAAACGCCACAAAAGGTCGAGAGGGGCCGAGCTATTCCGGCCTTGTTGGGCTTTCCTGAGCGTCGTGCCAGATAGCGTAACCGGCGCCACCAGCAACGGCTCCGCCGAGAATATAAAATCCAATTTTGCGCGAGTTCGTGGTGCTGCGGACGTAGCCGGGACTGTGGCATGACGCGTCGGCGGCTTGGTCAAAGGTGAGGCGCGCGGATTTCCCCGCCGGTATGGTGTCTAAAGCGCCGCCATTATTTAGTGCGATGTCCCCTCGTACCGCTGAGACAACTAATTCCTTGGGGCCAGCGATCGTGACGGTGCCCGTGTAGGCCTGGCCCGATGCTTCGCGGAGAGTGCCTGCAGGCGTATCGATTATGAGTTGCGCGGACGATGGCGCGGAAAAGCTAACGCTTCCTTCGATCACGATCACGCGCACGGCATCGGGTGATCCATCAAGCACCACTTCGCTGGTAGTGCCGAGGGCAATTTGCGAACCGTGGAACTGCACTCGCAGGTCACCGTAGTTATCCGTGTCCAGGACGTCGCACGCATACACGTTGGCGCCAGCCATGGCTGTATCGTTATCGATGAGGGCATTATTGGTCTGGGCCACCGAGCCGAGCGCCTTGCTGCGCCCTGCCCAAGCTGGGCCGCTGATGCATGCAAAGGCACAGACCGCCAGCGCCAGACAAACACTTCTGCTGCTCATGTCGTTCCTCCCCTACCTTCACTTTGTCCTCAATAACGGGGATGGTCAATTCCGAAGAGGCTGATGCGTCGCCAAAAAAGCAACAGAATAGGAGAGAAAAGCAAGGGGCGCGGGTATTCGCGTTTTGGCGCTAATTAGCGGCGCAAGCGCAGAGAACCGCTGACGAACGGGCTTCCGGGCTCGTAAAAGCGGAGCTTGCGATTGGCCGCGCGCGAGATGCCGATGCGAACGCTAACGCCTATCTGACCGACTGGTTTGACCGCTGCGCCGAGCCATAGCTCACTTCCCGGCGAGCAGAGGTCGATTCCGTCGAAGCGTTTATCGACGCCCAGCGCCTCCGCCAGGCGGCCGGGGCCGCGGGCAACGTCCTGCAATCGATCGACGCCCCGGTGGCGCATCATACGTTGGATACCTTCGAGGGGTTCGAACGCGCGTATCAAAACTCCCGCGCCGATTCCGGGCGCATCTCCGCTGACGTTCATCAACCAACACGAGCCGTAAGTGAAATGAACGTAAGCGTGGCCTCGGCGGAGAAAGAGCGAGCGATTCGCGAGTGTGAGTCCGCGAAACGCGTGCCCGGCGGGATCGCCCACCGGGTAGGATTCGGTTTCCACGATCCGCCCGCTCAAGCGCCCGCGTGGAAGGCTTCGCACCAGAGTTTTCCCGATCAAAAAGCGTGCGAGTTCGGTGGAATCGAGAGGCAGGTCCGCGCGCCGGAGCCGGCGGATGCGAAGCGGAGAATCGATAATCGTGAGCGCGTTCATGACGGGCACGGAGTATTCAATCGAATTGCGGTCGAAATGTTTTACCATAATCGAAAGGAGATCCAGCCATGGCTTCCGCCTGCCAGCATCTGAGCAGCATTCGAAAGGTGAAACCGAAATCCAAGGGATGCGAGGAATGCCTGAAAATGGGCGATCAATGGGTCCACTTGCGAATGTGCCTGACGTGCGGGCACGTGGGCTGCTGCGATAGTTCCAAGAACAAGCATGCCACAAAGCATTTTCACGAAACGACGCACCCAATCATCCAGTCAGTCGAGCCGGGAGAAAATTGGAAGTGGTGCTACATTGATGGCGCGGTGGTCGGCTAAGTACAAGGAAGCCGCTCAAGCAGTACGCGAATCCGCCGGCGCGATTTGGTATTCCATTCATTAGGCCTTCGATCGTTCCCTCTGGAAGGAGAAGAAGATGCAACGTACACGCGCAACTGCATCGGCAAAAGAAGCGGCTTGGCCGGCACTGCCGCTTGCTGAATGGCAAGCAACGCGGGACACGCTGCACATGTGGACGCAGATCGCCGGCAAGGCGCGGCTGGCGCTCGCGCCGCGCATCAATCACTGGTGGCAAGCGACGCTCTATATAAGCGCGCGCGGGCTGACCACTTCGCCGATTCCGGCGGAGAGCGGGATATTCGAGATCGAGTTTGATTTCATCTCCCACGTACTGCGAGTCGATACTAGCTGGGACCAGTCGCGCATGATGACGCTGGAGCCGCGGACGGTAGCCGAGTTCTACGAACATTTTATGGCCATGATGGAATCACTGGGCATCACGGTGAAGATCTGGCCCATGCCGGTTGAGGTGCCAAATCCGATCCGCTTCGATCGAGACACCGTTCATAAATCTTACGACCCCGATTACGCGAATCGCTTCTGGAGAATACTGGCGAGCGCCGATACTATTTTTAAGGAGTTTCGGGGCCGGTTCATTGGCAAAGCGAGTCCGGTTCACTTCTTCTGGGGAAGCTTCGATCTGGCAGCAACCAGATTCTCGGGACGGCGCGCGCCGGAACGGCCTGGCGCGGATCGCGTCACGAAGGAAGCGTACTCACACGAAGTGATTAGCGCCGGCTGGTGGCCGGGCGGCGGGGACATTCAAGAGCCGATGTTCTACGCTTATGCGGCGCCGCAGCCGGATGGATTTGACAAAGCACGGGTCGGCCCTTCGCAAGCCGTTTATCACGGGAAATTGGGCGAGTTTCTGCTTCCCTACGAAACTGTGCGCGTAGCTGCGAACCCTCGGGACACGTTGCTGGATTTCTTGCAGAGCACGTACGAGGCGGGTGCGAATCTTGGGAAATGGGACCGTCCGTCCTTGGAACGGTCTGCGTGAAACCGCTTTCGGACCGATTCGAAACGACGGTTGATTAGGGTCGCGCGCCGTAAAGGGCGACGGATTGCGAGGGCGCTGGCACCACAGGACCTTCGAGACGCTCTCGAATTGCGCGATGGCGCTTGGCAAAATGCGCTCGCGCTCGGCGTCCCCACGAGCGCACGAAATAGTAGTTGATCGCCGCGCCCGCGCCCATGCCCACCACTGGAATCAAGCGGCCAGTCCACTTTTCGGCTACGTCCGCGCCCACGCGGACGGCCATGCGATCGATAATTCGTGGAACCGCCTGCTCCATCGCCTGCTTGCCGAGAAAATCTCGTCCCAGATCGACGCCGGCGGCGGTGGCCGCGGCAATCCAGAGTTGAATGTTTTCCGCCTCGGTGGCGTATTCGAATCCATGCAACAAGCTGAGCTTCTGCAACATGCGAAGCGTGATGGTGGCGAGGATGCCCATATCGGGCACAACGGTCAGGAATGCTCCCAAGCCGAATCCCGCGCCTTCCAACGCGGCCATTTTAGAAGAGCTGGCAATGGTGCTTTCGGCCATTGGCGCGATTACATCCTGGGGCAGTCGAAGCATTTCGGGCCAGGAATCGACCGGCAACTTGTGCGCGCGGCGCACGTGTTTCAGGAATTTGCGGTCGTCCACGCGAACCTGCGTGTAGGCGCGGCGGAAGGCGGCATTGGCAAACGCCGTGAGAGGACCAAGGTGGCTCGATTTCGTATTCTCAGCCATAGCTCGGTATTAGATGCAGGCGCGCGGTAAAACGCATCTGACGGCCGCACCGGATAGCTTAGCGACCGCTCGAAAGCCCGCGCGGCGTATGGCCCCGGTCATCGCGTCATGTAGTAGTAGATCGTGGGTGTGACGAACAGCGATAAAACCATGGCAATCAGCAATCCGCCGATCACCGCGACGGCCAAGGGCTGCAACATCTGCGAGCCCGACCCGATGCCCAACGCGAGGGGCAACATGCCGACGACAGCGGCAATAGCCGTCATGACGATAGGACGTAATCTGCGGCGGCCCGCCTGGAAGATGGCTTCTTCGTTCGAGAAGCCGGCGGCGCGAAATTTCTCGTCGGCATCGAGCAGCAAGATGCCATTTTTAGCTACGATGCCGATCACCATGATAAGGCCCATGAAGGAGGAAAGATTAAATGTGATTCCAGCGGCGAGCAGCGCGACAAAAACTCCGGCCGTCGATAAGAGCGCGGATACAAGGATGGAAATGGGGGCGGAGAAATTGTGGAATTCGAACAGCAACACCAGGAAGACGAAGACCACGGCGAGCGCCAGCACAAGGGTGAGACCGCGAAACGATTGCTGCTGTGTTTTGTAGAGCCCGCCGTACTCGATGCGGATCGAAGCGGGCATTTTCAATTTGGCAATCGTGGATTGGACGTCGGCGATGGCGTGGCCCATGTCGAGGCCTTCCAGGCGCGCAGTGACGGCCACGTAGCGCTGCTGATTATCCTGGAGAATTTCCGTCTGACCCGGCAACTCCGTCATACTGGCGACCGAGCCAAGATTCGCGGTTTGGCCGGTAGGGCTGACGATGACGGTGTTGTTCATCGCGGCAAGCGATGAACGAACGTCGTCGGGATAGCGGATGCGCACAGTATAGGGGCGGTCATCGACGACCATCGGCTGCTGCGCTGTGACGCCATCAAGCATGGCCGTCGCCTGATTGGCTACATCCTGCGGTGTAAATCCGGCGTTCGCGGCTTTGGCCATTTCTACGCGGTAGGAAATCGCGGGGCCGCTTGTGGTCGAATCGATGCCATTGTCGATATCGACGATGGGATGAGCGCCTCCAGTGGTGATATTCCCGATCGCATCCGCAACGCGCGGCGCCCATTCATCGAGCAATTGTGCGTTGGGATTAAACATCATGATGTTGATCGGTTGCGGGGCGCTGGTTAAGTCGCCAATCATATCTTGGAGCTTCTGCGTAAATTCCACATCCACGGCTGGCTCCGCAGCCGCAACCTTAGCGCGAATTTCGTCCATGATTTGCCATACGTCGCGGCCGCGATTCGTCTTCAGGTCCACGGATATATCGCCGGTGTTGGCCTCTGTGACGGCTGCTAGTCCGAGTTGCAGGCCAGTTCGGCGAGACGTGCTGGCGACTTCTGGAACTGAATCAACGATCTTCAGAATGCCGCGAACCATCCGGTCGGTTTCCTGAAGCGAGCTGCCGGGTGGAGTAACGTAGTCAATGATGAAGCTACCTTCGTCCATCTCCGGTAGTAGGTCTGATCCGATATGCTGATAGCAAAGATAGGCGACGCCAATCAGGCAAAGCGACAGCACTGGGACCCACACTGGATATTTCAGGCTGCGCTTGAACCAGTGCTCGTAAAAGCGGATCACTCGGCCAAAGGTTCCTTTCATCAGGTGTGCTTCTTCGGCCTGCAACATGCGCGTCATTTCAGTATTGCCGGGTTGCCCAACCTCCGCGGTAGTGGCTTCCGCCGAGACTGTCTGCCGCGGCGGATCGGGAACTTCCGCGTGCGTTCCAGGATTGCCGGCGGCTTTGCTGCGCAGCAGGTAGAGGCACAGAGTGGGCGTCCAGGTGAGCGCTAGCCCAAGAGAAGTGAGTAAAGCAGCGCTGATCGTCACCGCCATCGCGCGAAAGAAGACTCCGGTAACGCCGGTGATAGCCACCAATGGAACGAAAACCACGATCGGCGTTAGCGTGGAGCCGACCAGCGCGGTCGAAAGTTCCTGCAACGTCAAAGAAACAGCCTGAAATCTGCCTTCTCCCGCTTCGCGATGCAGGACCACATTCTCCAGCACCACAATAGCATCGTCGATGATCAACCCAACCGCGGCGGCCATGCCTCCAAGCGTCATCAAGTCAAAGCTCTCGCCCAGCAGCTTCATCACGATGAAGGTGACTAGTAAGCTGATTGGGATCACCATCCCGGCGATGAATGACGTGCCCCAATCGCGCAAGAACAAAATCAAAACGGCGGAGGCGAGTATCAGGCCTATCAAAATCGCATCCCGCACGCTCTTAATCGACTGGCCTACGATCCACGATTGGTCGTAAAAGGTGCTCACATGGATGCCCGGCGGCAATGACGCTTCGATCCGCTGCATTTCATTTTTCACGACGCCGGCCACTTGCATCGTGTTGCTGCCGCGTTGCTGGTTTATGTTGATCAACACCGCGGGCTTGCCGTTGGAAGTGACAATGGTGAAATGCGGCGCGAATCCGGTTTGGACGGCGCCGACATCGCCTACATCGATCGGTGTCCCGCTCGGAGTGTTCTTGATGAACGTGGTGGCCAGCTGTTCCGCGTTTTGAGCTTGGCCAGTGATCAGCCCCAGGTAGAGCTGATGGTTTTGCGGAAATAGGCCTGGTGACTCGATGATGTTTGAACGATCGACCGCGCTAAGTATCTCGGAGACGCTGGTACTCGTGATGCGTAGCTTTGCCGGGTCAGGCACTATGTGGTACTCGGGCACATCGCCGCCCTGAACCAAGATGGTCGAAACGCCCACAAGGCCCGCGAGGCGTGGTTTCATGTCGTACGTGGCCGTTTCCCAGAGTTGCTGCTGGGATACGGTGTCTGAAGTGAGCCCATAACCCAGAATTGGGAAGCTCGAAAACTCAAGGCGTTGGGCGCTCACCCGCGCGGTTGCGGGAAGAGTGGTTTCCACTCTTGCCAGAGCAGCGTTTACTCGCTGGAGAGTCTCAAACATGTCCACGTTCCAGCTGAAATACAGGTCGATTTCGGCCGACCCGCGGCTGGTGATGGACTGCACGTTTTGAATCCCTTCCACGCCGCCGACCGCCTCCTCCAGGGGCCGGGTGATCGTTACGAGCATCTGGTCGATGGGCATGACGCCGTTGTCAACGGCCACGATGACGCGCGGAAAATCGGTAGTGGGAAATACGGCTATCGGAATGCTGAACGCCAAGTAGGCCCCGACGAGCGCCAGCGTGACGATCAAAAATATGATTGGTTTGTGCTCTCGCGCGAACCAATAGTTTTCGGACTCGGGTTTTCCCTGGCCGGGATTCCTCTCGATGTTTGAATTGGATTTGCCCATGATCGGCGAATCTTGTTAGTCGACCGCCGACGCTGGAGTGGTGGCCGTTTTGGATATTTGAACTTTTGCTCCGTCGGGCAGGCCGTACGCACCCTCGGTTACCACTTCTTCTCCCGCACGGAGGCCGCTGGTGATCTGCACCTCGCCGTCCTGGTGAATCCCTGTACGGACCCTTACCTGGTGGGCATGCTGGTCCGCGCCGATGACCATCACCGACGTCGCTCCGGCGTCACCGGTAAGCACGGCGGCTGAGGGAACTACGAGGGCGTCCGTCACACTGCGGGCCACGATCTTCACGTTGACGGTGGAACCCGGGCGAAGCAGTTCGCCAGGGTTAGCCACTTCGACCCAAACCTGCACCGTCGTGCTATTGGGATCGAGCGCAGGGCTGACCACAGTTACCTTGGCCGGAATCGCAGGCCGGCCATCACCCAGCACGATGGTCGCGGCATCGCCGACGCGAAGCTGCGATGCCTGCTCGGGCGAGACGTAGGCGCGGCCGACCACATGCGAGAGATCCATGATCGTCATCAGCGGCGTGCCCGCCGCGGCCATCTGCCCTTCGAACAGCGGACGATCGGTGACCACACCGGTAATTGGACTGCGAATCTCCGAATATTGGAATTGGGCAAGCGCCGCTTCGTATTGACCTTTCGCTGCAGCCAATTGCCCTTCAGCCGTTTTTTCGCCGGCACTCTGGCCCACTTTCTGCAGGCCCACCAAGTGCGCTTCCGCCATCTGATATTGGTTGTTGGCTTGAACGTAGGCCAGTCGCGCTTGCTCCATCAAGTTGCGCGCGATCGCCCCGGCCTTGTAGAGCTTTTCGCGGCTCTGGTACACCATGCGGGCCGATTGCATCGCCTGGCGAGTTCCTTTCACGTTCAACTGCGCGTTCTGAACGTCGGCGGGCAAGTTGACTTGGGTGTTGGTGGCGTACGCGGCTTGCGCCTGTTCGTATGCGCCCTTGGATTGGTTGAGCGCGGCTTGCAAATCTTTGTTTTCAAGCAGCGCCACAAGCTGCCCCTTATGCACGCGGCTGCCGCGGTTCACGTAGAACTTTTCCACCGGTGCACTAATTTTCGGCACGATGGATGCTTCGCTCTTCGCGTAGAGCACCGCCTCGCTGGAGACGATCTGGCGAATCGTTTTCTGCTGTACCGTGGCCGCTTGGACGCTCACCGCGGGTTCCGGCTCCGCTTTGTGGCCCGAGCAGCCGGTCCAGACGACGGTTACGCACGCCATTAGCGCGAATATCGCGTACACTTCGGCGTTGTTTCGCCGTAACGTGCGTCGCCTCACGCTCAGAAGCTCCCCGTAATGGTCTGCAAAGTCGCCAGTGCGCTGCGATAACGCGCCTCACCGGCGGCATAGCTATCACGCGCAGTCGCCAGAGCGGTTTCGGCGTCGAGCACTTCTAGGACCGTGGACTCGCCGGCTTGATATTGCAGCGTGACCAGCTGCAGGTTTTGTTGCGCCAAATCGACGGAATGGCGCAAATTCCCCAGCTCCGTCCATGCGGTTTGCGACTCATCATAGTAGGAATGCAGCAAGCTGACGATCCTTCGTTGCGCGAACAGCACGTCGAGTCGCGCCGTTTTTTGCTGTTCCTCTGCCTGGTGAAGCTTGCTGAATCGCGCGCCCCAGTCCCACACGGGAATGTTCATCGAGTAGGTGACGAAATATCCCAGGTTGGGTTCCACTCTATCTTCCGAAGTCGTGTTGCGGCTTTCCAGCGCGAAGTGGTTCGCTTCGATACCGTAGTCGAAATCAATCGAAAACGAAGGCAAGAAATCGGTCCTTGCGGAGGCCACGTCAACTCGCGCCGACTGCAAGGAAGCCATCGCGGCAGCTACCTCCGGGTTGTGATCTTTAGCCAACTCTTCCGCCTGCTGAAAGTCCGGCAGGACCGGAGGCGTATCCAGATCATCCACCACCGTAAAATCTTCGTTGAAGGTTGGAAATAGTAGCACAGACAAATTCAATCGCGCTTGCGACATCGTCAGGCGTGCTTCGTCCAGATCGCGTTGCGCCTGGCTGACTTGCAGTTCGAATCGAATCACATCCTGATGCGCTACTTCTCCGCCCTGCTCCAACTGCTGGCTGATGTTCAGGAAATGCTGGGCGTTTGCGAGCGTTTGTTGCGTGGTTGCGTACGCGCGCTGCGATACAAGGAGCGCGTAGTAATCTTGCGTGACGGTAACGGCCAGGCTGCGCTTTGCGATTTGCACGCCCTCATCCGCCACGGCCTTCTGGTACGCGGCCTTTCGTGGGCCGGCGTCGACCAACAAGTTCGACGGCAGATCCTGATGCACCACGCCCCACGCGCGATACACATGGACCCCGTCATTGGTGACGAATCGCCCGACTGGCGAAATACCGTTACCCTGTGTTTCGAGATATTGCGCTAACCCGCTCACATTCGGAAGCAGCGCCGCGCGAGCTTGTACTTGGTTGCCATGCGCGATCTTCACCGCCGACAAAGCGCGCTGAAAATCGGGGCTGTTTTGCTGCGCGCGCGCCAGCGCATCGGCCAGTGTAAGCGTCAAAGGCGCGCCACTTATTCCCGGCACCTGCGCTGTGGTTTGGGAGTCCTGGCTAATTGTGGCGCTCAGCGCGTCGCTTTGTGCCCGAGCGGGCCGCGCGAAAACGCAGAACGCCAACAGCACCACAGCCGCCGTGGCCGAGGATGCTCCTATCGTGAGCGCGCTCGGCGCCCGCAACGCTTTCGTGGCCACCTTGCCTCCGCCAACATTTGAAGTGGCGCACTGTTGCATCGAAATTTCAGTTCCGGCCATAATGGGCCCTCCCATGCGTCATCCCACTGGCGCTCTGTTTGTTTGCGCGCTGCTGTTGCGAAGCATGTAGCATACAAGACTCCCATTCGTAATTACGCAGCAAGATTTGCTATGGTTACGACGCTGTAAAACTTTTCTGATTAACGATTCGTTAGGTTCCGAGTTGCAAAAACCGCGCCGATGTCCCATGAGGTTCGTTCTTAATTCAGTGAAATACATCAGCAACCGCAGAGCCCGCGAGATAATCGCGCGACGCCGGACCCGGCCGGCACAGGTTGGGCGCATGTTTTGACGCGCTTGGGCGCTCGGGCAGCCGGCATTCCCATTCTCGTTTGGCTGCCGCATCAACTCCACCTTCAGCCATCGGTGCGCGATACTCCGCTCAGACGGCCAGCGTGCGAGATTTTTGCCTGCGGTACGGTCCCGAACTGCTAAGCGCGGAGCTTCACGCTGGCCGCGCTTCCATCAGAACGATTACGAAGACTTAGAGGATTTCAAAGTATTTCTCATACTCTTGCGGACTTGTACGAACCAGCGGCCGCAGGGGCTGGGGAGAATGCAGTTCCCCAGAACCCCTTTGAGCCTCAGCCTGAACACACACGCTCAAGCCGCGAATGCGTCTAGCTGGTTCGTCGATATCAGAACTTCAGTTCAAACCCTAATTGGATTGCTCGCGGGCCTCCCGACCCGACGATGGGGTTGCCGGCTGCAACGTCCGGAGTGGCGGCCGCGGAGCCAAAAGCTCCCGGCGCTCCGGGGTCGGTAAGGCCAGTGCCGGCGTTTACCCCGAATGGATTGGCAAACTCCGGATGGTTGAGTATGTTGAAAAACTCAGCACGGAACTGGCCGCTGAATCGTTCTCCGAATCGGAAATTTTTGAAAACTGAAAAGTCCCAATTGCGGAATCCTGAATCACGAAACATGTTGCGCCCGGTCGTGCCAATCGTCCCCCAGGGCGGTGGCACCATCACAGACTTGCCCTTCACGTAGCAGCCTGCCGTGTCCAACGTGCTCGCC
>JBOGMW010000133.1:0-19704 GCA_050746805.1 Candidatus Acidiferrales bacterium | reverse complement strand
GTTCTATTGCCGGGGCAATCGAAGGCCGAGGAATTCTCAACGCTTGTGCATGAACTAGCGCATGAGATGTTGCACAAAGCCGACCGCCGCACGACGACAACCAAAGTTGTCCGCGAAACCGAAGCCGAGGCCATCGCGTTTGTCATCGGCAAAGCCGTAGGACTGGAAACGGGAACCGCGTCCGCCGACTACATCCAGCTTTACCACGGAAACGCTTCACTATTGGCGGAAAGCCTTGAGGTCATCCAGAGAGCCTCCGCCGTGATTCTCGCGGCATTGGAACCAAAACCGGAAATCGAGGAGCAAGAGCAAACACAAGATGCAATGGCAGTCGCCAGCTAGTCCGCCGAAAACATACGGGCGGACGGCCAACGACTGTCCGCTCTCCCCATCCACGCACATTCACTCAGAGGAGAAGCACATCATGTCTACAATCGCGGCAGCAACCGAATACCGTAATCTTCCGCTTTCGATTCTTACGGAATCGAAAACCAACCCGCGCCGCATCTTCGAGGATGCGGCCCTCAAGGAATTGGCCGACAGCATCCGCAGTCAGGGCGTTCTCTCGCCCTTGCTTGTGCGGCCTTTGAACGAGCGCAGCTTCGAGATCGTGGCCGGAGCACGGCGCTATCGCGCCGCGCAAATGGCCGAGTCGGAAACCATTCCCGTCCGCATCGTGAACCTCACGGACGCCGAGGCATTGGAGGCTCAATTGATCGAGAACCTGCAACGCCGCGACGTTCACCCTCTGGAGGAAGCGAAAGGCTTCCGCGCGTTGCTGAATCTGGAGGAACCGAAATACAGCACGGAGCAAATCGCGGCGAAGACAGGCAAATCCCCCACCTATGTCGCCCAACGCATCAAGCTGACGGAACTCGCTCCGACAGTCGTCGAGGCGTTCTATAAAGACGAGATCGGCGTAGGCCATGCTTTACTACTGGCGAAACTTCAACCAGCCGAACAGGAGCAAGCGCTCGCCGCTTGCTTCCGCGAAGATTGGGGAGGCGGCAGCAAAAACAAACGTATCTTGCTGCCCGTCCGTAACCTCAAAGACTGGATTGAGCACAATATCATGCTCGTCCTGAACGACGCGCCATTTTCCAAGAGTGATGCGACCCTCAACCCGCAAGCTGGCGCTTGTTTGGACTGCCCCAAACGGACAGGCCATAACAAGCTGCTATTCGCGGACGTGCGGCAGGATGCTTGCACCGACCCTGCCTGTTACCAGACCAAGGTGGACGCACATGTTGCGAAGACCCTCGCGGCCAAGCCAAAGCTGGTACAAATCTCCGCTGCCTACGGCCAACCAGCCGCAGGGACTACAGCAATCCCGCGCAACAAGTACATCGAGATCAAGCAGGAGAAACCGCAGAACAACAAGCAGCGTGATTGGCCGGAATACAAAACCTGCAAATCCACGACCGAGGCCATCATCACCGAAGGCACGGAGAAAGGCGAACTGCGCAAAATCTGTGCCGACCTGAACTGTCCGATTCACCATCCGAAGAAGCAGAAGCCAACCGCCGATGCCAATTGGAAAGCAGAGCAGGAGAAGCAGCGCCGCGAGGAAGCCCTGGCCCAGGCAACGGGCTTGCGCGTCCTGAATGCCATCGTCGCCGCCGTTCCAGTGCGATTGATGAAACGCGACCTGCTTTTCATCGTGGAACGGATTGTACCGATGCTCGATGAACGACGGTTAGAAGTAGTCGCACGTAATCGCGTCATTAAAAAGGCAAAAGAGAGCGATTCAACTCCGAAGCTGCTATCCGCCTATATCCACAAAGCGGACGAAGGCGAACTCGGACGGATGCTCATGGAGATGGTCATTCTTCACACTGGACGAGCGCAATCGGATGGCGGCAAGATACTGAAGGAAGCAGCCGACCATTACAAGGTGGACACAGACGCCATCGCTCTCATAGTGAAGCAGGAGTTCACTGCGAAAGAGAAGGCAAGGATTGCAAACAAGTCCAACCCCAAGCCGGCCAAAGCTGCAAAGAAATCAAGTGCAGCATAGTCAACGCTGCAAATATTGACGGAGCCTGCAAAGAACACAGGCTCCGTTTTTTATGCCAGCCCGTCTTCCCACCCTGAAGCGCGCTGCCGCTTTGCGCCAGGTCCGTTCTGCCCACCCGACGGGCTCAAGTAAAACCGCTCAGTTGCTATTATTGTGCGATTCATCTACAGCTCAAGTTATTGATATGCGTGTGAGTCAACGCACTCTTTCACCACTTCGCTGTCGTCGTCTAGCCTACTGAAACCTCTGTCACCGCGTCTGCGATTGCCTTTTCTATGGGGGACAGTCCGAACAGAAGCGACGTAAGATGGTTTCGAATCAATTGCTTGATGCCGCCGCCCCTCGATGCCCTATGCATGCAACCAGTTGTAGCCCATCCATTACAGGCTTCGACATAAACAGCTAGGTGTGGTCGAGGACGCCACATGTTTGGCTCGCATGGTTGGGGTTGATACCTGGTGTTCGTAATTTCAATGGGCAATGAATATACAGGCTGATCTCAGCAAAAGTGTCGGAGTGTCTCCTAACATTGTTTGAAGCAGGCTTCCATAGGTTTTACTGCGTACGCATCATGCGTGCGACGTGTGCAGCGATCATTCGATCTTCCTCTGCTGGAAGGGTGTAGACCGCGACGCCAGATTCTTGAGGATTGATATGCCGTGCATGGTGCCGCGGATTGGTGTTGCTCTTTGGGTCGATCGCAATACCAAAAACATCCAGTCCGGCGCAGATTTGAGCACGAGTGAGTGCGTCGTGTTCGCCGATGCCGCCGGTGAAGATAAGAGCGTCCACGCCACCCATCAGAGCGACAAAGCCCCCGATTGCTTTCCTGGCACTTAAGACGAACGACTCAATGGCGAGCACAGCCTCCAGGTTGCCGCTGGCGGCAGCATCTCGCAGTACTCGCATGTCATTGGAAAGGCCGGAAAGCGCGAGCAGCCCGGAATGCTTGTTCAATAACTCCTCGATGGCACCTGTTGGATTGGAAGAGCCGGCCGCATGCGTGCGCAACAAATAAAAGATCAACCCGGGGTCGAGATCGCCCGAGCGAGTGCCCATAAGAATGCCGCCGCACGGTGTCAGGCCCATCGTGGTATCGAGGGATTTTCCGTCGTGCACTGCCGTGATGCTGGCCCCGTTCCCAAGATGGGCGATGATCAGTCGCGCTGGAATCTTGGCCGGTGGACAGAGGTCGGAAACTTGCCCGTCTTCAAACTGTTGAAGGATCGATTCGCATGAGAGGCCGTGAAAGCCATAGCGTCGGACACCTTGTTGGCGGATTTCCTTTGCCAGAGGATAGGTAGACGCCACCGTGGGCATGGTTTGGTGAAAGACAGTGTCAAAACATGCATAATTATCCGCGTCAGGAAAGTGATGGATTGCCTCGTGAATGATTTCGAGTGCGATTGGCTCATGCAACGGCGCGAAAGATATAGCTTTCTCAATCTGCGCCAATACTGTAGGCGTGATGCGTTGGTGCCTGGTAAGAGTCGGACCGGAGTGAACCACTCGATGGCCAATTGCCAACGATCGCGGTACTCCCGCTTCATCGAGAGTCGCTGCAATCTTTCGGACGGCATCGCGGAACGAACCTAGTTCTTGCGGTGCAGGTTCTGGCGGTTGTTGTCGCTGGTCTGTGTTCTTCCTCGCATGAAACTCAAACTGCGCTCCGGGAGTTCCAATCCCGCTGGCCTCTCCTTCGTAAATCGGAGTGAGCAGGCCGTCTGCCATATAGACAGAAAATTTGATGGATGAGGAACCGCCGTTGAAGACGAGAATAGGCAACTGTGGCATCACAAAAGGTCCGTCCTCTGGCCATTTCCGAATCGTATTCTGCGGCGTCTTGCGGAGCACATGTCTGGCCACCGAGTTCACTACGGTTTGGAGTCCAGATGTTTCGGCGGCATGGGCAGGATCAGTATAGGACCCAGTGGATGCCACTCGCACTCCTTTTGAGGCAAGACACAACTGGGCTGGATGTAAAGAGATAGATTTGGAGGAAAGCCGCACCGGCGCAATGAGCATCAAAGATGATGGCGAACCTGCGCAATGCGTTTCGCGCGGCTACGACGGATTGCGCTTTTCAGTGACAAAAACATTCGAGGCCGGGATTTCGAGGCCGTGCAACAACAAGAAACAACTCTAGTCTCCATAACTTGTGCTCGTCAGTGTTTTGGTCATACACTTCGTCGCACTGTAACGATCGGAGTAATCCGTGTCCAAACCCATAACATCGGAATCGCGAACCATGAAGCACGTCGTGATCGTTGGCGGGGGCTTCGCGGGGCTGAACTGTGCGCGCAAGCTGGCTTCGCATTCCGGTGTGTGGATCACGTTGATCGACAGGAACAACTATCAACAGTTCCAGCCGCTGCTGTACCAGGTGGCCACAGCGGTGCTGGCTCCCAGCAATGCGGCTTTTTCCCTGCGCAACGTCCTCGAACGATACCCCAGCGTGGATGTAAAGATGGTCGAGGTGGTTTCGGTCGATCTCAAGACACGGACCGTCGAAACCGCGGAGGGACAAAAGTATCAGGGCGACTTCCTGGTGCTTGCGGCGGGGTCGCAGGTAAATTTCTTTGAGACGCCGGGGGCCGACAGGCATGCGTATCCGTTGTACTCCCTTCACGACGCCGAAGTGCTCCGATCGCGCATCTTGGAGGCTATCGAATCCTCGGATCGCGATCCCTCTCTGATCGCCAGGGGAGTGTTGAATTTCGTGGTGGTAGGAGCAGGCCCCACGGGCGCGGAGACGGCTGGAGCGCTGGGCGACATGATGCAGCGGATGTTGAAAGACGAATACAGAGATCTGGATTTGAGCAAAGCCCAGGTTTTCTTGGTCGATATGGGACACAGCGTACTCAGCACATTTTCCCCAAAGTCCCAGGCGTATGCTGCCAAAATGCTGGAGAAGCATGGCGTACAAGTGCGCCTAGGGGCCGCCGTGAAAGAGGTCACATCCCACGGCGTGCTGCTTTCGGACGGAACTAAAATTGCGAGTCGAACGGTAATTTGGGCTGGCGGCTTAAAGGCGAGTTCGCTGGCTGGCAGTCTGGGCGTCAAGCGCGGGCATGGCGGACGCATCGATGTGCAACCGGACTTCAGCGTCGAGGGCTTCACCGGCGTTTACGCTCTGGGAGATTTTGCGAACATCAGCGGGAAGGACGGCAGGCCCCTGCCTCAACTTGCAGCCGTGGCGGAACAGTCGGGCAAGTATTGCGCGAAATGCATCGCGGCTGCGCTCTCGGGAGAGCCAGTCAAGCCTTTCGACTACCTCGATAAAGGGATCATGGCAATGATCGGGCGCAACGCAGCCGTGGCTGAGGTTGGCGAGCACCGCCACGAACTCACGGGCCCAATTGCCTTCGCTGCGTGGCTTGGCGTGCATGCCGTTCTGCTTACCACGGTACGCGCACAGGTCGAGACATTTGTCGAATGGGCCTGGGACTATTTTGGGAACGTGCAGGTTGATCAGATCCTCGATCGTCCCACGCCGATCAACTGGAACGATGACGAAGAAGATGAGGACCTGAAAGGGGCAAAATGACAAAGAAACGGATTGGCATTATTGGCAACGGTCGGGTAGGAAGCGCCCTCGCGCGAGGTCTTAAAACGGCTGGACACGAGGTGAGGGCGACAGGCAAGGAAAAGGTACAGGAGACCGTGCTGTGGGCCGAAGTTGTCATTCTGGCTGTGCCCTTTGTCGCGATCGATAGCGTGCTGAAGGAAGCGGGGGACTCCATCGATGGCAAGGCACTGGTCGACGCTACAAACGCCCTCGGGTCGGATATGCAGTGGGCCGTCGGTTTCACGACGAGCGGGGCGGAGGAGCTTCAGAAGAAAGCCCCGAAGGCACGGGTGGTGAAAGCATTCAATACGGTTTTCGCGCAGCACATGGACACTGGCAGACTTGGCGACAACCAGCTCACCGCTTTTGTCGCCGGAGACGATGCCGGCGCAAAGAACAGCGTGCTCGAAATCGCGCGCGACATTGGCTTTGATGCAGTCGATGCCGGCCCACTCGCGAACGCACGCCTGCTGGAGCCTCTTGGATACCTCATTATCCAACTTGGCCATGCATTGGGAATGGGTACGCAAATAGGTTTCAAGTTGCTTCACGATTTGAAGACCGCTTAAAGAAGCAGCAGGTTGGCGCAAACAGAAAGCAAAGGTTGCGATTACCTGCAATGGACACGCGCTGGCAAGTAACGGCTTGGATTCGCGCTTATCTTGCTGTCTGCAATTCAGAACGTATTCAACCGGAAGGAGACTGCTATGACGTCGAATGTTTTCGATACTGGCGTGCATGAGTTGCGCCGGAATTGGGGATGGCTGCTTGCGCTGGGGATTGTATTGATCTTTCTGGGCGTGGTCGCCTTGATTGACTCAGTCGCTGTTTCCGTAATATCCATAATTTTCTTCGGCTGGGTGTTGATCTGCGCCGGCATCGTCGAGGCGGTCCAAGCCTTTCGTCATCGGAACGGAAGCCACTTCTTTCTGCATGTGCTGGATGCGGTGTTTTCGTTCATCGTGGGTATCATGCTGCTGCGGAACTCACTGGCGGGTCTGCTGGTGATAACGCTGCTTCTGGCCCTGTATTTCGTCGTGACTGGCATCTACCGTATTGTTGCCGCTTTGACGGTGCGGGTTCCGGGCTCGGGCTGGATGCTTGTGGACGGCATCATCACCCTGATCCTGGGGATACTGGTGTGGGCGCAGTGGCCTATCGCGGCCCTGTGGATCATCGGCTTGTTCATCGGAATTAACTTAATTACTACTGGGTGCTCGCAGATGTTTGTGGCCTTTGCCGTGCGGCGGCTAGCCACAGAGCCTGTCTGACTCCGCTGTAGGGGCTCGGCCGTCTATCGACGACTCAAACTAAGGAGATGGTATGGAAAAATCTATTGCGGTAAATAAAAATCTAGAACGTAGACAACGGGTTCCGCTGGCTACCCCCACCGACCTTGAAGTCGCGGCCACCAAGGACATTTCGGGAGCCATGAATGCGATTCTGGCCGACGTGTTCGCGCTTTATCTGAAGACCAAAAACTTTCACTGGCACATGAGCGGGCCACATTTCCGCGACTACCATTTGTTGCTCGACGAACAGGCCGACCAGCTTTTCGCCATGACCGAGCCCATCGCCGAGCGCGTTCGCAAGGTCGGTGGAACCACGCTTCGGTCCATCGGCCAGATCGCCCGCATGCAGCGCGTATCCGATAACGACGCCGAATACGTCGAGCCGGAGGACATGCTCGCCGAGCTGCGCGAGGACAGCAAGACGCTCGCTGCGCGCCTGCGCGAGGCCCACGGCGTGTGCGAAGATCACAACGACATCGCCACCGCCAGCCTCATCGAAGTCTGGATCGACGAAACCGAGCGGCGCACCTGGTTTCTGTTCGAGGCAAGTCGACATGCGGATTCCTCTGGACATTAAAGCCACTATATTGGCAATTGAGATTATTGGATCTTCGTGCCCTACTGCGTCGTGAACCAGAACGAGAGTGCTTTGGCATGGGCCAATGTACTGCCGAAATGTTCTTCGGACATGGCAATCCCAGAGGTGGAAACCAGCCGTAAGCGCGTTCAGGATTCCTCCCTGAGCGCAGACAAGGAAGGAGGTACCCCGTGCCCAAGAAAACTCTTGTCGTGACCCGTCGATTGTCACAGGAGGTGGAGGCGCGAATCGCCCGCGACTACCTCGCGCGTTTCAATGCCGAAGACCGGCTGTATTCGAGCGGAGAGTTAATTGAGGTTTCGGCCGGAGCGGATGCACTGCTCATAACGCAACAGGATGTGATGAACGCACAAGTGCTCTCCCGTCTACCGAACTCGGTACGAGTGATCGCGACTCTCTCTGCGGGATTCGATCACATTGATCTCGCGGCAGCAGCGGTCCGGGGGATTCAGGTGACGAATACTCCGGACGTGGTAACCGACGCGACCGCCGATATCGCGATCCTTCTTCTGCTGGCTGCCTCTCGGCGGGCGAATGAAGGCGAAGCGCTCATACGGAGCGGCAACTGGCGCGACCCGAAGCCCACCGAACTGTTAGGTTGGCAACTGACGGGCAAGGTCCTTGGCATTTATGGAATGGGACATATTGGTTCCGCGGTGGCCGAGAGGGCGCGCGCTTTCGGAATGAGCATTCACTACACGAATATGCACCGGCTAAGTCCCGAGTTGGAGAGGGGCGCCGTGTTTCATGCGGATGCACGTGATCTTCTGACGAAGAGCCCTTTCCTCACGTTGCATGCGCCGGGAACAAAGGCCACCGATCGCTTCCTGAATGCGGAAACGATCGAACTACTGCCTCACGGTGCGGTTGTTGTGAATGCAGCCCGAGGCAGTCTAGTGGACGATGACGCGCTGATTCGAGCTCTTCGCTCTGGCCGGATCGCCGCCGCAGGGCTTGACGTATACAACGGAGAACCTCATATCAACCCTGAATACCGAAACCTACCCAATGTATTTTTGCTTCCACACCTGGGCACGGCGACCATCGAGACGCGGACGCGGATAGGCATGCGGGCGTTGGACAACCTGGATGCGGCTTTGGCGGGTAAGACCCCGGAGGATTTGCTGACTTCCACAGCTGTATCTTCACGCTAACCGATGATCGCCGCGTGACGCAGCTTTTGGAAAAGGAGTGTGTGACATGGCCAACCTGCTTCCCACCATTTTCTTCGGACACGGCAATCCCATGAATGCCGTTATGAATAACCGTTACACCGAAGCGTGGCGGCACATAGGAAGTCATACGCCGAGACCAAGAGCGATCCTGTCGATCTCCGCTCACTGGTTTGTGCCGGGAACCGGCATCACCATCAGTACAGCGCCGCGAACGATTCATGATTTCGGCGGCTTTCCGCGCGAGCTCTATCAGGTGCAATACCCCGCTCCCGGCGATCCTGATCTCGCGCGACGCGTGCAGACGATGCTGGCTCCGTTGCCCGTTCATCTCGACGATTCGTGGGGGCTCGATCATGGAACTTGGTCTGTGCTCCGTCACGTATACCCCGATGCGGATATTCCTGTTGTGCAACTCAGTATCGACGAAACGCAGCCCGCCTCGTTCCATTTTGAGGTCGGCAGGAAGCTCGCGCCTTTGCGAGAGGAAGGTGTCCTGATCGTGGGCAGCGGCAACCTGGTCCACAATCTGCATGCTTACGCGTGGGGCAGGCACATGCCTGATCCGTATGATTGGGCACTTCGCTTTGAAAGGGAAGCGAAGGAGATGATGCTTGCGGGCGAATATAAACCACTCATCGACTACGAGTCACTCGGATGGGAAGCAGAACTCTCGATTCCGACACCGGATCATTACCTGCCGATGCTCTACGTACTCGGCACCCGGCAGCGAGGCGAAGCCGTCACTTTTCCCATCGAAGGTGTGGATGGGGGGTCGATATCGATGCTGACAGTGCAGATCGGGTAGAGGCTGCGGCGAACTTCGATACGCAATCCGAAGTCTTCCCAAAATAGACTTTGGCCTATAATTCGCCGTATCGGTTGCTGGATCGATCCATTTATCCATTTCTATGTCGAACGTTAGGTGTTTCTATGAGCGATATACAGGCAGTGCAGGACTTACAAGCGCAGCTCGCAAGCGATGAAGAAGAGCTGAAAGAGCTACAGCGGCGTGACGCGGAATTGCTGCAAAACATCCCTGAGAAGGGATTCCACGCGGCTGCGGACCATGTCCACCTCCAGAATCAGATGGACGTGCTCTACGAATCGATTCGCGAGAAAAAACATGAACTCGCGATGGCAAGGAAGTAGCTCTCAACGGCGACTTGGCATCCGGGAACAACCGTTGAGTGGCGATGATGAGCGGCCAGCACAATGGATATTCACTACCGGAGAGCACTAAGATGATTCACGCAGAAAGCACCAGGGGCCAGACTTATGTTTAAGAGAATCATGGTTGCATTTGACGAATCTCCTGAATCGCGAAAAGCCCTGGACGCCGCCATCAGCCTGGCCGTCCAGCTTCAGAGCGAACTGATCGCTGTAACCGTGGTCGAGCCGCTGCCTTATTACATGGGCCTCGCCGCTTATGTTGAGCCAGAACTGCCCGGTATGCTCCAAGAGCAGAGACGCCGATTCTATGAAGACCTGCATCGGGATGCTGTCGTCCAGGCCAGGAAACGCAATCAAATTCTGAGCACCTACATTATTGAAGGGGATGAGGTGGAAGGAATTATTGAATCTGCAAGACAGCACAACATCAGCCTGCTTGTATTTGGGTTGAGAAAGTCTACGCCTCTTCTCGGTGCGGTCAGCAGCACCGCTCATCAACTGGCGCAAAAATCTCCCTGGGCAGTGTTGGCGATTGGCGCCCACGTAACAACCATCGATTGAAGAGACTCGTTCCGGTGACTCGCTTGCAGGTGCTGCTTCAAATCATGGGTTGTGCGTCCGGAAGAAAGGCCTGGGTCAGTAGCCGACCGTGAAGCGTTGCTCCCGATGAGACGGGTGCTCGAGTTCATCGACTAGCGCGATCGCGTAGTCCTCCATCGAAATACGGCTCCATACAGAACCACATTCATCGCAATGCCTCCTTTGCAAATGTCGTTCATAATTCGTAGATGCAATCTCCGCATGATTTGCCGCCAAACTTTTCTCTGGATTCCAGCATTTTGCGACCGTCGATCCGGTCGACTCTGTCTCTGAAGGGAAGGCGCGGCGAATCGATCGTGGACGTATTTCAGTCGAGGATTTCGACCCAATCTCGCCCACGCTAGCGACTCAGCATCTTTGACATTTCATATTTTCTGGACTAGACTTAGGCCCGTTTATCTATCCGTGGTGGCGGAAGCGCCTGACAGAATCACTCCGCCCGGGAGGATTTCATGAATGAATCCATCGACAAAGTTCCCGCAAAGCCGCAGAGCCAACAGACGAGTACGTCTCCTGCGGCGCCTCGTCCTTATTCCGGTTTTGACGGGCAATACATCGGCGGTTCCTGGCGGGCTGGCAAGCTGGGCGGGAAGGAGATAGACAAGGACCCGTACTCGGGAGAAACCCTCGCAGAGATCGTTATGGCGAATAAGGATGATCTCGACGAGGCCTACCAGTCTGCGGCAAAAGCGCAGATTGGATGGGCAGCGCTACTACCTTCCGAACGCGCTGCCGTGATGGTCCGCTCCCTCGCTATCATGGAAGCACGCCACCGGGAGATCGTGGACTGGCTCATCCGGGAATCGGGCAGCACTCGAATCAAAGCCGAACTGGAGTGGCAGTTTGTTCATTCCATCACGCTGGAAGCCGCATCGTTCCCCCATCGGGTCGAGGGCCGGGTCCTCCCGCTTGACGAACCGGGGAAGGAGAGTCGGGCATACCGTCAGCCCCTCGGTGTGATCGGCGTGATCAGTCCATGGAACTTTCCCATGTACCTATCCCATCGTTCGGTCGGCCCCGCATTGGCTCTTGGGAATGGAGTCGTTATCAAGCCCGCCGAAGATACGCCCGTGACAGGCGGGCTGCTGATCGCGAAAATTTATGAGGAAGCGGGCCTGCCGCCTGGCCTTTTCAACGTCGTGATAGGTCCCATCGCTGAAATCGGCGACTCATTCACTTTGCATCCGATTCCCAGGCTCATTTCGTTTACCGGATCCACGCGAGTTGGTCGGCACATCGGAGGCCTTGCAATGAGCGGCCCCCAGATGAAGCGTGTCGCGCTCGAACTTGGCGGGAATGCGCCTTGTGTCATTTTGGATGACGCCGACGTGGAACACGCCGTGCGCGCCACAGTGATCGGCAGATTCTTGCATCAGGGCCAAATCTGCATGAGCACCAACCGCATCATCGTCGATGCAAAGGTGTATGACGAGTTTGTGGACCTCTTCACGGTGCATGTAAGGGGCTTGAAGTATGGGGACCCGAACGATCCGGCAACTTCCATCGGCCCGATCATCAATCAAAAGCAGCTTGCGGCGCACATGGCGCACATCAAGAGCGCCCTCGCCGCAGGGGCTCGCCAGGCGGTGGGCGGAGATCCGAAGGGTCAGGTACTGCCTCCGCACGTCTTCGTGGATGTCAAGAACGATATGCAGATCGCTCAGGACGAATTATTCGGTCCAATCGCGCCAATCATCAAAGTGAATGGAGAGGCGGAGGCGTTGCGGGTTGCGAACGATACTCAGTACGGACTTTCAAGTGCGGTATTCACTCGCGACGAACAGCGCGGCGTGAGATTTGCGCTGGGTATCCAGGCCGGCATGACTCATGTCAACGACTATAGTGTGGATGACACGTCAACCGGGCCATTCGGAGGCGAAAAGAATAGCGGCATCGGACGATTTGGCGGCGAGTGGATCATGCACGAATTCACCAGAGACCATTGGGTGACTGTCCGACACACGCCGGCTAACTATCCTTTCTAATAGAGCGAAAGGTGAAAGCGGAAACCAAGCGGTCGATGGAAGCATGGGGGCAATCTTGAATACAGAAGAATACAAGCAACGCCTACAGGTGGAAGAGCAACGACTATTAAAGAATATTCATGGCGCGGATGCAAAAGCACGCGACCTGAGCGATAAGCCTGGCGGTGACTGGAGCGATGCAAGCGTCAGAGACGAGGAAAAAGACGGGCAGTTCAACGAAGCGGATATCGATTTGACGACGCTCCACCAAGTACAAGACGCACTGAAGCGAATGGAAGAAGGCATGTTCGGTAAATGCCTGGTCGATGGCGGTCCGATAGAAGAAAAGAGACTTCGCGCAATACCGTGGACTCCTTATTGCCTGAAACATGAGCGGCTCCAGGAAAAGGAGAGACCCCGCCGAATGCCTACGTTATGAAGTCCGTGGGTGCACTGATGTGTCGAGTGAAAAAGCGAAGTGGGTGATAGTAGGACATCACCCGTCGCAAACCGACTGGCCGGGATGATTACACGCATTCCCAGGGAGTAATCTTGGGGCGCGTGACTTTGAGCGTTGAAGCTAGCCGGATATGACAGACCAACCACAAATTACGAAAAACCTTCCCAATATTAAAATTATCGGAAAAGCTGGGTCGTCTACCGCTTATAAGATTCGA
This sequence comes from Candidatus Acidiferrales bacterium, assembly GCA_050746805.1. Taxonomy (GTDB): domain Bacteria; phylum Acidobacteriota; class Terriglobia; order Acidiferrales; family UBA7541; genus Palsa-295. Next base: position 6,643 of record JBOGMW010000133.1, on the reverse strand, counting down.
GACTATCTGCAGCGCAGTGACGTGCCTTTCGAGTGGATCGAACTGACAAATGACGAGCAGGCGCGCATGAATGCAGGTGTTGATAGTCTGCAGGACTCGCGCCTTCCGGTCTGTGTCTTCTCTGACGGCTCCCGGATGGAGTGTCCCACTGTTCGGCAGATCACGGAAAAGCTCGGATGGTTCCACGATCCTTCCCGCTCCGAATATGACCTCGCTATTTATGGAGCAGGCCCTGCCGGCCTTAGTGCCGCCGTGTATGGTGCTTCAGAAGGCCTGAAGACGGTTGTGATTGAACGCTCGGCGGTCGGCGGGCAAGCAGGCACGACCTCCAGGATCGAAAACTATCTCGGCTTTCCCAAGGGAATCGCCGGTGCTGATCTGGCGGAACGTGCCCGCGAGCAGGCATGTCGTTTTGGAGCGGAGTTCCTATTGTCGCGCGAAGGCGTGCGTGGCGAATTTCTTCCCGGCAAGGCGGTCGGCTATCTTGCCGATGGCACAAAGATCATTGCCCGGTCCACTATCTGCGCTACAGGGGTTCAATACAGACGCCTGAATCTCACGAACGAACAGAAGTTCTTCGGGGCGGGACTTTACTACGGGGCCGGAGTCAGCGAAGCTTCTTTATGCGGAAACGAGAATGTAGCCGTCGTGGGCGGTGGAAATTCGGCGGGCCAGGCTGCAATGAATTTCTCGCGTTTCGCGAAAGCCGTGACGGTTATCATCCGCGGCGATTCGCTCAAGAGCACGCTCTCTCACTATCTGGTGGACCGAATCAATGCGGCCAGCAATATCAAAGTGATGTGCAATACGGAAGTGACCGAGTTGCACGGCGACCAGGTGCTGCAATCGGTGACGCTCACAGACAACAAGACAGGCAAGACCCAGAGCCTGCCGACCAAAGGGCTTTTTATATGCATCGGTGGCGCCCCACAAACAGACTGGGCAACGCAGGCGGGAATTATTCGCGACGAAGCAGGATACCTTGTTGTCGGTCCGGATATGTTGAAGGAAGGCCGTCTCCCTGCGTCGTGGCCGCTCGACCGCTCTCCTTTCTATCTCGAAACGAATATCCCCGGCATATTCGCAGCCGGCGATGTGCGCCATGGAGCGGTGAAACGCTGCGCATCGGCTGTCGGCGAGGGCGCAATGGCAGTGACGTTTGTACATCGCTATCTCGCGGATAGCTGAGAACAAAGAGATCGGATGGGGAACTCCGATTTCCGGCAGCTATTTCAATCGAACCACGGACACGAAAGCAACAGGCAGGCGTAACATCACGTCGAATAAGCAGAACTCCACACGGGAGGCCACATGTCCATTCGGCCAGTCAAGCAGGTCATTATATCCAAGCCCACCCTCGAAGGTGCGGGCGTACACCTGCGCCGCGCTTTCGGCTTCGGAAACACCTCCGAGTTCGACCCATTTCTCCTCCTCGATGATTTTCGCAATGATGTTCCGGAGGATTACTTGGCCGGCTTCCCGTGGCACCCCCACCGAGGTATCGAAACGATCACCTACGTCCTCGCGGGAACTGTAGAGCACGGCGATAGCATGGGGAACAACGGCGCCATCGCCGCCGGCGACGTCCAGTGGATGACTGCGGGGAGCGGAATCATTCATCAGGAGATGCCGAAGGGCGATCAGGACGGGAGGATGCACGGGTTTCAGCTCTGGGCGAATCTGCCGTCTTCGCTCAAGATGACAACACCTCGTTATCAGGAAGTGAAGTCGCCCGACATCCCGCTGATAAAGGACGATGACGGTACTGGAGTGCGCATCGTTTGCGGAAGCTTCTGGGGCAAGAAGGGTCCCGTAGACGGAATCGCCGCCGACCCGATCTATCTCGACGTGTCTGTTCCGTCGGGCAGGAGAAAGACACTGCCCATCGAGACGACCCGCCACGCTTTCGCCTATGTTTTCGCAGGCTCTGGGAAGTTCTGCAACGCGTCCGGTCCGCTCGCCGTCCCGACCGAACCGGTCGGATGGTGGGACAAGACGCCTCCCGCGCAGGCCGAAAACCGATCACTGGTGCTTTTTGATCGCGGCGACGAACTTGTAGTTCAGGCCGGCGAGGAAGGAATCCGATTCCTCCTGGTCTCGGGCAAGCCACTCGAGGAACCTGTGGCATGGTACGGCCCGATCGTCATGAACACTCAGGAGCAGCTCAGGCATGCGTTCGACGAACTCAACAAAGGAACGTTTTTGAAGGCACAGACCGGCCAGTAGCTCACAGGCGGTGGTTGGTGTGCCCGATCTTAATGAGATGGTCCGCCGCTTGATTGCCTTTAAGAAGAGGGTGATCGTAGGGAGAGCGGTTTATGGAAGATCATTTTATGCAGATTCAGGTTATCGGTATCGATCTGGGCAAGAGCGTTTTCCATCTGGTAGGGATGGACAAGCACGGCAAGGTGGAAGCCAGGAAGCGGTTGTCGCGTTCTCAAATGATGGTCTATACGTCGTTTTCCCGGGCTACACGCGGTGGTGGTATGCATGGTCGTTTGCGTGGCACAACGGTCGCATGAAGTGAGTTATTACAGTGAAAGGGAGGATACGATGAGTGGCATTGTTCTGGTCTGTGGAAGAATGTTTGACGGCGTCTCCGATACGTTGAGCGGAAAGATTGAGATTCTGATTGAAAAGAATCGCATCACGAGTGTAGGGCAATCCGTTGAGCGACCCCCGGACGCGCAAGTAATCAACCTTTCGGACAGAACTGTCAGTCCCGGATTCATTGACACCCATGTTCACCTTACGATGGATGCGGCCAATCTAGTCCGGCAGACGCTCGAATCTTCGGCCAGCAAAGCGTTAAAGGGGTTGAGCCTCGCGCGCGAGTACATGGGCTATGGCTTCACAACGCTGCGAGACATGGGCTGCGTCGATCCGGATTGGCCCACCGTCGATCTTCGGAATGCAATCAACGCCGGAGTGGTGCAAGGTCCGCGGATCATCGTTGCTGCTCACATCATCAGCGCAAGTGCAGGTCACGGCGACTTGCGCGGCTTTTACAACCCTCGCTGGACACTGCCCGTTTCAGCGATTGCGGACGACCCGGCGTCTATCAAAGCGTTGGTTCGCCGAGAACATACTTTCGGTAGCGACTGGATTAAGACAACAAACACGGGCGGCTACTTCAGCGCCGGAGACGATCCTGCCCGGGTAACGTGGTTCGATGATGAGATGGAAGCTCTCACCTCGACTGCCCGCCAACTCGGCATGCCCGTCGCCGTTCATACCGGCGCTGCTGAGGGATGCAAACAGGCGATCCGTTTTGGCGTCCGAAGTCTCGAGCATGCTTACCTGATCGACAGTGAAGGGCTGGCGATGGCAGCAAAAGCTGGAGTTTATGTGGTGCCCACCATGCAGATGACGCAAGAGGATTTGCATGAACTTCATGAGGGAACCTTGCCCTGCCAGGCGATATGGAAATTCAGCCGTGACAACGAAAACATCCTTGCATCGCAACGCCTGCTTGCAGGGAGCAACGTAATGGTTGCCTACGGTACAGATTGCGGGATGTTTCCGTTCAGCCATGGGATTCTCGAATTCCAAGCCATGGTGGCAGCGGGGTTGACCCCTATCCGAGTCCTGAAGGCCGCAACCAGTGTGGCTGCCGAGATGCTTCAACGAAGCGATCTCGGAGTGATCGCCCCTGGCAAACTCGCCGATATTGTAGCGATGCCAGGCGACCCGCTCAAGGACATTGGCACCACGGCAAAAGTCGATTTCGTGATGAAAGACGGCGTTGTCTATCGAGATGCCGCCCAGAAAGGTCAGGCTGGCGTTGAACGGAAACATCAACCCCGGCAAGGTTTTCAATTTAGCTTTACCCTTGGATCAGCTGGCAGAAGCCCGCCGCGCAATGGACGAGCGTCGCGCGATCAAATCGCTTCTGCGCCCGAAAGGAACGAAGTAGAGGAAATCAGCGATGGGCACATGGTCCAAAAACCTTATTACGAGCAGTCTGCTTTTCAGTGCGCTCCTGTTGCCAGGGAGACTAGTGGCTGTCGGCGCGATCAAAGGCATCAGCCATTCGACTGAGAGGATAACGCACATGAGAATCCGGATAAAAATCGCCGACAAAGTAGTCATCGCCAGTGTGGCCGACAACGCGACTGCACGGGATTTTGTTTCCGTTCTCCCTTTGAACGTGTCGATGCTTTGAACGTGTCGATGAATGACCTGTTCGGGCGCGAGAAGTACGGCGCTTTGCCCAAAGCGCTTTCGGAAAACGGTCCCAGGAAGAACAGGTACGAAGTCGGCGAGATCGCTTATTGGTCTCCGGATCACCAGTTCGCTGTCTACTACCACCAAGACGGTGAATCGATACCGTATACGCTCTCAGACGATGAAGCATGAGCTGCAGACAGGAGGCTCACATGACGCAGGGAAAGAAACCGACAGAGATCCTTGGAAATCTCGACAAAATGCTTCCGGAACTGGAAGCGCTCTACAAAGACATCCATGCTCACCCCGAGTTGTCGATGCAGGAGAAGCGCACTGCGGGGATTGCGGCGGACCATCTCAGGGCCAGCGGTTTTGAGGTGACCACAGGAGTCGGCAAGACGGGGGTTGTTGGCATCTTGCGCAACGGAGACGGCCCAACCGTGATGCTGCGTGCGGACATGGATGCGTTGCCCATCAAGGAAGCGACCGGTCTTTCCTATGCTAGTACAGTTACGGCGACAGGCCCTGATGGCAAGAATACGCCCGTGGCGCACTCCTGCGGGCACGACATGCACGTGGCCTGCTTGACGGGGGCTTCCTCGCTGTTTGCCAAGAGCCGCGATAGCTGGCACGGAACGCTCATGTCAGTCTTTCAACCAGGGGAGGAGACGGCGCAGGGCGCGCAGGCCATGATTGACGACGGGCTCTTCAAACGATTCTCGAAGCCCGATGTCGTGCTTGGCCAGCATGTAATGAGCGTGCCATCCGGGCACCTCGATTGGCGAACTGGGGTTGTCACCTCTGCCGCTGACAGCCTGCAAATTCGAATGTTCGGGCGTGGTGCGCATGGCTCGATGCCCGAGGCCAGCATTGATCCCATCATCATGGCTGCCTCGACCGTGATGAGACTGCAAACGATCGTTTCTCGGGAAGTCGCGCCCACGGATTCCGCCGTAGTGACAATCGGGGTGCTCCAGGCGGGCACAAAAGAGAATGTCATTCCTGACGAGGCCATCATCAAGTTGAACGTGCGCACCTTCGACGAGGGGGTCCGCAAACATGTGCTTGCAGCGATTGAACGAATTGTGAATGCCGAAGCAGCAGCGGCAGGTGCGCCGAAGCCACCTGAGATCATTCCACTGGACCGTTATTCACTGGTAACGAACGATGTCGATGCGACAGAGAAGGTCGTTGGCGCGTTTCGTCAAAACTTCCCTGACGGCTCCGTAGAGCAAACGAAACCTACGATGGCGAGCGAGGATTTCGGATGCTTCGGAGCGGAGTGGCACGCTCCGGCGGTGTTCTGGTTCTTTGGCGGCGACGATCCTGAGGTATATGACAAGGCGAAGAAAGATGGCACGCTTAACGCGCTTCCGAGCAACCACAGTCCGCGCTTTGCCCCGGTGATCCACCCAACTCTGGAGACAGGTGTGAAGGCTCTGGTGGTCGCGGCGCATGCCTGGCTGGGGAAATAACGCGTTCATCGCATTCAGGCAAAGGAGATAAATAAGAATGGTGGATCCGGTTCATGTCGCGAAGATGATGGACGCTTTTCGGGTCACACTCGATCTTGGCGGAACATTTGTCTTCGCCCTCAGCGGAGCGATGGCCGCCGTCAAACACAGGCTCGATATCTTCGGCGTTCTCGTGCTTTCCTTCGCGGCGGGCAATGCCGGCGGAATCACCCGCGATGTTCTGATCGGCGCGATTCCACCAGCGGCAATCAACGACTGGCGGTATGTCGCGGTCTGTGTCCTTGCCGGTGTGATTACGTTCTTCTGGGATTCGATTGTCAACCGGTTGCACGGCTCCGTTCTGATGTTCGATGCCATCGGTCTGGCGCTGTTCGCCGTGACAGGATCATCCAAGGCGCTCGCCTTTCACCTCGGTCCGGTCGCGGCAATGCTGCTGGGCATGCTGACGGGAATTGGCGGCGGCATGCTGCGCGACATCCTGGTAGTGGAAATACCCACGGTGCTGCGCGCCGATCTCTACGCCGTTGCCGCTCTGGCCGGGGCTGCCGTCGTGGTGATCGGAAACGCGTTGCATCTTCCGTCCGCTGTGGGAATGTCCGTTGGCGCAATTCTCTGCTTCGGCCTCCGCTTCATGGCGATACGGCATGGCTGGAAGCTTCCTGTTGCCGCCGCAGATTGAGGCTCGCTGGAATACACCCGCTTTCGAGGCGGGAGCGCATCAGACTTTATATCGAAGGAGGAAGGCATGAGAATAGCGTTGATAGGTATCGGAGGGCGAGTTGGATCGAGGCTGACGACGGAGCTTCTCGGACGAGGCCATACCGTGACCGGGATCGAGCGCAGCCCGGAAAAACTCAAACCTCGTTCAGGCGTGGCTATAAAGCAGGGAGACGCTACGCAACCCTCGATACTCGCGCCTCTGATCGCGGGCCATGATGCGGTCATGAGCGCCTCAAAATTCCAGACATCGGACGCAAGCGCGTTGATTGCCGCGATGAAGA